>NZ_CP070502.1:1854375-2163437 GCF_018309085.1 Sporosarcina sp. Marseille-Q4063 | reverse complement strand
ATAGCAGGCAGTTGCGAAGAATCGCGAAAAGATGCGGAATCGGGCTCGGCAGGACTGGCAGTCATTTTAGTAATGGAAGCGGAGACATCGTCATTGCTTTTTCGACAGCTCAGAAAATAAAGCATTCTTCCTCGGAAAGTGTCGAAAGCAGTTTGCATTTAAGAGAAGATCAGGCGATTATGAATGATCTTTTCCTTGCTGCCGCTGAAGTTACTGAAGAAGCGATATTGAATTCTTTGTCGCAAGCAGTAACTACAACGGGGCGTATGGGGAATATTGTTCATGCCTATCCGTTTACTTAATATAAAAACAGCGTCCTGAAATATTGGCGTTGTTTTTTATTTGAATGAATAAAGTATTAAATGTTTCCGTTAATGGTTTCCGGGGGAAAGTAGAGTGGGGTGTTAATTATGGAAAAAGTATTATATCTCGTGCGTCACTGCGAGGCTGAGGGGCAGTCGCCGCATGCGAAATTGACGCCAGAAGGTAAGGTGCAAGCAGAGAAACTGTTATCATGTTTTGATGAAATTCAAATAGATCGAATCATATCAAGTCCTTTCGTACGTGCAAGGTGCACGGTATTACCACTTGCCGAATCAAAAGGATTGTATATTGAGCAAAATAGCGATTTGACTGAGCGCGTGCTTAGTTCGCAAAATGAAGTAGATTGGATGGGAAAATTAGAGGATAGTTTTTCGGATGTCCATTTAAAATATAAAGGCGGCGAGTCGTCGATAGAAGCGATGACGCGCGCCTATAAAGTTGTGAAAGAATTGAAAGATGATTCGCACACGGTCATTGTGACACATGGAAATCTGATGACATTATTATTGAGGTGTTTTGATAAGCGGTTTGGTTTTGAAGAATGGTCGAATCTCACAAATCCCGATGTCTATCGTATAAAATTCCATGCTGAAGATGTTTCTGTAGAACGGATTTGGGATGATTGCGCGGCATAAAAATTTGTAAATGTCGATTGGGACGAAGTACTAATAGGAAAATAAAATACCAATGGCCGCCTTAGCAATTGCCAGGGCGGCTTTTTGGGTTCACTCTAATGTTCCAAGTTTTTTCCCGACTGTTGTATGTTGTAATCGTGCAGCTAGAAGTAAACCTAATGCCGCTCCACTAAAGCTGGAAATGAGAAACGGCGGTACAAAGAAAAAAGTCGTTACCGTTGTGCCCATCAAGATTTTCGCATACGGAACTGCAAACAACGGGGCGATGAAGCCAGTCCCGATTACTTCGCCAATCGCGGCAAACGCGGTCTTTCCAAATCGTTTATACATCACGCCCGCCAGGTAAGCGCCAATCATGCCGCCCGGAAATGCAAGAAGCGATCCTGTCCCGGTTAACAAGCGAACGAGTCCCGTCACAAATGCAATCGTAAGCGCAGGAATCGGTCCAAGCATAATCGCCGCCAGCACATTGACTGCGTGTTGAATTGGGTAAGCGCGCGCGATACCCGCGGGGAATGAAACAAAAGCTGATCCAGCGACAGCTATCGCCACAAACATCGTCATAATCGCTAGTTTTCTTGTACTCATTCTTCAAACGCCTCCTCTGAATAAAGCGCGTTCAAGAAGTGGACGGCGAAATCGCCAGGTCCAACGGCAAGTTTTGCGGCTTTTTCACCAGCGCATTTATAAAAAGTTAGTGCAGTAGCGGCGGCTTCCATTTGATTTTCATGGGCAACTGCTAAAAAGGCTCCGACGACACTGCTTAATAAGCATCCAACGCCAGTGACGCGCGTCATAAGCGGGTGTCCGCCTGTTATTTTCATGATTTCATGGCCATCAGTCACTATATCGATAGTTCCGGAAACGGCAACAAGGCAATTATGTTTACGCGCAACCTCTTTTGCAATTTCTTCGATATCGGCATCGCCATCACCCGCATCGACTCCTTTTGCCTGCCAATCGACCCCCGCGATCGCCGCAAGTTCTCCTGCATTACAACGAATAAGCGTGACGTCCACTTCGTTCAATATTCGTTGGACGTTTTCTTTTCTGAAAGAAGTAGCCCCTACGCCAACTGGGTCAAGTACAACGGGAGAACCATGTTTTACAGCGCTTTTTCCAGCCAAAATGATGGCTTCAACGGTATCTCGTTTTAACGTTCCGATATTTAATACGGTCGCAGACGACACTGCCGCAATTTCCGCAGCTTCTTCGATTGCATCCGCCATCACCGGTGATGCGCCGAGTGCTAGTAAGCCGTTTGCTTGGAAATTCGCGACTACGATATTCGTGATGCAATGAATAAGTGGTTGCTCTGCACGTAGTTTTGTTAAGAGGTTTTCGGTTTGATTCATAAACTGTTCCCGCCTTCACTCATTTTTAAAAATGAAAAAGCCGCTCCCTGATAGTCGGGAAGCGGCCTGCGGTTTTGAATTAAGTTCGTGAAAATACGCAGTCCCACTTCCCTCCGCTGGTATGAACCAGATCAGGTAATAAGAGTCCGCATATCCATATGCATCTCAGTCCTTGTAAAGGACACCCCTAGTGGCAAAATCATTCAATTTGTTTTCACTATACCATAGAAATACGAAAAGTGAAAAAGGGTTTTTAAATTTAGAGGTCGAATACCAGAAGATATATTTCATAATCAATGTTGAATAGGGGAGATTTATTGAAGGATTACATGCCTGGACTCATCATTTCACTAATTATTTATATAATACTCGAATTAGTTAATTGGCAAGTTTACAACAATGTCATGCCTTTTGGTGTGCTAATTTCATTCTTGGTATCTTACGTTATTGTTTCTAAACATAATATAGACACTAGAAAAACTGTTTCGGCTAAAAGGCGGATTTTGGGGTACATTACTTATGTTTTTATATTTCTGTTGTGCGTATATTTTTCTTTACCAGAATTGACATTTAATCAAGCGAAGGAAAAGGTGCTTAACAATCATGATATTACGATTGAAGAAACGTATAACGTTCCGCTCCTGCCAGACAATGAATGGAATCCTTTTGAAACTAACTGGGCTTACTTTTTTGAAGGGGTAAATTCAATGTCAGAAAAAATTTCAATAATGGTTATTCCCGATACTGGCAAAGTCTTTGTGATGGATTAGTAAGTAGTTATATAAAACCCGCCAACACCAATATTTCACCGAAAAGTCGAAAACATTTCACGATGTCCATTTCAGATTTCCGTTTAAGTGTGTTATAGTTGAGTCAAAGCTGAATAGTTTGATAACCACTAGGGGTGCCTTTTATAGGCTGAGACGTGCGAGTATGCGCGGACCCTTGGAACCTGATTCGGATTATACCGACGGAGGAAAGTGGGCATCCGCGCCTTTTATTTTCATGGTTGCCGCTTCCTGTCGTTTTCAGGGGCGGCTTTTATCTTAATAAAGGGCGTGTTTCTATATGGTGAATGTAGCAATGACAATAGCGGGTTCGGATAGTGGCGGTGGCGCTGGAATTCAAGCGGACCTCAAGACTTTTCAAGAACTCGGCGTATTTGGCACATCAGCAATAACAGCGGTCACGGCGCAAAACACACACGGCGTGACAGCAATTCAAGCAATGGAACCAAAGATTATTTCCGCGCAAATAAAAGCAGTTACAGAAGATTTTACAGTGAAAGCTATCAAAACGGGCATGTTATTTTCGGCTGAAATTATTCATGCAGTTGCCGATTCGATACGGGATACTGGAATACCCCTTGTTGTCGATCCAGTCATGATTGCCAAAGGGGGGGCCTCCTTACTCCACGATGAGGCAGTAGAGGCATTGAAGTCTGTCCTTCTACCGTTAGCGGCTGTTGTCACACCGAATATCCCGGAAGCTGAAGTTTTAACGGGATTGACCATCAAAACGGATAAAGACATAGAAGCGGCAGCGGGGCATATACTAGCCTTAGGCGCGAAGGCTGTTGTCATCAAGGGCGGCCATCGTCAGGATGCAGCCTTTGCTGAAGATGTGTTTATGTCGAAAGTAGGCACAAAGTTTTCAGTTCGCTCATCTTGGGTAAACACTAAAGACACACATGGAACAGGATGCACCTACGCAGCCGCGTTGTCGGCGTTTCTAGCGAATGGGGAAAAACTAGAAGATGCGGTCGTTTCCGCAAAGCATTTTATCCATGCGGCAATTGAAGATGGTCTAACTATCGGCGGAGGTCATGGGCCAACAAATCATTGGGCGTATGGCCATCGGATCAAAAACGAGAAACTTATAGAAGGGGTTGCGATCATTGGATAAAAGCAAACTACAATTATACTTTGTAATGGGGACACCAAACATAGGCGAAAGAGATCCGCTTGCAGTACTTGAAGGGGCGTTAAAAGGCGGTATCACCGCTTTCCAACTCCGAGAAAAAGGGGAAGGCGCGCGCGTCGGTGCCGAATTAAAAGAACTTGCGGAACAATGTAAAGCGCTATGCGAAGAATACAAGGTGCCATTCATTGTTAATGACGATGTTAATTTAGCGCTTGAAATCGGCGCAGACGGCGTTCATATCGGGCAAGATGACGGTGTCGTTTCAGAAGTGCGTTCGAAAATCGGCAAGGACAAAATTCTCGGCGTTTCAACAAATTCGGTAAATGAAGCATTAGCCGCATCAGACGCAGGAGCGAATTACGTCGGCGTCGGTCCATTATTTGACACTGATTCTAAAGAGGATGCCGGACCCGCAGTAGGGACGGAACTTGTCGAGGAGATCGTCTCGCATCTTCCCGGCTTGTGCCTCGTGGGAATCGGTGGGATCACTGAGGGAAAAGCGAGCAAGGTCATACATGCCGGCGCATCGGGAGTCGCGATCATTTCAGCAATTACAAATGGTGAAAATATAGAAGAAACGACACGAAATATCAAAGGTCGCATCACGCTTGCGTTGACCGGCGTTGAAATGTAAGTAAAGACGTATAGCAAACTTTAAAATACGCCACACTTCCTTTAAGAGGGAGTGTGGCTTTTTGTATGGACAATAATATCCTTTTCGAAGTAGAAACCGTAACACATAAGCATGACTTAATCTCCTTCACTTGGAAGGATGTCGGTGGAATTTATCAAGTTTACAGAGACGAGGAACTCCTCTATGAAGGGACTGTCGCGGAGTTTTGCGATGGTAATTTTAAACACGCGAAAATGTACAATTATTCAATCGAACGACTTATCGATGATGTAGTTGTAGATGTCATCGCACTGCAAACTTCGGCATTTGCCGAACAACGAAATCCTGAAAATCCACTCCAGTTTCTTGTGATGACGACCATCGTCGCAAAGTCGCAAATTGCTTTATCGTGGGAGGAAATAAAAGATGTCGACACCTATGAAATTTATCGGAACGGCATTTATATGCAGACGGTGAAAGGGAATCGCTATATTGACCGCGACTTCTCGTTAGATGAACCCTATACATATCGGATTCATTCGAAGCGGCCGCTAGAAAAATCTGAGGAGCGAATGAGCCGAAGTAAATCGATTCTATCGAATGTATTCGAGAGGTTTAATCAAGCCTCAGCCAGTTCAGAACCAGCTATGGAGCGTTATACCGTATCGAAATTAATTGCGAAGCCGAGGCTCTTATTAGTCCCTGTCTTAAAGAGGAACCATCGTAAAAACGTAGATTATTGGAAATTTCGCTATGCTACATTTTTAACTGAAGAGTTTGTTGTCAATCCAAATTTGTTGTCGAAAAATCATGTTTTTAAAGGCGACGGCAGAGATTTTCAACCAGAAAGTGAAAAGTATCGTACATGTGTCAATGTGAATCTCGATTATCCTAATCACCGATCAATGACGTTTACGAAAGATATTGGTCGTACGATTGCCTATGACCGTTCTGGAAGAGTCCGTGAAGACGGAGTCGCTTCAAGCGATGGTATCGTGTTAGAAAAAAGCGAACATCAACCGGGAGAAGTCGGTTTTCTATTGACGCATGCTGTCGGCAATCCGCTCGTTACCGCGCCAACTGTCGATTATGAAGTGCGGGCTGTTTTCAGGCGCGACGGCACGTTTGATATGACAGGTTTTCATGATCAAGCACCTCATCACGAAATTTATATCGCTCGCGGGGAAGGAAGCGAATGGCGAACCATCCATTTAAGCAGGAGCAAGGGTCTTGCTTGGATGTCCGGGGTTATCGCATGGCAATATTGGCGATTTTCCAATTTTGAATGAAACAACCTTTTTGACAATGTGAATCTGGTTTGATAACATTACCTTGAATTCGAGATAGTTTGTTTTTTGAACTATATGGGAAAAGAATTGTAAGGAGGAATGAAACTTGAAGCATATTTTTAAACAAGGTAGCGATGCGTCGAAACCAGTTTTATTATTATTGCATGGTACAGGCGGGACAGAACAGGATTTATTGCCGCTTGCGGAGATGATTGATCCGGAAGCTTCAGTATTGAGTGTGCGTGGGAATGTATCGGAAAATGGCATGCCGCGATTTTTCCGTCGTCTCTCGGAAGGTGTATTTGATGAGGAAGATTTGATTTTTCGCACGAAGGAGCTTCATGACTTTCTAGATAAAGCTGCAAGTGAACACGGCTTTGATCGCTCGAATATCGTAGCATTCGGTTATTCGAACGGTGCCAATATCGCGGCAAGTTTATTGTTCCATTATGATGATTCGTTAAAAGGCGCAAGTTTGCATCATCCGATGGTTCCGTTACGCGGGATTCAGATGCCGAATCTATCCGAGGTTCCGGTGTTTATCGCCGCGGGGAAAAATGATCCGATTTGTCCCGCTGCGGAATCCGAGGAATTGGATGAGCTTTTAAGAGGTGCTGGCGCAAAGACAACGGTACACTGGGAGATGAACGGGCATACGTTAACGGGTTCCGAAGTTGCTGTCGCAGCGGATTGGTACCGAAGCCAGTTCTAAATCAAATTCCTCTGGTGGGTGAATAAATATGGGTTACTTATATAGACTATTCGGGAACACAAGTACAAAGGAGATGGATGATTTGTCAAATTTAAAAACAGCAATCGTTTATTACAGTTCGGGTGGTACAAACTATCAACTTGCACAGTGGGCAGAAGAAGCAGCGAGTGAAGCGGGTTCAGAAGTAAGAGTATTGAAAGCGCCTGAGACAGCACCACAAGCTGCAATCGATTCAAATGCGGGTTGGAAAGCGCACGTTGAAGCAACGAAAGATGTTCCGGAAGTGACGCCTGCAGATCTTGAGTGGGCAGACGCCATCATTTTTAGCGTGCCGACGCGTTTCGGAAATATGCCTGGGCAAATGAAGAACTTCTTGGATACGACAGGCGGATCTTGGGCACAAGGCAAGCTTGCGAATAAAGCAGTGAGCGCAATGTCATCCGCACAAAATCCACACGGAGGACAAGAAGCAACGATTCTTTCGTTATATACAACGATGTACCACTGGGGCGCGATTGTAGCAGCACCAGGATATACAGATCCGGTTGCTTATGCGGCTGGCGGAAATCCATATGGAACAAGTGTAACTGTCGGTCAAGACGGCAAAATGGCCGATGATGAAGCAGCGATTAAAGCAGCGGTTCAACACCAAGCGAAACGTACAGTGAAAGTCGCGAAAGCATTGAAACATTTAGAAGCATAATTGTAGAAAATCGACTCTGGTTGGAGTCGATTTTTTTGTTGGCTATCTTGTTATACAAACTAGTAGACATATTTATTTATGCCTGCTAGTATGTATTACAAGATAGCGATGTGGAGGTGGAACTGGATGGCTTCATCAAGTCAGATGTTAAAAGGAGTTTTAGAAGGCTGCCTTCTTGCAGTCATCAGCAAAGGGGAAACGTATGGGTACGAAATGATTGAGCGATTGGGGACATTCGGATTAACGATGGTCAGTGAGGGAAGCATCTATCCCGTGCTTCTGCGGATGCAAAAAGAAGGGTTCGTATCGACCGCGATGCGTCCATCTCCGAACGGACCGAGACGGAAGTATTATTCGCTGACTCCAGAAGGAAGAACAGAGCTCGAAAGTTTTAAAGCCCGTTGGAAAGAGCTTTCAACAGGCGTTGATTTGCTGATGGAAAGGGAGGGGGAGCATCATGAAGCTATCAAAGAGAAGTGATGAGTTTGTCAAAAACGTTCGGCTGTATTTGTTCACATCGGGGAAAAATGAACAGGAAATTGTCGAGGTTACGGGGGAGCTGGAAGATCATCTTGCGGAACTTGAAAGTCGCGGGAAAAGTGTTGAGAGTATTACGGCAGGATCGCCGGTAGCGTACATGGAGTCGTTGGAGAAAGAGATGACGAATGATTATGCGGCTTGGTTGAAGTGTGTTCCGTTTATTGGGCTAATTATTGTGGCGTATTCGGTGATGGGCAGTGCGATAAACGGTGCATTTGAAGTGAATATCATCCAGCTAATCGGGGTGCCGGCTGTGGGGATGGTATCGCTAATTATTTACTGGGCATTGTTTAGAAATATGGCGAAAAAGGAGTGGACCGGTAAGAAATTATTTTTTACGGCATTTTTCGCAGTCACGTTTGTCATGCTATTGTTTATCGTAGTGGCTCTTTCAAGCACGTTTTTTATCGAACCATTGTATGTAGCGTCGCCGAAGATGAATATTGTCATAGCGATTATTTGTGCATTAATATTTGTTGTTGGGGCCGTTTGGTTAAATCAGTGGATAGCCATTGTGGTTCCCGTTTTACTGTTCGCGCCGCAGATAGCGTTCAATTTTACATCGATTAATGATGAGGCGAAAATAATCGTGAGTTGGATTGTTTCGATGGGGCTTATAACTGTGATGTTCGCTGTGCATCTATTGGTTCTGAAAAAGAGGGAATCGAAATTTGCGCAACGATCATAACGTGTCGAATCCCGGTAATAAATAACCGCGTAATCCCGTTGCGGGAATAAGCGATTGAGTTACGGGAGCAAACCCGGGCGATACGGGAATAACGAGCGTCGTTACGGGAATAAAATCGCGCTGGATCCTGTTGCGGGAATAAACGATTGAGTTACGGGAGCAAACCCGGACGATACGGGAATAACGAGTGTCGTTACGGGAATAAAATCGCGCTGGATCCTGTTGCGGGAATAAACGATTGAGTTACGGGAGCAAACCCGGGCGATACTGGATGAACGAGCGTCGTTACGGGAATAAACCATAGAGCAACGGTAATAAACTCTGAACCCATTATATTACAGGCTAATTCCCCAATAAAAAAAGGAAAAGCCCGAAAGCTTTTCCTTTAAACGCTGACTTATTTTCCTTCTTTTTCAGTCAAAGTATTTTCAACTTTGTACTTCTCTTTCAATTCGCCCATTAAGGCTTCGTATTCTGTGTTCATTTTTTCCTCGAAAATAGCGTCTTTAATTTGCTCTTTTGAATCTTCAAGTGAAGCTTCTTTTGCTTCTTTTTTATCCGTGACGTGGATAATGTGGAAACCGTGACTCGTTTCTACAGGACCGCTGATTTCATCAACTTCCATTGCGAATGCAACTTCTTCGAATTCCGGAACCATTTTACCTTTTCCGAAAAATCCTAGTTCGCCCGCGTTCGTTGCATTGGATGGATCTTGTGAATACTCTTCGGCAAGTTTCGCGAAGTCTCCGCCGTCTTTAAGCTTTTGTTCGACTTCTTTTGCTGTTTTTTCATCTTCAACAAGAATATGGCTTGCTTCTACTTGTTCAGGTTGGCCCAATTGCTCTTTGTGTTCTTCGTAATAAGCTTCGATTTCTTCATCAGTAATTTCAATGCGTGGTTCTAGTAATTTACGAAGTGATAAGTATTCAACAATATTTTCTTTGAATTCTTTTTCGCTCATTCCACTTTGTTCAAGAGCGGATTTGAATGCTTCTTCGCCGCCAGTTTGTTCAACGAAGGTTGCAAACTCATCTTCGACTTCCTTGTCGGATACTTTAATTTTTTTATCTTTTACTTCAAGATCGATTAATTTGCCGTCGATTAATACTGAAAGGGCTTCTTGACCACCCGTTTTTACCATTGCATTGTATAACTCATCTTTTGTAATTTTTTGACCGTCGACTGTTGCTACTTTTTCACCATCATTTGAACAACCCGCGATAACGAATGCGATTGCTAGCAAACCAGTGAGTAGCAGTGATTTCATGAACTTCTTGCGCATTATTTCTCCCCCATAAATGTTAGATTTACTTCGATTGTACATGCGAAATATGAACAAACTATTAACAAATAGAATTTGGTGATGAAAACTTCCGAATGCTAATTAGTAGTATACCCTATTTCGGCAAAGTAATTGTAAATTTTGTTCCTTTTCCTTGGTCACTTGCAACATCAATTGTTCCATTATGCATCATTACGAGTTGTTTGACAATGGATAACCCCAGGCCGAATTCTCCATAAGGGTTCGTCGTTCTCGATAAAATCGCCTTGTAAAAGCGGCTCCATATTTTTTCAATATCAGCTGGATCGATGCCGACGCCCGTATCGGAAATTTCAATCATGACATGTTCATTTTGCTCAAATCCACGTAAAGATATAACGCCGTTCTCAGTAAATTGAATGCTGTTTTTGGTGATGTTAATCAAAATCTGCGTCAAACGGTCATAATCCGCATGCAAAATCACATCGGATTCTGCAGAAATAACGATTTCATTGTCCCTTTCAGCAGCCATATCGCCGAGTTGATCTTTAATGATTTCAAATAACTCGATGAGATGAATATCTTGTTTATGCAGCTCGATTTGGTTCGATCGAATTTTTTCGTAATCCAAGTTTTCATTGACTAGGCGGATGAGACGTCGTGTTTCATTGCTGGCAAGTCCTAGTCCTTTTGCTTTTTCCTCTTCGGAAATCATGTTGTTGCTCATGCCCTCGATAATGCCGCGAATTGTGGTGAGCGGCGTTCTTAATTCGTGGGAGACGTCTGCCATGAATTGGCGTCGCCGATTTTCCAATGTTTTAATCTCTTCCATAGAGTCATTCAGTTTCTCCACCATGCTATTGAAATCGCCCGCCAGTTCGCTGATTTCATCGAAGTTGGAGGAAGGAATGCGTACGGAATAATCCCCGCCTGAAACAAGCGATGTTGCTTCTTGAAGTCGTTTAATGCGTCGGACATGAAAGGTGGATAGAATCCAACTCAATAATAATGAAAACACGAGCGCAATGGCGGTTGTGTAGAGTAAAAAGGTATTCATTTGCGAGACGACTTGACGCGATCCTTTAATGGGAGAGGTGAGCAGGATCCCGCCGATGAATCGGTCGTTATGAAAATACGGTAGCAAGACAAAAGTGACGGCTTCATCAAAACGGTTGAAGTCTTGTTTAACGGTGATGATATTGCCATTTTTGATGTCTTGCCATTCTTCATCCCGCAATTCAATGAGCGGCGTTTTTTGTCCGGTTGAATACGTGATGACCGAGTTTTCATTGAAAAGGCTGTACTGAATATCTCGGCCATCGAGAATATGTCCATAGGATTTTAAAATACTGCTCGAATTAAGTTGGTTTCTTTCGGTATCTGCCAAAATGTTTTGCCCGTAGGTCACGAGTTCTTCAGTTTTCGAGTCGTAAACGAATTTCTCGACGTACTGGGAAAACACTAAACTTAAAATCAGGAAAGCGACAATAATCACGCTTAAGTGACTGGCAAGTTGTTGGTATAAGTATTTAATCCTCAAGTGGAATCACCAACGGTTTCATCGAAACGATACCCGACGCCCCAAACCGTATGGAAAAACGGCTGCGTATCAGTCGCGATTTTTGTTCGCAAACGTTTAATGTGGACGTCCACCGTTCGATCATCTCCGTAAAAGTCGAAACCCCAAACGCGTTCTAATAGTTGTTCGCGTGAAAATACTTGTTTTGGATGTTGCACGAAATGCAGTAACAGATCGAATTCTTTTGGCGTTAAGTTTTGGACGGGTTTTCCGTCGAGTAATACTTCCCGCGTGTTTTGATTAATAATAAAATGAGCGGTTTTGATGATTCCTGATTGTTCTGGTTCAGCTGTATGTGTCGAGTATCTCCTTGTGACGGCTTTTATTCGAGCCATTAATGTTAATGGGCTGAATGGTTTTGTTACATAATCATCCGCGCCCATTTCCAGGCCTAGCACTTGGTCGGATTCGCTGTCTTTTGCGGTGAGCATGATGATCGGGCCGGAATAATTTTCTGCGCGTAATTTCCGGCAAATCATAATGCCTTCCATTCCGGGCAACATCCAGTCGATGATGAGGCAATCCCAACCGCCTGCACGTGCCCGTTTCAAGCCCTCAAGACCGTCTTTAACGAATTCGCCTTCAATTCCTTCTTTCGAGAAAAACAATTCAATCATCGAGGAGACACTTTCATTGTCCTCAATTACTAAAATTTTCAACAAACGGCGCCTCCTTCCCAAGTTGTCATTATTCTAAAATTAAAGTGAAAACGAGAAATAAGCAACTAGAAACCCCTTGTCTTGAAACTCGTGCGGTGTTTCGAGTGCGTCAAAGGTCACGAGTTGCAAGCAAAATGATTTGAGTGCAAGCAAACATCTACCAAGTGCAAGCAAACTACCCTAGAGTGCAAGCAAAACCACATCAGGTGCAAGCGAGCTCCACAGTTTGCATATCCGAGACGGAAATCAACTCAATCAAAGAAAAAACCGAGTACTTGAACAATTAATCATTCAAGTACTCGGTAAAGTTCAGATTTTTATTTACTATTGCTCGTTAAAGTAAGGTCAATCGTTATTTTGTCGGCTCCGCGGTAGATGGTGAAAGAGGCTTTGTCGCCGACTTTCAGTTCCGAATAAAGATACTTGCGTAATTCAGTGGAGTTTTTCACGGCTGTGCCGTTGATCTCGGTAATAATATCTTGTTCTTTGATACCGGCTTTTCCGGCCGCTGATTCAGGGTCGACGCTGACAATCATGGCGCCGCCTTCGACAGATTCTGGAAGATGTTGCACGTACTCCGCGCGAACCTCGTTGAGATTGGCAAGGCCGACACCGATATACGGTCGTTCAACACTTCCGTTTTTAACGATTTCATCGACAATCGGACCGACTTCATTACTCGGAATGGCGAATCCGAGTCCTTCAACGCCGCCTTGCGCGATTTTCAAGCTGTTAATGCCGATCAGTTCGCCAGCCGCGTTCAATAATGCGCCGCCGGAGTTTCCAGGGTTAATGGCTGCGTCGGTTTGGATAACGTTTAATTCCCAAGCGCCAGCCGCTGTTTCCACATTTATCGTTCGGTCGACGGCACTGACAATTCCTTGTGTAACCGTTCTAGAAAACTCGAGACCAAGCGGGTTTCCAATCGCGACGACTGGATCTCCGGCTCGAAGCTTGTCGGAATCACCAAATTCAAGGACGCTTTTCGCGTATTTCGCATCGATTTTCAAAACGGCTAAATCGCTGAGCGCGTCTTGCCCGATAAGTTCAGCGGTCGTCGTTTCTCCGCTCTCAAGGGATACTTCAATTTTCTGCGCATCTGCAATGACGTGATTATTCGTAACGACGTAAGCATCGTTCCCGTCTACTTTATAAATAACGCCGGATCCCGTGCCGCTTTCAACATCTTCAACGTTTTGCGCAAAACGATTTCCGTTGCTTTGATACTTCACGACACCGACAATCGCATTTGATGATTGTTCAACCATATCTGAAAGTGAAAGGGGGGCATTTTTTGCCGATGCTTGTTCGATGTTATAGGAAGGGGTGTTGTCCGCTTGAACCCCAGCGGTATTTTGTGATGTTGCTGGCACTAAATCCGTGTTGAAAACAACTCCGAGTGTCAACACAGAACCAATGACACCAGCGCCTACAGTGGATAAAAACCGTTTCCAAGGACTATTTCTCTTTTCTGTTTCCAAATTAATTCCTCCTCGTATTTTCTTGTTATATATAGATTACATGGAAAATATGAACAAATTATTAAAGGGATATGAACAAAGTGTAAATCTCTCAATAAAAAGAAGTTTTTGATAATGGTAAAAAGATACACTTTTATTTCACAAACTTTTGTGATAGTGTAAGTTAATTCATTATTATTAGAAAAGAGGGATTTTAGTGTCGCAAATGCTCGCTTTAGTGCTTGTCGTAGCTATTTTATTCATCGGAGATCTTGTCGCAGTTCGCACAAAAGCTTGGATCCCTTCCGTGTTTATCAGTGCAGTCCTATTTTTGCTTGGTTATTGGACTTTTTTCCCGCAAGATATTGTCGCGCTTGCAGGTGTACCACCGGTTGTTGCAACAATGTTAATCTACTTGCTGATTACGAATATGGGTACATTATTGTCTGTTCAAGAATTGATGAGGCAGTGGAAAACAATATTAATTTCCCTGGCAGGAATTTTAGGGATTGTTGTCATATTGTTTGGAATCGGTACGTTGTTGTTTGATGTGCAAACAGTTCTTGTTGCGATTCCGCCTCTCGTCGGTGGTATCGTATCAGCGTTAATTATGTCAGAAGGCGCAGCAGGTGCCGGACTTACGATGTTGTCGGTATTTGCGATTGTTATATACGTGATGCAGGGATTTGCAGGATACCCATTGACTTCATTTGTGTTAAAGAAAGAAGGTAAAATGCTTCTTGGTAAGTTTCGAAATGGGGAGTTGGCGGAGAAGTCGGAAAGTAAGAACGGCGGTCCAGAACAACACGAACTCAAGTTATTTAGCAAAATGCCCTCGAAATATAATACTGATTACTTTAAGTTTTTTAGACTGGCCATTGTAGGCTACCTTGCATACCTAACGTCGGAGTTGGTTGCGCCGCTCTTTACAATCAGTCCGTATGTTCTTTGTTTATTATTCGGCGTCATTGCAACGAGTATCGGGTTTTTGGAGCGTCAAGTGTTGCAAAAGGCAAATGGATTCGGATTTGCGATTCTTGCGCTAATGCTCTTTGTTTTCGACGGTTTGAAAGTTGCTACTCCGGAAATGATGATGGATATTCTGTACCCGCTTGTTGTATGTATCGGGTTAGGGGTTTTCGGCATGTACATATTTTCATTTTTCATGGGTAAAGTGCTAAAAGTGAGCAAGGAGATGGCATTCGCTATTTCTTTGACTGCATTGTATGGCTTCCCAGCAGATTACATCATTACGAATGAAGTGATTGTCTCCTTGACGGAAGATGAAAAGGAACGTGAAGTATTGACGAGTCATATGCTTCCACCGATGCTGGTCGGCGGTTTTATCAGCGTCACAATAGTTTCTGTCGTTCTCGCTGGCATTTTTGTTGGATTTTTATAAGTAGTGGGAGGATAAGTCTATGAAGGCAAATCAAGAACGAATCGAACAACATATAGAATTATTAAACCGTTTTACGTCAACGCCAGGTCAAGGCGTGACGAGGCTTACATATAGCAAAGAAGATTTGCAGGCGCGAAACTTTATTAAAGAAAAAATGATCGAGTACGGTCTCGAAGTGTCTGAAGACGGATTTGGAAATATTTTCGGGAAACTCGAAGGAACTTCACCAGACAAGCCATCTGTTATTGTCGGTTCTCATTTCGATTCTGTTCCGAATGGCGGTGCTTACGACGGTACTGCAGGTGTTGTTGTCGGGCTAGAAGTAGCTGCATTGTTCAAAGAAAATAACGTGCAGCCAACGTATCCCCTCGAAATTATCGCGCTTGTGGAAGAAGAAGGTTCGCGGTTCGGCGGGGGACTCATGGGTTCTAGGGGCATGATGGGGATGCTTTCCGATGAGGATTTTAAAAAGCTCGCGGATAAAGATGGTGTTTTAGCCGAAGATGCGATGTTGACCATTGGACTGGATCCCTTGAAAAAGAAGGTGCGTGATCACGAAACCATTCGTGCTTTTCTAGAACTGCATATCGAACAAGGCCCGATTCTCGAAGAAAAAGGCATCCAGGTAGGTATTGTTGAGTCGATCGTGGGACTGACGCAATTGGAAGTAACCGTGCAAGGGCAAGCCGGGCATGCAGGTACAACGCCCATGAACCGGCGCTCCGATGCCCTTGTCTCAGCCGCGCAAATTATTGGTGACTTGCCTGAACTGGCAACCTCTATAGGGGAAGGGACTGTAATTACAACAGGTCGATTGAATGTTTATCCAAACGGTGCGAATGTAATTCCAGATAAAGTTACTTTCACAATCGATATACGAGCGGGCAAGGAAGAAAATATCCTTGAAGCTGTTCGACGTACTAACGAACGAATTGCTACCGGGCAAGAGAAGGGCATTCATATCAGTGTGGAGGAAATGCTCTATATTCAACCGAAGTTTTTGGATGAAAATATTCGTTCCATTTTGAAGGAGACGAGCGATGCGTTAGAAATTACGAACTGCAACATGCAAAGTGGCGCCGGGCATGATGCGATGGTGTTGTCAGATTTCACTGCTTGTGGAATGGTATTCATCCCGAGTAAAGACGGACTCAGCCATTGTCCGGAAGAATGGTCGGATGCAAGTGATTTGGCAGCTGGCACAAATATTTTATTCGAAACGGTAAAACGATTAATGGAGGAAGAGACGTCATGATTAATCAAAAGATTAAAGATTTAATCACTCAATATAGCGACGAATTAACAGCGCTTCGACGAAAATTGCACAGCGAACCGGAATTGCCGTGGGAAGAAGTGCAAACAACCCAATTCATCTGTGATTATCTCGATGCGCTTGGCATTTCGTATCGAAGAACCGAACCGACTGGCGTCATTGCAACGATAGAAGGTCAACCGGGCGGAAAAACAGTTGCACTGCGTGGAGACATGGATGCGCTACCAGTTGAACAGCTCAATACCCACGTCCCTTATGCGTCAAAAGTGAATGGGAAAATGCATGCTTGCGGACATGACGCCCATACATCAATGCTTTTGATTGCAGCAAAAGCATTGTCTGAAGTGAAAGATGATCTTCCAGGAAATGTACGTCTTATATTCCAACCCGCTGAAGAAATTGCCGAAGGCGCAAAAGCGATGGTCGAACAAGGCGCGATGGATGGTGTCGATAATGTATTCGGTATCCATATTTGGTCGCAAATGCCGACGCATAAAGTTTCATGCCCACCTGGACCGTCGTTTGCCGCAGCTGATATTTTCAGGGTTAATTTCGTAGGGAAAGGCGGACACGGGGCGATTCCCGAAGATTGCATCGACGCCGCACTCGTTGCCTCTTCTTTTGTCATGAATATTCAAACAGTTGTTTCGCGAACAATCGATCCACAAAACGCAGCCGTACTTACAATCGGAAGAATGGATGTCGGCACTCGTTTTAACGTGATTGCTGAGAATGCGCTTATAGAAGGAACTGTTCGCACATTTAATCAAGAGACGCGAAATCATATTGAAAAGAGCATTAGTCACTACGCACAAAACGTGGCATCGACATACGGCGCTACTGCAGAAGTTGAGTACATCCGCGGCACGCAACCAGTCATTAATGATGAGGAAAGTGCCGTTCTCGTTCAGCAAGTTGCTACAGAGGCATTTGGATCTGACGTTATTTTTGCTGAAAAGCCGACAATGGGCGCAGAAGATTTCTCGTTCTATCTAGACAAAGCCCCTGGCAGTTTCGCGCTCGTAGGGAGTGGGAATGCCAAAAAAGATACTGAATGGTCGCATCACCATGGAAATTTTGATATTGACGAAGATGCACTTGCCACCGGTGCGGAACTGTACGCGCAGTATGCTTGGGCTTATCTAAAATAACTATATAAGAATTGCCTCTCTATCTCGTAAAGATGGAGAGGCTTTTTTTGTAGAATAAAAAAACTTTACCTGTTTAGGCATATTCCCGGGTACCCGCCCATAGGATAGTAGTGCGTGAAAAAATCACGTCAAATCATCATGTTGGCGGAGAAACCCAACAGAGCAGGGAGTGGTGTCAGATGAATCAGATAATTATTAACAGTTGTGAATGGTTTTAAAAAGTTATTTACAATGAACTTTGATTCTTTTAATAGAATTGAAGGGTCTATAGTCGGCTCGAAAAATGGATTATTTTCACCCTATTTCCTGGGGAATACTATCGAATTACAACTTTATTTGTCGTAAATCCGCACTAAAACAAGACTCGTTATTTATTTAGTTGAAATATTATATTTAGTCTGACATAATGAGTGTGCAACCTCTTAGAATTTCAGGAATTTGGTAGGCAAGTAGATTCATAGGGAATCTATTCGCAACATGTTTTAGAAAATTATCGAAATGGGAGGAATGGAAAATGGTACAAGCAGTAGAGAATCAAGTTTACGCATTTCCAAACACGGACGGAGCGAAAGTGAATTACAAGGAAAGGTACGAAAATTATATCGGTGGGAAATGGACACCGCCGGTAAGCGGCAAGTATTTTGATAATCCGACGCCGGTTACGGGGAAAGTTTTCACGGAAGTAGCCCGTTCAACTTCAGAAGATATTGAACTTGCACTTGATGCAGCGCATGCCGCAAAAGATGCATGGGGAAAAACGTCTGTAACGGAACGCTCAAATATTTTACTCAAAATCGCAGATCGCATGGAACAAAATTTGGAGATGTTGGCTGTTGCGGAGTCGTGGGAAAATGGAAAAGCGGTTCGCGAAACATTGAACGCGGACATTCCGCTCGCAATTGACCACTTCCGTTATTTTGCAGGGGCAATTCGTGCGCAAGAAGGCGGCGTAAGCCAAATTGATGATGATACAGTCGCGTATCACTTCCATGAGCCGATTGGAGTCGTCGGTCAAATTATTCCGTGGAACTTCCCGATTTTAATGGCGGTTTGGAAATTAGCACCAGCACTAGCAGCTGGAAACTGCGTCATCTTAAAACCGGCTGAACAAACACCGGCATCGATTATGGTTCTTGTCGAATTAATCGAAGATCTACTTCCGGCAGGTGTCGTAAACGTTGTAAACGGTTTTGGTCTAGAAGCAGGAAAGCCGCTTGCATCGAATCCACGCATCGGGAAAATTGCTTTTACAGGCGAAACAACAACAGGACGTCTAATTATGCAATATGCATCTCAAAATACAATCCCGGTGTCGCTCGAGTTGGGCGGAAAATCGCCGAATATCTTCTTTGAGGATATTGCTGACGAAGACGATGCGTTTTTCGATAAAGCTGTCGAAGGATTTGTCATGTTCGCGCTCAATCAAGGCGAAGTGTGCACATGTCCGTCACGTGCTTTAATCCACGAATCAATTTATGATAAATTCATGGAACGGGCACTTGCTCGAGTAGAAGCGATTAAAGTAGGAAACCCGCTCGACCCAACAGTAATGATGGGCGCTCAAGCTTCAACGGAACAGTTGGAGAAAATCTTGTCCTATCTAGATATCGGTAAGCAAGAAGGCGCGGAATGTTTAGCGGGCGGCGAACAAAACAAGTTCGAAGGAGATTTGGCGGAAGGCTATTATGTCAAACCGACAGTCTTTAAAGGCGACAATAAAATGCGGATTTTCCAAGAAGAAATTTTCGGACCTGTCGTTTCCGTGACGACTTTCAAAACGAAAGAAGAAGCACTCGAAATCGCGAATGACACATTATATGGTCTAGGCGCTGCAGTTTGGACACGCGACGTCAATACGGCATATCGTTTCGGGCGCGGCATTCAAGCAGGACGCGTTTGGACGAATTGCTACCACGTCTACCCAGCTCATGCAGCTTTCGGAGGCTACAAAGCATCTGGTATCGGACGCGAAAACCATCTCGCTATGTTGTCCGGCTATCAGCAAACGAAAAACATGCTTGTTAGTTACAACGAAAACAAACAAGGATTCTTTTGAGCGAGTAGATCAATGACAAAACGTGTGATTGCGACTGACGCGACACTGGAACTCATTGAGTTTTTGAAAAAGAAGCATGGACCGCTCATGTTTCATCAATCGGGCGGTTGTTGCGACGGGTCGTCACCGATGTGCTACCCAGACGGCGAATTAATAATCGGGGAGCAAGACGTCCTTCTCGGTCACATCGGGGATGCACCGTTTTATATGCATAAAAACCAGTTCGACTATTGGAAACATACGCAACTCATTATCGACGTAGTTGAAGGTCGAGGCGGCATGTTTTCACTCGAAGGCGTCGAAGGAAAACGTTTCTTAGTTAGATCGCGTGCCTTTACCGCTGAAGAAAATGAAGCATTGCAAGTATGAATGTGAAAAGCCTTTTGGAGAAATCCAGAAGGCTTTTTTGATTTATAAAAATCGTTTTCTAACATCCGGGGATGGTAATGAACAAGCCAGTTCTTTTTTGCCGAACCATTTATAGCGATTTTTAGCGATGTAGTTATAAACGCCGTCACGAATCGGTCGCGGGACGAGTATAAATATGAATAACAGATGCCATAACCCGTCAAGTTTTTTCGCGATGCGAAGCGCGGCGTCCGATTTTGTAAAGGCTTTATTTTTTTCAATCAAGACTAGGCTGTCTACGTCTTCGGGTATACCGTATTTATTCGTGAACTTCGTACCTGTTTCACCTTGCAACGATGCGAAATGAAAGTGTGCGTACGGATCTCGTTTGATAATAAATTGCACGTTGGCATCACAGAAATTACACTCGCCGTCAAAAAGAATTACTCTCTGCATAAAAATCCCTCCCTACTGCATAGTATAACCTTACACCTGGAAAGTATAACGAATGAAGCGTAGTAGTTTACTAGTGACAGAAGATTTGGTATACTATAACTAGATAATCGGTTTGATTTAAGCGATTTTTCTTGTCCCGTCACATTTAGCCACGGTTATTATGTAAAGGAGGCTGATCGTTTATGAATCGTTTACCAGTTGATCCAGAAGAAATGGCGCGTAGACATGACGAAGATTATATTGCTTCGTTAAAAATGGTCGGTGAAGGCGCACCTATATTTAGTTCCTGCGCGGAAGAAGCAAAGGAACACTTATTCCAAGACCAACAACTACCTGAGACTTATCAATAATAAAATTGCCTAACATACGTGTCATACAAAGGGTTTTCCTAAAAAGGAGGACTCTTTTTTTATTTTGAAGTTAGCGGCGAATAATGACCAATTGGTTGTTGGAAACACGCCTGTTTTCATTCGTGAATTATGAATTTATATTGTTTTCGATAAATCCCGTAATGAACTGTTGCATAGATTAGAAGTGTTCGAATGAATCAGTTTCGACTCAAAAAAGAATTAGCAGCATGAATGAAGTTTGAAAATTGGGTAGACAATTTATTCCAACGGCTTGATAATGAAATAAAGGGGGGGTTACAGTATGAACCCATTATTATCGATTTGGTCTCAGCCCAAGAACACCGTGCAATACATGATGGACAATAAACCGATTAGTTATTTAATCTTTTTGGCCATATTATCATCTTTTGCTACAGGAATCTTAGCGTTCGCGGATCAAGGGTTTTTTGTTGAGTTTTCATTACCCGTTATTCTTTTAATTATTACGATATTGTCAATCATCGGCACTGTCGCAGGTTTGGGATTATCATCTGTCGTTTACACTTGGATTGGGAAACTATTGGGAGGAACCGGAACGATACGCAATACGAGTTATGCGGTTGCGGCTGGTTTGATACCAACCATATGGACAATGCCGCTTGGGATTATCGCAGTTATCCTGTATGGAAAGAATCTATTTATGCAGCCAGTTGATATTTTCACCATAACGAATATGTCGATTGGTTTTTATCTTCCGCTTAATCTGATCCAATTAGGGGTTTCGATATACGCCGTGGTCGTTTTGTCAAAAGGACTCGGACTCGTGCATAACTTCTCGGCATGGCGTGGTTTCGGAGCAATCGCGATTATGATTGGGATTTTGGTGGTAATTACCATTCCGATTATTGTTTTAATCGTAATGATTATGTTGTAATTTAGTTAACGTGCACTGGGGGGCTTAGTGCACGTTTTTAATTTTATTTTGTCAATTTCCCTTAGTTAATTTAATAGCTTTCGTATCTCCAATCATCACTGTCTAGTCGACTCTCCAATTCTAACTCTTTCATGCTTGCGATGTATTCCACATTTTTTCTTTCTGCTCTTGCATCGGCAGCTATCGCACGTGCAATTCCTTGATGCTGTATAAGTCTTTTCCGCATTTCTGCAATTAGTTTACTCCCTTTGAATCCCTCCTCGATAACCTGAGTTAATAGTTTTTCATAAAAGTCATGCGGGTCTTTAGGAACTGGGCGTATAACGATGTGATCCACATGTATGTCAAGGGTTAATTCGTATTCGGCGTTGAGTTTTTTACAGAATTTTTCGGGCAACTCAATCGTGTTTTCCTCTGATAAATACACTTTTATTGTTTCTTCCGGTAGTAGTCCAATCATATGATTCCTCCATTTATTTTTTATCTAAAAGTGGATATTGCATAGGTGCGATTGCGCTTTTCTCCAGCTGTGTGCAAATCCATACTTTGTAAAATTCGGGTAGCTGTTGATCGTTGGTGTATGTTAAGAAATTCACGACAATCTTTATTTGTCATTTTTCCTCCGAATAAAAGAAACCAATCACGTATGGCTTGTACATGTGCTTGTGAACTTTTGTGTGCACATGCTGGACAACGCCAGCCGCCCCTATATTTAGTCATACTTAAAAAACGACAGGCAGGGCAGAAAACGCCCGTAAAGATATCATTTTTTTGTAAAGAGTAGGTTAGACAAAGCGGATTAGGAATAAACTCTTTATCGCTGTGAAAAAGGTCATTAATCAAAAGGGAAAAGTTCTTTTCATCCAACAAATGAGGGGTTGTTGGGAGACTCCGGATATATGAGGGAATTCCGGAAGGGTATAAAAACTGGATATCTGTATCAAATAGTTCAACATCTTTCTTTGGGAAAGCAAGGGCGACGATGCCATAAATGGGAAGTGAAATATTCCGGCTATGGAACCAATCTTGTAGCAATTCCTTATTAGACTGCACTTGCAAAACAGGACTTACATAACTTCTTATATCGCCATTATCAAGAGTTTGTAGCAATTGAGGTGGATTGTTTTTCACCTTAATCGAACCGGCAAGGTTTTTGGTTTCGATTACAACTGCGTATGCGGGGGTAATGAACAGTGAATCAATTTGGAAATCTGTACTTGATGTCAGGGAAAGCCCATTAAAAATTTTATGTTGCATCGAGAATTTGTACTTCTGGAAAACTTGGTCTACCTTATCCTCCCCGGCTAAACCTGAAATACGAGAAGAATACATCCCATTTAGCATTGCATATTTCTCGTGAGTTGGATCAAGTCGAGACAAAGCCGCCCGAAGGCTCTCGATAATTAAGGGTTCAACACGTTTTTTAACGATAAATTTGTTCATCCTCCTAACATAATATTCTGAAATTAGAATACCATGAAAATTGAAGACTGTCTATATGAAAAAATGGCCTATAAAACATTATGTTTATTTTAACAGTGTTGATTTTCTGAACTGATGCGGTTGCTGATTTTATTCCCGTATCGCGTCATTTTGCTCCCGTACCGGCCGACGTTGTTTCCGTAACAGACTAGTTTATTCCCACAACGCGCGGGTCGTAGATTTTGTTCCCGTATCGCGTCATTTTGCTCCCGTATCGGCCGATGTTGTTCCCGTAACAGACTAGTTTATTCCCGCAACGCGCGGGTCGTAGATTTTATTCCCGTCTCGCGTCATTTTGCTCCCGTATCGGCCGACGTTATTCCCGTAACAGACTAGTTTATTCCCGCAACGCGCGGGTCGTAGTTTTTGTTCCTGTATCGCGTCATTTTGCTCCCGTATCGGCCAACGTTGCTCCCGTAACAGACTAGTTTATTCCCACAACGCGCGGGTCGTAGATTTTATTCCCGTATCGCGTCATTTTGCTCCCGTATCGGCCAACGTTGCTCCCGTAACAGACTAGTTTATTCCCACAACGCGCGGGTCGTAGATTTTGTTCCCGTATCGCGTCATTTTGCTCCCGTATCGGCCGACGTTGTTCCCGTAACAGACTAGTTTATTCCCACAACGCGCGGGTCGTAGATTTTGTTCCCGTATCGCGTCATTTTGCTCCCGTAACGACCAACGTTATTCCCGCAACGCAACGCACGAGTCTCCACATATATTCCCGCAACACACAGCCCCATTTCTCATTCTTTTCAATTGCCCATAGTCGCTCGCCCGTCTATTCTCCTTTTAAAAACATGTACTAGAAGGAGGAGGTGATCGTATGATGAATCATGGAAAGTGCCCTGACAATCATGTTATGCCGATTGTATGCCCGCCGGAATATAGATTTCACGATGAATATATGCCGCGGGAAGTTCCTGTTATTCACCCGATTGTCAATGTGAATAGACATCATTACGTCGATATACCAAGACATTATTATCCAGAAACGACGGAGGACGTAATGGGAGCACCAGTCGTCCCACGTGGTGGTTTTGGACCGGAGTTCGGAGGTGGCTATGGTCCTGAGTTCGGCAGGAGAGGCCGTTCACGCTGGTTCTAAAACCGAATTATGGTAGACTAAAGCTATTAAAACTTACTGAGGGTGAACAAGTTGAAAGCTTTAGCGTACGTGGTTCCGATTATGATTATTGTTGCTTGGGGTAGCTGGTTCATGTTAAATCGGAGCCACACCGAAGTGCCCGAAACATCACGCGTCCTCATCACGATCGGCGCTGTGGTTGTCAGCGGGATTATTTCATACTTTCTTTTTCCGAAAGATGAATTTAAAAAGAAATAATAAGTACCGACGGCCATCCAGCTGTCGGTATTTTTTTATGGGTAAAACACTTTAGGTTAACCTTAATTGAAATCCAGTTGACTCAAATGGTTTTATCTCTTATTATTAAAAACATGACAAACTAATAGAGGTGACTTATGACGACAGCAACGGCAAAGACAAAAAGTGGAATGAGCGCATTAAGCTTGGTTTACAGCGGTATGTTTGCAGCGCTCATGATGATCGGAGCGAATATAACTGCATTTGCCCCGTTTTTAACAGTTGGCGGCGTGCCGATCACGCTTCAGACATTTTTCGCGATTCTTGCAGGTTTAATTCTTGGAAGCCGGTTGGGTGCGATTTCGATGACGGTTTACATGTTTGTGGGGCTTGCGGGCGCGCCAGTTTTCGCGAAATTTGGCGGAGGGTTTGGATCGTTAATGAGCCCGACATTCGGATTTATTGTTTCATTTATATTCGTAGCGTACATAGTCGGAAAAATCGTTGAGAAAAATGGTCATTTAAACAGTTATATTTTCGCAGCACTCGTTGGTTGTACGATTAACTACTTGTTCGGGACGAACTGGATGTACTTTGCTTATAAACTATGGGCGGCGGCACCCGATGCATTTACGTACAAAATCGCTTGGTTATGGATGGTTCCGCCATTGCCGAAAGATATTTTTCTATCTGTATTGGCAGGAATTTTCGGGCACCGCATGTATAAAGTGTTGAAAGTGAGGCGTTAATTTTGACACTATATGATAATTTAGCGGAACGCGCCCTTGCGGGGGGAGTATTATCTGATGATGAAGCACTTTCGATTTTAAATAGCCCGGATGACGATTTGCTGCTCCTTCTCCATGCATCCTATAAAATCCGAAAACATTATTTTGGTAACAAAGTTAAGCTCAATATGATCATTAATACAAAGTCTGGATTATGCCCGGAAAACTGCGGGTATTGTGCGCAGTCAATCGTATCCGTAGCGCCAATCGAAAAGTATTCCATGATGAAAAGAGAAGAGATTATTGCTGGTGCTGAACGCGCGGCGAAACTGAATGCGGGTACCTATTGTATCGTTGCGAGTGGGCGTGGTCCTGCTGATCGTGAACTTGATATAGTCATTGATTCTGTTAAAGCAATTAAATCGAAACATGAACATATGACAGTTTGTGCTTGTTTAGGATTATTAAAGACAGAACAGGCAGTGCGTTTAAAAGAAGCGGGCGTCGATCGATACAACCACAACATCAATACATCTGAAGCCCATCATGAAAGTATTACGACATCACATACATACGAAGACCGAGTAAATACGGTTGATTTAGTCAAGGAGTCGGGCATTTCGCCGTGTTCCGGAGTTATTATCGGTATGCGTGAAACAAAAGAAGATGTTATCGCAATGGCACGCAGTCTTCATGTAATGGATGCAGACTCGATCCCTGTAAACTTTTTACATGCTGTTGACGGTACGCCACTTGGCGGAGTTGATGAGTTATCTCCGCGTTATTGTTTAAAAGTACTGTGTTTATTCAGGTTTATTAACCCGTCGAAAGAGATTCGAATTTCGGGTGGTCGAGAAGTAAATTTACGTAGCTTACAACCGTTTGGATTATATCCAGCAAATTCGATTTTCATTGGTGATTACTTGACTACTGAAGGTCAAGAAGACAATCAAGACCGGAAAATGCTAGAAGATCTAGGATTTGAAGTTGATCTTGAACCGTTAAAACAACCGGTATCTTGATGACACAAAACGGACTTCCCAGAGTTTAGGGAGGTCCGTTTTTTATTGAAGAATTTTTTTCTAATAAAAACTTGTGGAAGAAATGAAACGTTTTCGTATTTTAATCGTATAGAGGGAAGTAGTTAAAATCCTTAACAAGAAATGAGTGCTTCATATGATTAATCTATTATTATTTTCCATTATAGTCGGAATTGTAGCTAGTCTAATTATCGTTCCGTTCGCGACAACTGTGAAAAGGAATAAGGAAAATGAAGAACAAGAGTTAGTGTTCAACCGTTGGGCAGCCTTGGCAAGCACCGCGGCTTTGATAGCAGCTATCGTGTTCGGCGTTTATTACCTATCCAATTTAGATAGAAATTGGACTTCATTATGGGTGATGCTGCTTATCATCACTTTCATGGGGGTAGCGTTCGCGGGACCGAAAGACCGCAAACCGAAAATCGTTCTATTTATCGGGGCAGCCGTGTTCGTAGTCTATCTACTGAGCGCGCCGCTTTTCAACGCAGACAAGAAATTTAAAGCGGTGGAAATGGATCAGAAAGTGGAAATTACAGCGTTTGATGAAACAAAAACGCCGGCAAGTGTTCCGCCGAAATTCGCGCGGAATAAAATGAAAAAAGCGTTCGGCCAAGTTCCGAATACGAGTTACTATGAACTCGGCAACTTGCAAATCCAGAAGGTGGGCGATGATTTCGTCTATATCGCGCCCGTTGAATTTTCAGGATTCTTCAAATGGTTTAGCGCGAAGTCCACTCCTGGATACTTTACGATGAGCGCGACCGATTCAGCAGACAATCCGAAATTTGTGAAAGCTGAAATGATTTACACGCCGTCCTCCTATTTCGGCAAGAATGTGGAGCGACACATCAGAATGGCCATGCCGAACCTCATTTTTTACGGCGACGTCCAGTTGGAGGTTGATGACGAAGGAAAACCTCATTACATTCGTTCATACGGAGAATTTATTACCGCGCGTAACGGTTTTGACGTTAAAGGTATTGTCATGATGGACCCGGCGACAGGCGATATCGAGAAATTCCCGATTGCTGAAGTGCCTGCATTTATTAACGGTGCGGTTTCTCCGGAAGCTGTAAGTCTGCAAAACAGTTATTTCGGGAATTACATTCATGGTTTTTGGAATTCCGTTGTCGGTAAGAAAGACGTGAAACTTCCTTCGGATGAAGGAACAGAAGCAAATGTGAGTCCGATATTCGATGAAGAAGGGCATATGTATTACTTCACAGACTTCACGAGTCCGAAAGAAGGCGTCGATTCGATGTTAGGCTATGCGTTAACAGATGGCCGTACAGGGAAGGCGACTTATTACACTGGGAATCTTGAAGAGTCCTATATGGATTCGCAAGGGGCTCTACAGATTATCGAAAAGAAGTTTATTGAAAAGAAATGGTCTGGCGAAATGCCGGTTCTGTATAATTTTTACGGCGAAGCCAGCTGGCTGACGCCGGTTCTGGACTCGAACGGATTCTTGCAAAACTACTTTATCGTGTCGGCAGCGAATCCTGAAATATCCGTGTATGGAACCACGCCGAACGAAGCGTTGAAACTATATAAGACAGCACTTCAGCGAGGCGGAAGCACGGTTGACGGCAGTTCGAATGCAGAAGAGGCAAAAGCGGCGATCACGGTCGTTCGTGTGTTTAAAGAACGTGTCGGCGATTTCACGCTAGTGTCGATTTTGGCGGATGATGGTCGAAATTACCTCGTTTCCTCTGAGGTTGAACCACTCGCAATCTATATTCAAGAAGGCGATAAACTGGTTCTGACGTATTTAGAAACTGGAGAACAATTTTTACCGGTTAGGGAATTGACGAATACGAGTGTGAAATAAAGTGAAAAGGACTTCCCAGGTTGAGGGAAGTCCTTTTTTAAATGGTGTTAGACAGCGTGCTGGTAAACGAGGCCAATCTTTACCTGGTGAAACAGCAACGGGATCCCGCGCAAATTTATTCCCGCAACGCCGTTGGTTTTTCCCGTATCGCCTGTGTTTGTTCCCGTAACACGCTAGTTTATTCCCGCAACGGAGTCCCGCGCAAATTTATTCCCGCAACGCCGTTGGTTCTTCCCGTATCGCCTGTGTTTGCTCCCGTAACTCGCCTGTTTATTCCCGCAACGGGGTTTCGCGCAAATTTCTTCCCGCAACGCCGTTGGTTCTTCCCGTATCGCCTGTGTTTGTTCCCGTAACACGCTAGTTTATTCCCGCAACGGAGTCCCGCGCAAATTTCTTCCCGCAACGCCGTTGGTTCTTCCCGTATCGCCTGTGTTTGCTCCCGTAACTCGCCTGTTTATTCCCGCAACGGAGTCCCGCGCAAATTTATTCCCGCAACGCCGTTGGTTCTTCCCGTATCGCCTGTGTTTGCTCCCGTAACACGCTAGTTTATTCCCGCAACGGTCTCCGTCTCCCACCCTGCCTCGACGAACTCTGCTAGCTCCCACATCACAATCCAATGTCTAAACACCCCCCTCATCCGCCGATACTGATTCTGATCACCAAACCCAATGCAAATCGATTGCGAATCGGGGAATTCGATTGTACAATTAAGTCAAAGATAGTCAAAGTCAATACCTTATCGCCCGTGATGAAAGAGGTGAGGACGTGCGAAACATTTCTGATATTATTGAAGGGTATTTAAAAACGATTATCGAAAAAGAACAGAATGGCATTATTGAAATTAAGCGCAATGAAGTTGCGGAGAAATTTCAATGCGTGCCATCGCAAATCAATTACGTGATCAATACCCGTTTTACAGCAGAGCGTGGATATGCCGTTGAATCGAAACGGGGCGGCGGTGGCTATATTCGTATTTTTCGTGTCCGGCCAAACACCCGTAAAGAATTAATCGAACATATCCTATCGGGTCTCGACGGCGGCGCTTCGCATACGATGGCGCTGGACGTTGTGTATCGGCTCATCGATGAAGAAGTGATTTCGGAACGCGAATCTAAGCTGATACTTGCGGCAGTCGATCGAACGACCATCCGTATTCCGCTGCCGGAACGCGATGAAATTCGAGCGCGTATTTTGCGCGCAATGCTCATAACGCTTATTTATGAACAGCTATAAGAAGAGAAATTAGTAACCAAACAAAAGTGAGGTGGCACACTATGATTTGTGAAAGTTGTAAAGAACGACCCGCTTCCGTCATCATTAAAAAAGGGTATATCGGTGAGGCTGTCGAACGCCACTTATGTGAGAAGTGCGCATTCCAATCGGAAACGTTTCATTTTGATCCACATCAAGAACCGTTATCGATTCAGCAATTCTTATCACAATGGTTCGGCGGAACGGAGCCATTCAAAACGGAGCAGCAACAAGCCCGCGGCAATCAATTTGGAAGTATCGAATGCCCGGGTTGCAAATTAACATTTTCGAAGTTTCTCGACATCGGGAAATTTGGCTGTGCGACTTGCTATGATACGTTCCGGCAACATCTTCCGAATGTCTTTGGCAAACTGCATAGTGGTCACACAACCCATACGGGAAAAATACCTGTTTCGTTTAACAAAGTTTACGCAATCAAACGCAAAGTTGAAGAAGTACGCGCAAAAATGCAAGCCGCTGTAGCGGAAGAACGATTTGAAGAGGCTGCCGCTTTACGCGACGAAGCAAATGAACTCCAAGAGCAGCTTGCGCATGGAGGTGAAGAACGCAATGTCGATTGAGAAATTCATTCAAAACGCAGCGACGGGTTGGATGACTGCTCACGGTGAAAACTCGGATATTGTACTCTCCACACGCATTCGATTGGCACGGAATTTAAGAGGTTATAAGTTTCCAATCGCCGCCAATGACGACGAAGCTTTAGCCGTGGATAAAATCGTGTCGGGAACTTTATTGGATAACAACGAAGATGATTATACCTATTCTAGAATGTCTGAACTCTCTTCATTGGACCGGGAAGTGCTCGTTGAAAAACATCTAGTGAGTCCACATTTAACGAACCCGGATCGACATGGTGCAGTCTTATTGTCGTCAGATGAGTCGATAAGCGTCATGGTCAATGAAGAAGATCATATTCGAATTCAATGCATTTATCCTGGTTTACAGTTGGAAGAGGCTTTTGAAAAAGCCAACCACGTGGACGATATTTTAGAAAAAGAATTGCCCTATGCATTTGATGAAGATTTTGGTTATTTGACGAGTTGCCCATCAAATACGGGAACCGGAATGCGGGCTTCGGTCATGATGCATTTGCCTGCCTTGACAATCACGAAACAAATTGACCGAATTATTCCCGCAATCGGGCGTTTAGGTTTGGTGGTTCGGGGAAGTTATGGTGAAGGAAGCAAGGCGCTCGGCAATGTTTACCAAGTGTCCAATCAAGTAACGCTTGGAAAAACCGAAGCAGACATCCTGGAAGACCTCAGCAATATCACATCGCATCTTCTCGCCCATGAACGTAGGGCAAGAAAATTACTGGTAGAAAAATCGCAAATCGCGCTAGAAGATCGATTGTTCCGCTCGCTTGGGACGCTTGTCTATTCCCGATTATTGCAAACCGGCGAAGCCGCTCGTTGCTTATCGGATGTGCGGCTAGGCATTGACTTGGGCATCATCAAAGATGTTGATATGACAATTCTCAATGAACTCATGATTTTCATGCAACCGGGTTTTCTTCAGCAATTTGCCCAAACGGACTTAACGCAAGAAGAGCGTGATATTTTCAGAGCGAAACTCTTTCGTAAACGACTGGCCATTGATGGTTCTCGGCCGTCTACTGAAAAAGGCACGGAAGAATAGGCAATATTTTTGAACCTTGCATTTCATTGAAGTATAATTAGTCAAATTAGGTCAAATCAAGTGAAACCGGACCTTCTTTAGAAAGATTTAATTATTTTCGTTTAACGACGTATAAGGTTGTGGAATAGATTATATATAGTAGAAGGAGAGGACTGAATTATGATGTTTAACCGATTTACACAACGAGCACAAAAAGTGTTGCAACTTGCCCAAGAAGAAGCGATTCGAATGAAACACGAGTCCATTGGCACAGAGCATATTTTGCTTGGCCTTATTCGCGAGGGCGGGGGGATCGCAGCGAAAGCGCTTGAAGCAATCGATGTCAGTTTTGTAACGATTGAAGAAGGTGTCAACAAGCTTGTCGGATCCGGCACAAAAGACGTTGGTCCTATCGTTCACTACACACCGCGTGCGAAAAAAGTAATTGAACTATCTGTTGATGAATCAAGGAAGTTAAATCATTCATATATCGGAACAGAACACATCTTGCTCGCGCTTATCCGTGAAGGGGAAGGCGTCGCGGCACGTGTACTTAGCAATGCCGGTGTCAGTCTTAACAAGGCTCGCCAGCAAGTATTGCAATTGCTGGGAACTACTGAAAGTTCAAGCGGTTCAAATGCCAACGCATCTGCTTCCGCCGCAACGCCGACGCTAGATGGACTTGCGCGCGATTTAACGGAAGTGGCCCGTGAAGGACAACTCGACCCTGTAATTGGAAGAAGCAATGAGATTACGCGCGTCATTGAAGTGCTTGCGCGCCGTACGAAAAACAATCCGGTACTAATCGGAGAGCCGGGTGTTGGTAAAACGGCGATTGCAGAAGGTCTTGCACAACAAGTCGTGAACAATGAAGTGCCGGAAATCCTTCGCGATAAACGCGTGATGACACTTGATATGGGTACGGTCGTCGCGGGTACGAAATACCGAGGCGAATTTGAAGACCGCATGAAAAAAGTAATGGAAGAAATCCGCCAAGCGGGCAACGTTATTTTATTCATCGATGAGCTTCATACGCTAATCGGTGCAGGCGGCGCGGAAGGTGCCATCGATGCATCGAATATTTTGAAGCCGTCATTAGCGCGCGGAGAACTCCAATGTATCGGGGCAACGACGCTGGATGAATACCGTAAATACATTGAAAAAGATGCCGCGCTCGAAAGACGTTTTCAACCGATTCAAGTTGACGAACCATCTGTCGACGAATCGATTCAAATTCTTAAAGGGTTGCGCGACCGTTACGAAGCGCATCACCGCGTGAAAATTACAGATGAAGCAATCGAAGCTGCAGCGAAAATGTCGGATCGTTATATCTCAGACAGATTCCTGCCGGACAAAGCGATTGACTTAATCGATGAAGCGGGTTCGAAAGTGCGTTTACGTTCGTACACAACACCGCCGAACTTGAAAGAACTTGAAACGAAATTAGAAGCCATTCGTTCTGAGAAAAATGAGGCTGTTCAAAGCCAAGAGTTCGAAAAGGCTGCTTCGTTCCGCGATAAGGAACAGAAGATGAAAGAAGAACTCGATAAAACGAAAAAAGCGTGGAAAGAAGAACAAGGCAAGACAGAATCGAAAGTAACGGTGAATGACATTGCCCAAGTTGTCGCCATGTGGACCGGCATTCCGGTTTCAAAAATCGCCGAAACCGAGTCGATTAAGTTATTGAGAATGGAAGATACATTACACGAACGCGTAATTGGTCAGGCGGAAGCTGTCACAGCCATCTCCAAAGCCATTCGACGCGCGCGTGCGGGGCTTAAGGATCCAAAACGACCGATTGGTTCATTTATTTTCCTAGGGCCTACAGGGGTCGGGAAAACGGAACTCGCACGAGCGCTGGCGGAAACAATGTTTGGCGATGAAGATGCGATGATTCGTGTCGACATGTCCGAATATATGGAGAAGCATTCCACTTCTCGTCTAGTCGGTTCGCCTCCAGGTTATGTCGGGCACGATGACGGCGGTCAATTAACCGAACAAGTTCGCCGTAAACCCTATTCCGTTATTTTGCTTGATGAAATTGAAAAGGCGCATCCAGACGTCTTTAATATTCTTCTTCAAGTATTAGAAGATGGTCGACTAACGGATTCAAAAGGCCGTACAGTCGATTTCCGAAACACAGTTGTGATCATGACATCTAACGTGGGCGCGAATGCCCTTAAACAGAATCGTTATGTCGGCTTTAATCTACAAGATTCCGATCGTAATTACGAAGGCATGAAAAAAACGATGCTGGAAGAGTTGAAGAAAACATTCCGTCCGGAGTTCTTGAACCGTGTTGACGAAATGATTGTCTTCCACTCACTTGAGAAAGAACATTTGCGTAAAATCGTTACGCTTATGGCAAATGAATTATCAAAACGTCTGCATGAACAAGATATTGTCTTAGAATTAACAGACGCAGCGAAACTGAAGATTTCCGAAGTTGGCTACGACCCTGAATACGGTGCTCGACCATTACGCCGCGCGCTTCAAAAACATATTGAAGACCGGTTATCTGAAGAACTCCTAAAAGGAACAGTCTTAACTGGAGGTAAAGTAGTAGTCGATGTCGAAAAAGACGAATTTGTCGTTCGAACAGAAGGCGTCGAATCGAAAGAAGAAGTAATCGCAGAAAAATAATGGTGGAACCAGGATAGTCCCCCGTCGGAACTTTTGGCGGGATAGGACTGTCCTTTCCGTCTTTGGAGGTAAATATGTCGAAACGAAAGTCAAAATTCATGTGTAAAGATTGTGGCTATGAATCTCCTAAATGGATGGGACGCTGCCCAGGTTGCGGCGAATGGAACACAATGAACGAAGAAATAGAAGTTGTGAGTAAAGGTCCGCGAGGCGCTTTCCAGCATTCTGAAAATGTGCGTCAAAAAGCCATGCCAATCAGTAAAGTTGAAATCAATGCAGAACCTCGTGTGGAAACCGATTTAGGTGAATTAAACCGAGTTCTCGGCGGTGGAATTGTACCGGGTTCTCTTCTTCTAACGGCCGGAGATCCAGGTATCGGTAAGTCAACGCTTCTCCTCCAAGTATCCTCGCTACTTGCGAATGCAGGTCATCGCGTTTTGTATATTTCAGGTGAAGAATCGATTCGTCAAACGAAACTGCGCGCGGAACGACTTGGCGTTTTATCGGATGAACTTTACATATATGCTGAAACCGATTTGGAGCAAATTCATCATACGATCGAAGAAGTAAAACCGAAGTTTGTCATTGTCGACTCCATCCAGACGATTCATCACCCGGAAGTGAAATCTGCCCCGGGAAGCATTACGCAAGTGCGTGAATCCACAGCTGAGCTCATGCGTATCGCGAAGACGCAAAACATCGCGATATTTCTCGTCGGGCATGTGACGAAAGACGGTCAAATTGCGGGTCCGAGAATACTCGAACATATGGTAGACACGGTTCTTTATTTTGAAGGAGAACGCCATCATACGTACCGGATTTTGCGAAGCGTTAAAAACAGATTCGGTTCAACAAATGAAATCGCTATTTTTGAGATGTTGCAATCTGGATTGAAAGAAGTGCTAAATCCATCCGAGCTGTTTCTTCGAGAAAGATCACAAGGCGGTGCGGGTTCAACGGTTGTTGCTTCAATGGAGGGAACAAGGCCGATACTCGTTGAAATCCAGGCGCTCGTGACACCTTCCAGTTTTAATTATCCAAAACGAATGGCGACGGGGTTGGACCAAAACAGGGTATCCCTTTTAATGGCGGTTTTGGAAAAGCGGATGGGTATGCTATTACAAGCGCAAGATGCCTATATTAAAGTCGCGGGCGGCGTGAAACTAGATGAACCGGCAATCGATCTTGCGGTTTTAGTAAGCATTGTATCCAGTTACCGCGATACTGCAGCTGGTTTATCTGACTGCTTTATTGGGGAAGTTGGGTTAACGGGAGAAGTTCGGCGTGTTTCGCGTATTGAACAACGAGTCTCAGAAGCTGCCAAACTGGGATTTGAACGCGCAATCGTTCCCCAGTCAAATCTAGGCGGTTGGGATTACCCGAAAGGAATTCAGGTAATCGGTGTCGAAACAGTAAGTGATGCCTTGAAGGTCGGTTTTGCAAAATAGGGGCTACGTGTTAGTCCCTAGATTTACTTGCTTGAAATTAGGGCATTTTGCACATGCTAGACAACGAGTGTTGATATGCCGAGTTAAATTAGTCACATTTAGATGGTTTAGCTAGGTTATTGAAGGCGGGTGATAGGGAATACATGTATAATAAACAAAAGCGTAAGCGCCTGATCAGCCCCGACAGGCACAAGACGGTTTGTGAGGAGGCGTACTTCAGCCACCAAGGAAGGATGCAGTTCAATCCTTCCCTAGCAAAATGGCTTGTGACCCGAGGGGCTAGGCGCTGAAGCTGGATGTAGTATAGTGATGTAAAAGCTATCTACAAGTCTTGATTTTCCAGCTTTTTAAAGACAGGGAGGTGTTTCATAATGTTAAAAAGAGTTGTTCAGCTTTCATTTTTACTTATTGGAGGTACGCTCGGAGTTTTATTTCTACCGCAATTATTCTCATTATTTTCATTTACTTCAACTCCGCTTATTAATAACCCGTATATATCCGCTATTATCGGTGCACTTATTTTTTTCTTGTTGAATCTTTTTCTAACTTCACCAGTCGTGAATTTTGTTAAGTGGATGGAAGATCGGTTATTAAAAGCGCCAATTTTTGATTTGTTATTTGGGACGCTCGGTTTGATTGTCGGATTAAGCGTGGCTTTTCTTATTAGTTTTTGGTTAGGAAATATCGAAATTCCGATTATCAATTCTGTGTTGCCGACGGTGTTATTCATCATTCTTGGGTATCTGGGATTTCAAGTCGGTTACAAGCAAGGTGATGAATTTCTTCAGGCGATTCAGTCCGCCAAGAATGTTGGCAATAAGAAAAAAGAGTCCGATGACGCGGTTGCTGCTACACAAGGAAACACATATAAAATACTAGATACAAGCGTCATTATCGATGGGCGTATTGCAGATATCTCCGCAACTGGTTTTTTGGAAGGCGTGTTAGTTGTTCCGCAGTTTGTGTTGACGGAACTTCAACATATCGCGGACTCTTCGGATACATTGAAGAGGACGAAAGGCAGACGCGGGTTAGATGTACTTAGACGTTTACAAACGGATGAAGGGCCGGGAATTTTAATTACGGATAGGGATTTCGCGGACGTCGCGGAAGTTGACTTAAAGCTCGTTCATCTAGCAAAAGAGATGAGTGGACTCGTCGTCACCAATGATTTTAATTTGAACAAGGTCGCAGATTTACACGGCGTTCCTGTATTAAATATTAATGATTTGGCGAATGCGGTGAAGCCGGTCGTAATCCCCGGAGAAGACATGCATGTCGTCGTTATTAAAGACGGGAAAGAGCATCAGCAAGGAATTGCCTATTTGGATGACGGGACGATGATTGTCGTTGAAGATGGCAAGTTCCATATTGGCAACGCAGTTGATGTGACGGTAACGAGCGTGTTGCAAACATCAGCAGGACGAATGATTTTCGCGAAACCGAAAAATGGTCGATCTGCCAAGGCAAATTAATAACGATAGACGAGGAAGATGGAAAGTGGACTACGTAGTAATGATGCCGGCAGCCGGAAGCGGGAAGCGGATGGGTGCCGGCTATAATAAGCTTTTTTTGCAACTCGATCATAAACCGATTATTATTCACACGCTTTTAGTGTTTGAAGAAGATCCAGCATGTAAAGGTGTTATTCTTGCGGTGAAGCGGGATGAGCGAAATGAAATTCAATCCATGCTTGACCAATTTGGTATTTCAAAAATCAAGGCGATTGTAGACGGGGGAACGGAGCGTCAATTTAGTGTTGCGGCTTGTATTGAAGCGCATGCTGAAAATGGAATTGTTTTAGTTCACGATGCAGCCCGTCCATTTCTAGAGAGGTCTGTCATTGCTAATCTCGTTCAAAAAGCAACGGAGTTTGGCGCGGCGATTGCAGCGGTTCAACCAAAAGATACGATGAAAATAGCGACAGACGGGGTTGTGGAGAAAACGGTCGACCGCGATAAGTTGTGGATTGTTCAAACGCCGCAAGCTTTCCGCTATGATGTGTTAAAAGAGGCATCAGAGTCGGCGATTCGCGAAGGTTTTTTAGGAACGGATGAGTCCATGTTGGTTGAAAGGTTAGGGCATCCCGTTCGAATTGTAGAAAGCACATATGAAAATGTGAAAATGACGACGCAAGAAGATCTTGTATTCGGTGAAATAATACTTAAGAGGCAGCAGGAGGATTTAGTATGATTCGTATTGGACAAGGTTTTGATGTGCATAAATTTGAAGAGGGACGCCCTTTGATTCTCGGCGGAGTATTAATCCCGCATGATAAGGGACTGGCAGGTCATTCCGACGCGGATGTGCTTCTTCACACGATTACGGATGCAGCACTGGGTGCTATTGGCGAAGGCGATATCGGGAGGCATTTTCCAGATACAGATAGCGCGTTTAAAGATGCGGATTCCGCGGTTTTATTGGAGAAGATTTGGGAACTAGTCACTGAACGCGGTTATAAATTAGGGAATATAGATTGCACGATTATCGCAGAACAACCAAAAATGGCGCCCCATATTGAAGTGATTCAAGAACGTGTGGCCGAACTTTTGAAGGCGGAGACTTCACAAGTGAATGTCAAAGCGACAACGACCGAAAAATTAGGGTTTACGGGCCGCGGAGAAGGAATTGCCGCGATGGCCACGATTCTTTTGCAAAAAGACTAACAATCAAACCTATGATAAAATAAAATTGAACTATGCACGAAAACTTAGGAGGATTTATTATGACAAAGGAAGTTCGCGTTCGTTACGCGCCGAGTCCGACAGGGCATTTACATATCGGAAATGCACGTACGGCATTATTTAACTATTTATATGCACGCAGTAAAGGCGGAAAGTTCATCATTCGAATTGAAGATACGGATGCTTCCCGTAATATTGAAGGTGGCGAAAGCTCCCAACTTGAGTATTTGGAATGGCTAGGGCTCGATTGGGATGAAGGCGTTGACGTTGGCGGGGATTTCGGACCATATCGTCAGTCTGAACGAAATGATCTGTACAAAAAACTATATGATGAACTTTTAGAGAAAGAATTAGCATATAAATGTTACTGTACACCTGAAGAGTTGGAAGCTGAACGCGAAGCGCAAACTGCTAGAAATGAGATGCCGCGTTACGGCGGAAAATGCCGTCATTTATCTGCCGAGGAACGATCTGAACGCGAGGCTGAAGGCAGAGAGCCGAGCATTCGTTTTGCAGTGCCGCGCGGGAAAACATATACGTTCAACGACATCGTGAAAGATAATGTAACGTTTGAAGCGGACGGAATCGGCGACTTTGTCATCGTGAAAAAAGACGGGATCCCAACGTATAACTTTGCTGTAGTCGTAGATGATCACTACATGGAAATCACGCATGTTTTACGCGGAGACGACCATATTTCAAACACGCCGAGACAACAAATGATTTATGAAGCATTCGGATGGGAAACGCCGATTTTCGGCCATATGACATTAATCGTGAATGAAAGCGGTCGTAAACTAAGTAAGCGTGATGAAGCCATTATCCAGTTTATCGAACAATACGAGGAGCTTGGGTATTTGCCAGAAGCACTTTTCAACTTCATCGTATTGCTCGGTTGGTCGCCAGAAGGAGAAGATGAGCTATTTTCAAAAGAAGAGCTTATTTCAATTTTTGACGAGAAACGTTTATCGAAGTCCCCAGCTGCATTCGATAAAAACAAACTGACGTGGATGAACAACCAATACATTAAACAATTGCCGCTCGATAAAGTAATTGAATTGGCGCTTCCTCATTTGCAAAAGTCAGGTGCATTGCCAACTGAACTTTCCGGGGAACAACAAGAGTGGGCACATGATTTAATTGCTCTATATCACGGTCAGTTGAGTTACGGGGCTGAAATTGTTCAGTTAACCGCCCAGTTCTTTAAGGATGACATTGAATATAATGAACAATCCCAAGAGGTGCTTGCAGGTGAACAAGTTCCGGAAGTAATGGCATCGTTGGAAAACAAGTTTTCTGAACTTGAAACATTTGATGCGTCGTCAATCAAAGCGGCGATTAGCGCTGTTCAAAAAGAAACGGGTCATAAAGGCCGTAACTTATTCATGCCGATTCGCGTCGTCACAACAGGTGAAACGAGCGGGCCTGAATTACCTGCAGCCATCGCCCTCGTAGGAAAAGAAATTGCAATTTCTCGCATTGCCAAATACGCAGAACAATAATTTTGACTTTCCAATCTTTGCGTGTAAGATTATAGTTAATATGAAATCGTTGATAAGGATAAGTACACATTGGTAAGCTCTTCAGAGAGGATCATCACTGGCTGGAAGTGATCCGGGTAATTACGATGTGGAAATGCCCCTTTGAGTGCCGCGCTGAAGTCATAGTAAGCCGGACGTTTCGCCAACGTTAACAGGCGTTAAGCGGGAAGGCGCGAGCCTTTCAAGCGGAGTGGAACCACGCATTCAATGCGTCTCTGTCATTTTTGACAGAGGCGTATTTTTATTTTCGGGGAAAATGAAACTAGGAGGAGAGCCGGTGTTTGGGAAAATGAAAGAAGATATACAATGCATTTTTGACCAGGACCCTGCAGCACGTAGCGTATTCGAGGTAATACTAACGTATTCCGGCTTGCATGCAATATGGTCTCACCGAATTGCACATGCTTTATATAACATGAATTTACTCTTTTTAGCGCGTGCAGTTTCGCAAATCAGTCGCTTTTTCACGGGAATCGAAATTCATCCGGGCGCAACGATCGGTCGTCGATTGTTTATCGATCACGGTATGGGAATCGTCATTGGTGAAACTTGTGAAATCGGCAATGATGTCACCATATACCAAGGCGTCACGCTAGGCGGAACGGGCAAGGAAAAAGGAAAACGACATCCGACACTTGAAGATAATGTGCTGGTTGCAACAGGAGCCAAGGTGCTTGGATCCATTACAATTGGAGAGAATAGTAAAGTGGGCGCGGGGTCCGTCGTTTTGAAAAACGTTCCAGCAAATTCGACAGTGGTGGGAATCCCTGGGCAAGTAGTCGTGACAAACGGCGTAAAGGTAAACCGAAGACTGGATCACCAAGACATGCCGGATCCGGTAGCAGACAAATGTGACTTACTTGAAAACAAAATTTCGCAACTACAAGAACGTCTCAAGAAACTCGAAGAATCTACTAACAAGGAAGGGGATTTGCAATGACGATACAAATTTACAATACGTTGACACGAAAAAAGGAGCCTTTCATCCCGCAAGTCGAAGGGAAGGTTTCGATGTATGTATGCGGTCCGACCGTTTACAACTATATTCATATCGGAAACGCTCGTCCTGTCATCGTATTCGACACAGTTCGCAAATACCTGGAATACCGCGGGTACGATGTAAAGTTTGTTTCCAACTTTACGGACGTCGACGATAAAATTATCGCGGCGGCAAATGAGCTTGGTGAAGACACTAGTGAATTAACAGAACGTTTTATAGATGCTTATTTCCAGGATGTTTCTGCACTTGGATGCAGCGAGGCGGATGTTCATCCGCGAGTGACAGAACATATCGATGACATTATTGAATTTATTCAAGTGCTGATTGATAAAGATTTCGCTTATGAATCGCACGGCGACGTTTATTACCGTACGACAAAATTCGACGGGTATGGAAAGCTGTCCAAACAATCAACTGATGAATTAGTCATCGGCGCACGTGTCGAACAAGGCGAAAAGAAAGATGATCCATTGGACTTCGTCTTGTGGAAAGCGGCAAAAGAGAATGAGGTTTCATGGAAGAGTCCATGGGGCGCGGGACGTCCGGGTTGGCATATTGAATGTTCGGCAATGGCGCGTGTTCACCTCGGCGATACGATCGATATTCACGGAGGCGGTCAAGACTTGACGTTCCCGCACCATGAAAACGAAATTGCGCAATCCGAAGCGATGACAGGAAAATCTTTCGCGAACTATTGGATGCATAATGGGTATATTAATATCGATAATGAAAAAATGTCGAAGTCGTTAAATAACTTTGTCATGGTCAACGAAATCCGAAAACAAGTTGATCCGAAAGTGCTTCGCTTTTTCATGCTATCTGTTCATTACAGACATCCGATTAATTTCTCCGAGGAACTTGTTGGAAATGCGGTAAATGGCTTGGAGAGAATTACGACGGCTTACAATAATGTTAAACACCGTCTTGAAAACTCTGCAGATCTCGGCGACCAAAAAGATATTTGGATGAACAAAATCGACGAATGCAAAACCGAGTTTACGGTAGCGATGGATGATGACTTTAATACGGCAAACGGCATTGCGGCGATTTTTGAACTTGTCCGACTAGCAAACGTTTATTTATTGGAGAAAAATACGGAATCCAGCGTACTCACTTACTTTAAGACAACATTTGAGGCGCTGATGGATGTGCTTGGGCTACCTTTCGATGAAACTGAGGACCTCTTAGATGCAGATATTGAAAAATTAATCGAAGAGCGGCTTGAAGCGCGTCGAAACCGGGATTTCGGACGTTCAGATGAAATTCGTGATGAACTCATTGAAAAAGGAATTCTTCTAGAAGATACTGCGCAAGGAACGCGCTGGAGAAGAGGCTAATTCATATGTACGTATTAAGAGACATGGATGTAAAACAATTGAATGCCCTCGCATTGGCGTATATGGGCGACGCGGTTTACGAGCAAGCGGTCCGAGAGCATTTACTGCGTTCGGGCCGCGTTAAGCCGAATGTTTTGCACCGAGAAGCGACAAAATATGTAGCGGCGAAATCGCAAGCCGCTGTTTTGCAGGAGATGTTGGCATCGGACTATTTGACGGAAGAGGAAGCGGCCGTGATGAGACGCGGCCGCAATGCAAAGTCAGGTTCCGTACCGAAGAATACAGATGTCGGCACGTATAAAAACAGCTCGGGCTTCGAGGCTGTTCTCGGCTTTTTATATTTGCTCGGAAGAACCGAAAGAACCGAGGAATTTATCGTCGAATCAATTCGAATCATTGAAACTGTTAAGGAGGGTGAAACGTTATGACTGAAATTGAATCTGAAATGCTCGGCGGGAAGAACCCGATTGTTGAAGCGCTTCGTTCGGGTCGGGAATTAAATAAAATCTGGATTGCTGAAGGGTTGAATAAAAAAAGCATCGGCGAAATTTTATCGCTTGCAAGAGAGGCGAAAGTAATTGTCCAATCTGTGCCCAAGCAAAAATTAGATAGCATGTTGGATGTGAATCATCAAGGAATTATCGCGTCTGTTGCAGCCTATCGCTACGCGGAACTTGATGATCTTTTTGAAGTCGCGGCTGACCGCGGGGAAGATCCTTTGTTTGTCATTTTAGATGAGCTTGAAGATCCGCATAATTTAGGTTCTATATTACGTACGGCTGATGCATCAGGCGTTCACGGGGTCATCATTCCAAGAAGACGTTCTGTAGGTTTAACGGCAGTCGTGGCGAAAGCATCAACGGGTGCCATCGAACACGTCCCCGTCGTGCGCGTGAATAACTTGTCGCAAACTGTCGATGAATTAAAAAAACGCGGCGTCTGGATTGCGGGAACTGATGCGTTAGGTTCTGCCGATTACCGAAAAATGGATGCAACGCTTCCGCTTGCGGTAATTATCGGGAGTGAAGGGAAAGGCATGTCGCGCATACTAAAAGAAAAATGCGATTTCCTATATCATCTTCCAATGCGTGGACGTGTTACATCGCTAAATGCTTCTGTTGCAGCTTCTCTCCTCATGTATGAAGTGTTGCGAAAGCGCCAACCTGCCGAACAGTAAAGATGGAAAAGAAAAATGTTCTTCTTGTCGATGGCTATAATATTATCGGTGCATGGGGGGAACTGCAAAGACTGAAAAAACACCAGTTGGCAGATGCACGGGATTTGCTTATTGAAAGAATGGCCGAATACAAGGCATACATGGGATGGCGAGTCATTGTCGTTTTCGATGCGTATATGGTGCCTGGAATCGAGAAAAAGAAACGAACACATGACGTAGAGGTTTTATTCACAAGAGAAAACGAAACAGCCGATGAGCGAATTGAAAAACTCGTGTCTGAACTTGGTGGTCGGCGTGTCCAAATTCATGTCGCCACATCGGATTTAACCGAGCAGTGGATCATCTTTGCCCAAGGTGCACTGCGCAAATCGGCACGGGAACTTGAAATTGAAATGAGAGAGATTACTAATTTAATAACAAAAAGTGTGAAAAACTTTGAAGAGCAACGACCCGTGTCGAAGATTGATTTAACTGACGAAATTAAGGAAATATTTGAAAAGTGGCGGCGCGGAATGAAATAAACAGTTGACGTTAAAATTTTCCATAAGGTATACTAGGTTTATAGCTATGATGAACCGGAGTGATCCTTATAGTGGAAAAAACATACATCGATGGTAGAGTTTTAGACTTCACTGCGTTGTCCGACGAAGAAATTATTCTAATTATTCATACTGGCAACACGGATGCGCTTGATTATCTCATTACAAAATATCGTTCATTTGTTAGTTTGAAAGGGCGGTCTTATTTTTTAACGGGCGGAGATCGTGAAGATATTATCCAAGAAGGCATGATTGGCTTGTATAAAGCGATACGCGATTTCAGGCCGGATCGATTAAGTTCGTTTAAAGGGTTCGCGGAGCTATGCATAACCAGGCAAATCATTACCGCGATCAAAACTGCGACGCGCCAAAAACATATTCCGCTTAACTCTTCAATTTCGTTGGACAAGCCAGTTTACGCGGAAGACTCCGACCGCACGTTGCTCGACATGTTATCGGGTTCGGTCCATGATGATCCTGAAGATTTAATCATTCATCAGGAAGATTATAGTCACATGGAAAAAGAAATGAACAAAGTGCTTAGTGCCCTTGAGAAAGAAGTGTTAGCGCTTTATTTAGACGGTCAATCTTACCAAGAAATATCTTTCGAGTTGAATCGGCAAGTAAAGTCAGTTGACAACGCATTACAACGAATAAAACGAAAACTTGAACGATACATGCAATTTGACGCTGTAAGATAGGGACGTATTTCGAGAGTTGTTGACAGAGTACAGACAAGGTGATACTCTTTATCAAGACTAAAGGTCCGAGGGTGATGAAATGGCTAAAAAAATTATGTTGAGCTGCGATGTCTGTGGATCACGCAATTATTCGGTTCCGGCACGCAATAACAATCCGTCGGAGCGTTTGACATTAAAGAAGTTTTGCAAACATTGTAATTCGCATACTGTGCATAGACAAACTGCATAATAGCTACCTAGTGGGGAAGCAATATATCTGTATTCGGAGGGGCACGATACAAATGGGGAAGATTACCGGGTTTCTTAAAGACGTAGTCTCAGAAATGAGAAAAGTAAGTTGGCCAAAGAAAGAACAGCTAACGAAATACACGATTGTAGTTCTTGTGACGGTCGCGTTTATGGCGGTCTATTTTGCTCTAACGGATTTAGGGATTTCAAGTTTGATGGAATGGTACATTAACTTTTAATAGTGTGGAACTATACGTTATAATAAAGTAGAATAAATAATTCCTTAAAAATAGCCCGTCTGCGAATTTAACGGGTTTTTTTATTTTGTATGGAAAAAAGGAGGGACGGACGAATAGTCCTAGAAGTTATGGAAATGGAAAAGAATTGGTATGTCGTTCATACGTATTCTGGTTATGAGAACAAAGTAAAGGCAAACCTGGAAGCCCGTGTTGAAACGATGGGTATGCAAGATAAGATTTTCCGAGTTATCGTCCCGGAAGAAGAAGAGACAGATTTTAAAGACGGTAAAAAACGTACAGTCATGAAGAAAACGTTCCCTGGATATGTTCTGGTGGAAATCATCATGACGGATGATTCATGGTATGTTGTACGAAATACTCCTGGCGTTACTGGCTTTATCGGTTCTTCAGGTGGTGGCGCAAAGCCGACTCCGCTACTTGAGGAAGAAGTCGATTTTATCTTGAAACAAATGGGCGTGAAAGAAAGCATGGCTGAAATGGATATTTCACTTGGCGAGCTCGTTCAAGTGCTTGAAGGTCCATTTGCTGATTTCCAAGGAAAAATCGAGGAAATCGATCAAGATAAGCGAAAAGTTAAAGTGGCTGTGGATATGTTCGGTCGCGAAACGAAGATGGAATTGGATTTCGTCCAAGTTAAAAAAATATAATTGCAATGCCACTTGCACTAGAAGCGAAAAAGTGGTATCATTTCAAAGGTCAGGCTGTCAAGGGACAGTTTGATCACATTTACTGATTCTACCGATGCAAGTCGGCAGACACATATTGAGTGGGAGGGGCAACCCGATTACCACATCACGGACTTAAGGAGGTATATCACGTGGCTAAAAAAGTTTCTACGATTGTTAAACTACAAATTCCTGCAGCGAAAGCGAACCCGGCTCCACCAGTTGGACCCGCGCTAGGTCAAGCAGGTGTGAACATTATGGGATTCTGTAAAGAGTTCAACGCTCGTACAGCAGATCAAGCAGGTCTAATTATTCCTGTTGAAATCACTGTATTTGAAGACCGTTCATTTACATTCATTACAAAAACTCCACCTGCGGCAGTATTGCTAAAGGTTGCAGCTAATCTTCAAAAAGGTTCAGGTGAACCGAATAAAACGAAGGTAGCAACTGTAAAACGCGACAAAGTACGCGAAATTGCAGAACAAAAGATGCCAGACTTGAACGCTGCATCAGTTGAAGCGGCGATGGCGATGGTTGAAGGTACTGCACGCAGTATGGGAATCACTATCGAAGACTGATATAGAGTTGCATTGTAGTAAGAGGTTGCGATAGTTCCTCGGAACTCGCAACCTTTATTCGTGGGAGGTTCAATCCGTTAACACCACAACAAGGAGGAAATTTCAAATGGCAAAAAGAGGTAAAAAATTCACTGAAGCAGTGAAGCTTGTCGACAGCACTAAGTTTTATGACGTGCAAGAAGCAATCGATCTTGCGAAAAAAACGAGCACAGCAAACTTTGACGCAACAGTTGAAGTTGCATTCCGTCTAGGAATCAACGTAAAGAAAAATGATGAGCAAGTTCGTGGAGCAGTTGTACTGCCGAACGGTACTGGTAAAACTCAAAAAGTACTTGTTTTCGCAAAAGGCGAAAAACTTAAAGAAGCAGAAGCTGCTGGCGCAGACTATGCTGGCGATGTAGAGTACATCAACAAAATCCAGCAAGGCTGGTTCGATTTCGACGTTATCGTTGCGACTCCTGACATGATGGGTGAAGTTGGTAAGATCGGTCGCGTACTTGGACCTAAAGGACTTATGCCGAACCCGAGAACAGGAACTGTTACATTCGACGTTGCAAAAGCAGTTGAAGAAATTAAAGCTGGTAAAGTTGAATACCGTGCGGACAAAGCTGGAATCATCCACGCGCCAATCGGAAAAGTATCATTCGACAATGAAAAACTAGTAGAAAACTTCTTGACGGTTTTTGATACGATTGAAAAAGCAAAACCTGCAGCTTCAAAAGGCACATACATGAGGTCTGTTAACGTAACGACTACAATGGGTCCTGCTGTGAAAATTGATACAACAAGTGTTAAAGTTCAAAAATAAATGTTGACAGACTGATTATCTCATGATAAGATAATCGACATTGTTAATAATATAATTATTTGTACCGTAGACAGTAGGAGCGGCTTGCCGCTTAATAATCCTGCCGAGGACAAGACGCTCTTTCTTAAATAAAGAAGACGACTTTTTCTGCCCTCGTGTCTGCCTATGTAGACTGAGGGCTTTTTATATGGTATGAGTAAGAAATTTATTTAGGAGGTGTCCAGATGAGCAAAGTATTAGAAGCGAAAAAAGCAGTTGTTACAGAAATCGAAGACAAACTAAAGTCAGCGGCTACGGTTGTTGTAGTTGACTACCGCGGTCTAAACGTAAGTCAAGTTACGGAACTTCGTAAAACGCTACGTGATCAAGGAATCGATTTCAAAGTTTATAAAAACTCAATGACTCGCCGCGCAGCTGAAGCAGCAGGACTTGAAGGGTTGAACGAACACCTAACAGGACCAAACGCGATTGCGTTTTCAGATGAAGATGTTGTTGCACCTGCAAAAATCCTTAACGATTTTGCGAAACAGAACAAAGAGCTCGAAATTAAAGCTGGTGTGATTGAAGGTGCGCTTGCATCTGCAGAAGAAGTGAAAGCATTAGCTGAACTTCCATCACGCGAAGGTTTACTTTCTATGCTACTCAGCGTTCTACAAGCGCCAATGCGCAACTTCGCTGCAATTACGAAAGCTGTTGCAGACGACAAAGAAGGACAAGAAGGAGCTTAATAAAGCTGCCTGAACAAAACAATGCGAGCCTGACCCGATGTGGGTAGCTTGACAATAAAAAACCATTAGGAGGAACTATTAATGACTATTGAACAAATCTTAGATGCTGTTAAAGAAATGACAGTTCTTGAACTAAACGACCTTGTAAAAGCAATTGAAGAAGAATTTGGCGTAACTGCTGCGGCACCTGTTGCTGCTGCTGGTGGAGCTGCTGGCGGAGCTGCTGAAGAAGAGCAATCAGAATTCGACGTAATTCTAACAGCTGCTGGAGACAAGAAAATCCAAGTTATCAAAGCAGTTCGTGAAATTACAGGCCTTGGCTTGAAAGAAGCTAAAGCAGTTGTAGACGGCGCACCAGGTCCGGTTAAAGAAGGCGTTGCTAAAGAAGAAGCAGAAGAACTAAAAGCTAAACTTGAAGAAGTAGGCGCATCTGTAGAACTTAAGTAATTCGTATGAATAGTGAAGAAAAGCTCGTCAGCTAAGACGGGCTTTTCTTCGTTATTTTATCTTGATGGATGATGGGAACTTCCTTATTTCAATAAAAGGAGAATCTTAATGTCTGAACATTATTATTCAAAAGATCCGACAGTGAAGAGTCAGCCGAAGGAATTGTTTGTCACGTTGCGGCAACGATCATTTCGCTTTGTCACGGATGCAGGTGTTTTCAGTAAGGGAGATGTGGATTTCGGTTCAAGGCTTCTTGCAGAATCATTTGTCATGCCGGAGGTCGAAGGCGATGTGCTTGATGTGGGCTGCGGCTACGGGCCGATTGGCTTATCGATAGCTGCTTCATTTCCGGAGCGAAAAATCCATATGGTTGACGTGAATGAACGAGCGTTATCGCTAAGTGCTAAAAACGCTGAGAATAATAGCATTTCGAATATCGAAATCTATCCCAGTGATGCACTGGACGATGTTGCGACTACAGGGTTTTCTGCAATATTGACGAATCCGCCCATACGTGCGGGCAAGAAAACTGTCTTTAGTTTTTACGATGGTGCATTTTCGAAATTGAAAACTGGTGGCGAATTGTGGGTTGTTATTCAGAAAAAACAAGGTGCGCCTTCTACGATTCAACATCTAGAGAAACTTTTTGGCAATGCTGAGATTATCGTGAAGAAAAAAGGTTATCATATTATTAGGGCGATTAAAGTTTGACGACAACTTAATTATATGGTAGCGTTAAAAGATGGATAAATTAATATAATGCAATCGTGTGCCCTTTTGCATGAAAGTTAACATTATTTGGCATACTTATGATGGATAGAAAAATTGTCAAATCGAAAATGAGCTCGCAGTAGAACTCATTTTCTTTTTAGTTTTTTATATCGTACACCGTATTTCTGTTTTTGAAAAGAATTATTATTGTAAATGAGGGGTGAATGAGTTGACAGGTCATCTAGTTCAATATGGTCAACACCGTCAGCGCAGAAGTTTCGCGCGGATTAGTGAGGTTTTAGAATTACCGAACTTAATCGAAATTCAGACGGCATCTTACGGTTGGTTCCTGGAGGAAGGTTTGCGGGAAATGTTCCGTGATATCTCTCCAATCGAAGATTTCACTGGAAATCTTCAATTAGAATTTGTCGATTATCATCTTGAGGATCCGAAATACCCTATGGATGAATCGAAAGAGCGTGATGTGACATACGCAGCACCGCTCAGAGTTAAGGTCCGCCTGCACAACAAGGAAACTGAAGAAGTGAAGGAACAGGACGTCTTCATGGGTGATTTTCCACTCATGACAGAGAACGGTACATTTATTATAAATGGTGCGGAAAGAGTTATTGTTTCTCAGCTTGTCCGTTCACCAAGTGTTTATTATAACGCAAAGATCGACAAGAACGGGAAACGTGGTTTCGGAGCGACAGTTATTCCGAACCGGGGAGCTTGGCTCGAGTATGAAATCGATGCAAGAGATGTAGTTCACGTTAGAATTGATCGGACGCGTAAGCTTCCAATTTCAGTGCTAGTACGTGCACTAGGCTTTTCAACTGATGAAGAAATTATCGATCTTATTGGCGATAATGAGTACCTACGTAACACGCTCGAAAGAGATAATACTGAAACTACAGAAAAAGCATTACTTGAAATATATGAAAGACTTCGCCCAGGTGAGCCACCAACGCTTGATAGTGCAAGAAGTCTATTGTTTTCAAGATTTTTTGATCCGAAAAGATACGACCTAGCTGATGTTGGTCGCTATAAAATGAACAAAAAACTTGATATTCAAAACCGTTTATTCGGACAAACAGTGGCAGAAACACTTGTTGATCCTGAAACAGGCGAAATTCTTCTAGAAGAAGGTGCGGTTATTGATCGCCGTGCGCTAAACACATTACTACCTCATTTGGAAAAAGGAATAGGCTTCCGTGAAATCACTCATGCGGAAGGCGTTCTTGATGAACCAACTGTAATTCAAAGCATTAAGGTATACGCGCCGAACCCAAATGGCGATGAACCACAAGCAATTAATGTCATCTCGAATGCTTATATCGACGATTCCATTAAAAATGTGACGCCTGCTGATATTCTTGCGTCAGTAAGTTATTTCTTTAACTTATTGCATGGTGTTGGAAATACAGACGATATTGATCACCTCGGTAACCGACGTCTTCGTTCTGTAGGTGAACTTTTACAAAACCAATTCCGAATCGGTCTATCCCGTATGGAACGTGTTGTAAAAGAGCGAATGTCAATTAACGATACGTCGTCTATTGTGCCACAACAATTGATTAACATTCGTCCAGTTATCGCATCTATAAAAGAATTTTTTGGCAGCTCGCAACTTTCACAATTTATGGGTCAAACGAATCCGTTGGAAGAGTTGACGCATAAACGTCGTCTTTCAGCACTTGGACCTGGTGGGTTAACACGTGAACGTGCTGGAATGGAAGTACGTGACGTGCATTATTCTCACTACGGACGGATGTGTCCGATTGAAACGCCGGAAGGTCCGAATATCGGGTTGATAAACTCGTTATCAACCTATGCGAAAGTAAATAAATTCGGTTTCATTGAGACGCCATATAGAAAAGTCGATCCTGATTCGGGTCGCGTCACTGAGCAAATTGATTATTTGACTGCCGATGTCGAGGACAACTTTGTAGTTGCCCAAGCGAACGCACCTTTAAATGAGGATGGTTCATTCGTCAATGAAGGTGTTGTCGGTCGTTTCCAAGGTGATAACACTGTATTCAAACGTGAACAAATTGACTATATGGATGTTTCACCTAAGCAAGTCGTTTCAGTAGCTACAGCATGTATTCCGTTTCTTGAGAATGATGACTCGAACCGTGCGCTCATGGGTGCGAACATGCAACGTCAAGCTGTTCCGCTTCTTAATCCTCAATCACCAGTTGTAGGTACGGGTATGGAGCACGTATCCGCACGCGATTCAGGGGCAGCAGTTCTAGCAACGCATACCGGAATCGTTGAACATGTTGAAGCGAAAGAAATCCGAGTACGTCGTATTGAAACAATAGACGGAAAAGAAGTTCAAGGTGATTTAACAACCTTCCGTTTGGACAACTTTATCCGTTCAAACCAAGGAACTTGTTACAACCAACGTCCGATTGTCAGTGTCGGAGATCGTGTTGAACCGAATTATATTCTCGCAGATGGTCCGTCAATGGAAAGAGGAGAACTTGCGCTTGGACGTAACGTTCTAACCGCGTTTATGACATGGGACGGATTCAACTATGAAGATGCGATCATCATGAGTGAACGTCTCGTGAAAGATGACGACTATACTTCAGTTCATATCGAAGAGTACGAATCAGAAGCCCGAGATACGAAACTTGGACCAGAAGAAATTACACGGGACATTCCTAACGTCGGTGAAGAAGCACTTCGTCACCTCGACGACCGCGGAATCATCCGTATTGGTGCAGAAGTTCGTGATGGTGATATTCTAGTCGGAAAAGTAACGCCAAAAGGTGTCACTGAGTTAACGGCTGAAGAGCGCCTCCTACATGCAATTTTCGGTGAGAAAGCACGTGAAGTTCGCGATACCTCACTTCGTGTACCACACGGAGCAGGTGGAATTGTTCTCGACGTGAAAGTGTTCAACCGTGAAGACGGAGATGAGCTTCCGCCGGGAGTTAACCAACTCGTTCGTGCGTACATCGTTCAAAAGCGTAAAATTTCTGTCGGAGATAAAATGGCTGGAAGACACGGAAACAAAGGTGTTATTTCACGTATTTTACCTGAATCAGATATGCCGTTCTTACCGGATGGCACGCCGATTGATGTCATGCTTAACCCATTAGGTGTTCCTTCTCGAATGAACATTGGGCAAGTGCTCGAAATGCATTTAGGAATGGCATCTAGAGAACTCGGCATTCATATGGCTACGCCGGTATTTGACGGAGCGAATGAAGAAGATGTTTGGTTGACGATGGAAGAAGCCGGAATGGACCGAGACGGGAAAACAATCCTTTATGATGGTCGTTCAGGTGAACCTTTTGATAACCGCGTATCAGTCGGGGTTATGTATTTAATTAAACTTGATCACATGGTTGACGATAAACTTCATGCTCGTTCAACAGGTCCATACTCACTTGTTACACAACAACCGCTTGGTGGTAAAGCGCAATTCGGCGGACAGCGTTTCGGAGAGATGGAAGTTTGGGCGCTTGAAGCTTATGGTGCAGCTTATACGTTGCAAGAAATTCTAACTGTGAAATCAGATGATGTTGTCGGACGTGTGAAAACGTACGAGGCGATTGTTAAAGGTGAAAGTGTTCCGCAACCGGGCATACCGGAATCGTTTAAAGTACTCATCAAAGAACTTCAAAGTTTAGGACTAGACGTTAAGATGCTTTCAGCTGATTACGAAGAAATTGAACTCCGTAACTTAGACGAAGATGATGACACGCAACCAACAGATGCCTTGAATCTAATGAAGGCAGAGCAATAATAAAAGAAGATAGGGGAAGCAGTCGTTTCCCCTTTACTTTAAGGTAAACAAGTTAATAAAACTGGAAAAGCAATTCACTTTTCCCCCAAAACCAATTGCCAGCGATAACACTTAAGGGAGGTAGGCTCCTTGGTAGATGTAAACAACTTTGAGTATATGAAAATAGGCCTCGCTTCATCGGATAAAATCCGTTCGTGGTCTTATGGTGAGGTCAAAAAGCCAGAAACAATTAACTACCGTACATTGAGACCGGAAAAAGAAGGTCTGTTTTGTGAACGTATTTTTGGTCCTACGAAAGATTGGGAATGTCACTGTGGAAAGTATAAACGCGTTCGTTATAAAGGCGTCGTTTGTGATCGCTGTGGAGTAGAAGTAACACGTCAAAAAGTACGTCGCGAACGTATGGGCCACATCGAACTTGCGGCTCAAGTCACGCATATATGGTACTTTAAAGGAATTCCAAGTCGTATGGGTCTTATTCTTGATATGACACCGCGCGCCTTGGAAGAAATCATTTATTTCGCTTCCTACGTTGTTGTTGAACCTGCAGATACGCCACTTGAAAGAAAGCAATTGCTTTCTGAAAGAGAATATCGTGCATATCGACAAAAATACGGAAATAAATTCGAAGCGCTAATGGGTGCGGAAGCAATTGAACGCCTCCTTAGAGCAATCGATTTAGATCAAGAAACAGAATCGTTAAAAGAAGAACTGAAAACTGTTCAAGGACAACGACGCACACGTGCAATTAGACGCCTGGATGTTGTTGAATCATTCCGTAACTCTGGCAATAAACCAGAATGGATGGTTCTTGAGGTTCTGCCAGTTATTCCACCTGAATTACGCCCAATGGTACAACTTGACGGCGGTCGTTTCGCGACTTCCGATTTGAATGACTTGTATCGCCGGGTTATTAACCGGAATAACCGTCTGAAAAGACTTCTTGATCTTGGCGCGCCTGGAATTATCGTTCAAAACGAAAAACGTATGCTTCAAGAAGCTGTTGACGCGCTAGTTGATAACGGTCGTCGAGGTCGCCCGGTTACTGGACCAGGAAACCGCCCATTGAAATCACTTTCACATATGTTGAAAGGTAAACAAGGTCGATTCCGTCAAAACTTACTTGGTAAACGTGTTGACTATTCAGGACGATCTGTAATCGTTGTTGGACCCGAGTTGAAAATGTATCAGTGCGGTTTGCCGAAAGAAATGGCCATCGAATTGTTTAAACCTTTTGTTATGAAAGAGCTCGTTGAACGTGGTCTAGCTCATAACATTAAGAGTGCTAAACGTAAAATCGAACGCCTTCATTCGGAAGTTTGGGACGTTCTAGAAGAAGTTATTAAAGAACACCCAGTGCTGTTAAACCGAGCACCTACACTTCACCGACTTGGTATCCAAGCATTTGAACCGGTACTAGTAGAAGGTCGTGCGATCACACTTCACCCACTTGTATGTACTGCATACAACGCGGATTTTGATGGTGACCAAATGGCTGTTCACGTACCTTTATCCGCTGAAGCGCAAGCAGAAGCTCGTCTTCTAATGCTTTCAGCACAAAACATTTTGAACCCGAAAGACGGGAAGCCGGTTGTTACCCCATCCCAGGATATGGTTTTAGGAAACTATTACTTGACATTGGAACGTACGGGGGCAACAGGTGAAGGCCTAGTTTTCCGTGATACGGATGAAGTGATGATCGCTTATACAAACGGTTATGTTCATCTTCATACACGTATCGCTGTTCAAGCTGGTTCACTCAAAAACCCGACATTTACTGAAGAAAACAATGCAAAGCTTTTACTAACAACTGTTGGTAAAGTTATTTTCAACGAAATCTTGCCGGAATCATTCCCGTACATCAATGAACCGACTGATTTCAATTTGCAAATCCAAACGCCAGATAAGTACTTCATTTCAGGAACTGAAAATGTGAAAGAGCATTTTGAAAACACTGAACTTGTTGGACCGTTCAAAAAGAATATTCTTGGTAATATCATTGCTGAAATCTTTAAACGTTTCCACATTACAGAGACTTCTAAAATGCTTGACCGGATGAAGGATCTCGGCTTTAAATACTCAACTCGTGCTGGAATAACAATCGGTATGTCCGATATTATCGTGCTTCCAGACAAAGATGAAATTCTTGCAGAAACACAAAGTAAAGTCGACAACGTATTAAAGCAGTTCCGTCGTGGTCTAATCACAGATGAGGAACGTTACGACCGCGTTATCGCTTACTGGAGTGCTGCTAGGGATGACATTCAAGTTAGACTTATGGAATCATTGGACAATCTGAACCCAATCTTTATGATGAGTGATTCAGGTGCTCGTGGTAACGTATCTAACTTTACGCAACTTGCAGGAATGCGAGGATTGATGGCAAACCCGGCTGGACGTATTATCGAACTTCCGATTAAGTCATCATTCCGAGAGGGCCTAACTGTTCTTGAGTACTTTATTTCTACACACGGTGCCCGTAAAGGACTTGCAGATACGGCGCTTAAGACTGCTGACTCAGGTTACCTAACTCGTCGACTCGTTGACGTTGCACAAGACGTCATTGTCAGAGAAGACGAATGCGGTACGGATCGTGGATTGGAAATCGGTGCGCTTATGGAAGGTGCAGAAGTCATCGAAAGACTCGATGAGCGTATTTTCGGACGTTATACGAAGAAAACAATTTACCACCCTGAAACTGGTGCCGTAATACTTGGCAGAAATGAATTGATAACAGAAGATACAGCTCGTATTATTACGGACTTGGGTATTGAAACTATTACGATTCGTTCAGCATTTACATGTGATACGAAACACGGCGTATGTAAGAAGTGTTACGGAATTAACCTCGCAACAGGTGAACAAGTCGAAGTTGGTGAAGCAGTTGGAATCATCGCTGCACAATCAATCGGAGAACCAGGTACACAGCTTACAATGCGTACGTTCCATACAGGTGGAGTTGCAGGAGACGATATTACACAAGGTCTTCCACGTATTCAAGAAATTTTCGAGGCGCGTAATCCGAAAGGTAAAGCCGTTATCTCGGAAATCAACGGAACCGTTACAGAAATCGATGAAATCCGTGAAGGTCAGCATGAAGTTACAATCGAAGGTAGCGTGGAAACGCGTAAATACCTTGGACCATACAACGCGCGCTTCACAGTTAAAGTCGGCGATGTAATTGAACGCGGCCAACCGCTAACAGAAGGTTCAATTGATCCGAAAGAACTCATCGTTGTAAAAGACGTTGCGACAGTTCAAGAATATCTATTGAAAGAAGTTCAAAAAGTATACCGTATGCAAGGTGTTGAAATCGGTGATAAGCACGTCGAAGTAATGGTTCGCCAAATGCTTCGTAAAGTGAATATTATCGAGGCAGGGAACACAGATCTGCTACCAGGATCCCTTGTCGACATTCATCAGTTTGCAGAAGCGAATAATAAAATGTTCGAACTCGGCAAAGTTCCAGCAACTTGTCGCCCGGTTATTCTCGGTATTACAAAAGCGTCACTTGAAACAGAATCCTTCTTGTCAGCCGCGTCGTTCCAGGAAACAACTCGTGTCCTGACTGATGCAGCAATTAGAGGGAAATCAGATGAATTACTCGGTCTGAAAGAGAACGTCATTATCGGTAAACTTGTACCAGCAGGAACCGGAATGCAACGTTATCGCCAGATTGAGATGAATCATGAACCATTAGAAGGCATAGACGAAAAAGCTACAGCTGAGTAAGCTCTTAGAATTTACGGGGGGAGCTTGAAAATAATCCCCCCGTATTTTTTATTTCACTGTTGACAATTTCGCATGCAAATGATAATATACAAAAGGTTGATAGTAATATGTCTGCTCTTTGGAGGATATGGAAATGTCTTATGAAAAAGTAGCCCAGGCACAGAAAACAATCATCGGTATAAAGCAAACAGTAAAAGCGATTCGTGCAGGTAAAGTTATAGAGGTCATCATCGCTCAGGATTCTGAGACGCGACTTATTACTCCAGTAGTGGAGGAAGCCGAACTGCATCGCATTCCAGTATCTTATGTTGATTCAAGGGAAAAACTTGGAGAATCATGTGGTATTGAAGTCGGTACAGCCGTCGTTGCGATTACTGGATAACCGTTTTTATGCTATAAAAGCATAAAGACTTTGTTTTTACCCCAAAAATGAACCACCTGGATGTGTGGTCTTACAAATTTACTTTTGAGAGGAGGACAAAATCGATGCCTACAATTAACCAATTAGTCCGCAAACCCCGTAAATCGAAGGTTGCAGGATCAAAATCACCGGCACTAGGAAAAAGCTATAACAGCTTCAAAAAGTCGATGACAAACGTAAACTCACCACAAAAACGAGGTGTTTGTACGCGTGTTGGAACAATGACACCGAAGAAGCCGAACTCGGCACTTCGTAAATATGCTCGTGTTCGTCTGACTAACACTTTAGAAGTTAACGCTTATATCCCAGGTGAAGGTCATAACTTGCAAGAACACAGCGTTGTACTTATTCGCGGTGGACGTGTGAAAGACTTACCGGGTGTTCGTTACCATATCGTACGTGGTGCACTTGATACAGCTGGTGTTACTGGCCGTATGCAAAGCCGCTCAATGTATGGAGCTAAAAAGCCAAAAGCTAAGAAATAAAAATAAACTAGATTATTTAAGCGTTCTTCGCTTACGTAACTTATCGAAATCGAAAGGAGGAAAACAATATGCCTCGTAAAGGTCCAGTAGCAAAGCGTGATGTACTTCCAGATCCGATTTACAATTCGAAACTGGTTTCACGTCTTATAAACTCAATGATGGTTGATGGAAAGAAAGGTACTTCACAAAAAATCCTCTATGGTGCGTTCGAACTTGTTAGAGAACGTTCAGGGAAAGATCCATTGGAAGTATTTGAAGCAGCACTAGAAAACGTTATGCCAGTACTAGAGGTTCGTGCACGCCGTGTCGGTGGAGCGAACTACCAAGTTCCAGTTGAAGTACGTCCAGAACGTCGTACAACTTTAGGTTTACGTTATTTCGTAAACTACTCCCGTCAACGCGGTGAGAAAACAATGGAAGAGCGTCTTGCAAATGAAATTCTAGACGCGTCTAACAACACAGGTGCATCCGTCAGAAGACGTGAAGAATTGCACAAAATGGCAGAAGCGAACAAAGCATTCGCTCACTACCGCTGGTAAGATCGACATTAGTAAAAGTCTAATCCACGGAAGGAGATAAACAGCATGGAAAGAGAGTTCTCCTTAGAGAATACTCGTAACATCGGAATCATGGCTCACATTGACGCTGGTAAAACAACGACAACTGAGCGTATCCTTTATTACACAGGCCGTATTCATAAACTTGGTGAAACGCATGAAGGTGCATCTCAAATGGACTGGATGGAGCAAGAGCAAGAGCGTGGAATTACAATCACGTCTGCTGCTACAACAGCTCAATGGAAAGGTCACCGCGTAAACATCATCGATACACCGGGACACGTAGACTTCACTGTTGAAGTTGAACGTTCATTACGCGTACTTGATGGTGCTGTGACAGTTCTTGATGCACAATCAGGTGTTGAACCACAAACTGAAACTGTTTGGAGACAAGCTACAAACTATTCAGTTCCACGCTTAGTATTCGTTAACAAGATGGACAAAACAGGTGCGGATTTCCTTTACGCATTAAGTACACTCCATGATCGTCTAGGTGCTAACGCACACCCGATCCAGTTACCGATTGGCGCGGAAGATCAATTTGAAGCAATTATTGATTTAATCGAAATGAAAGCAACTTTCTACGGTGATGACACAGGAATGGATGTTGAAGTCCGTGATATCCCTGAAGAACATGTTGCAACAGCAGAAGAATATCGTGAAAAGCTAATTGAAGCGATTGCTGAATTCGACGAAGATCTGATGGAGAAATATTTGAACGGCGAAGAGCTAACTGTAACTGAAATTAAAGATGCAATTCGTAAAGCAACACTAAACGTAGAGTTCTACCCTGTCGTTTGTGGAACTGCGTTCAAAAATAAAGGTGTTCAACTCGTTCTTGACGCAGTTATTGACTACCTTCCATCACCAACCGACGTTATTCCGATGACAGGTATTAATCCTGATAATGAAGAAGAAGTCACACGTCCTGCAGACGACAAAGGCCCATTCTCGGCACTTGCGTTTAAAGTTATGACGGATCCATATGTAGGGAAACTTACATTCTTCCGCGTTTACTCAGGGACACTAAAATCCGGTTCATATGTTCAGAACACTTCTAAAGGCAAGCGTGAGCGTGTAGGACGTATTCTACAAATGCATGCTGATTCCCGTGAAGAAATTTCTGAAGTACACTCCGGAGATATCGCTGCTGCAGTTGGACTAAGAGACACAGGTACGGGTGACACGCTATGTGACGAGAAAGCACCAGTTATTCTCGAATCTATGGATTTCCCAGAACCAGTTATCTCTGTAGCAATTGAACCAAAAACAAAAGCGGACCAAGATAAAATGGGTCAAGCTCTAGTTAAACTACAAGAAGAAGATCCAACTTTCCATGCTCATACAGATGAGGAAACTGGCGAAGTTATTATTGCAGGTATGGGTGAACTTCACCTAGACGTACTCGTAGACCGTATGCGTCGTGAGTTTAACGTTGCTGCAAACGTTGGTGCTCCACAAGTATCTTACCGTGAAACATTCCGTCAAGCTGCGGAAGTTGAAGGTAAGTTTGTTCGCCAATCAGGTGGACGTGGACAATATGGTCACGTTTGGGTTGAATTCTCACCAAACGAAGTAGGCGCAGGTTTCGAATTTATCGACAATATCGTCGGTGGATCTGTACCACGCGAATACATCAGTTCTGTTGAAGCAGGTATCCGTGACGCACTCGACAACGGGGTAATCGCAGGATATCCATTAATCGACATTAAAGCACGTCTATACGACGGTTCTTACCATGATGTTGACTCCAACGAGATGGCGTTTAAGATTGCCGGTTCTATGGCACTTAAAAACGCAGCATCAAAAGTCAACCCGGTTCTTCTCGAGCCAATGATGAAAGTTGACGTCATTATTCCAGAAGAGTACATGGGAGATATCATGGGTGATATTACATCACGTCGTGGTCGCGTAGAAGGAATGGAAGCACGCGGTAATGCGCAAGTTGTTGCTGCAATGGTTCCACTTGCTGAAATGTTCGGTTATGCAACTTCACTTCGTTCTAATACACAAGGACGTGGAGTCTTCTCAATGGTGTTTGATCACTATGAAGAAGTTCCGAAATCAGTTTCAGAAGAAATTATTAAAAAGAATAAAGGCGAATAATTGTAATTCGTTGTTAATTCTAGTATAAGTAATTTATATGCACGAAGCTGTTGTCGCTTTAAGCATCAATAGCTATAAAAACTATTAATGTTTATATTTTAAGGAGGCTTTCCATAATGGGTAAAGAAAAATTCGATCGTTCCAAGACGCATGCGAACATTGGAACAATTGGTCACGTTGACCATGGTAAAACAACACTAACAGCTGCAATCGCAACAGTTCTTGCGAAAAGACTAGGTGGGACAGCTCAGTCATACGACCAAGTTGATAACGCACCAGAAGAAAAAGAGCGTGGAATCACGATTAACACGTCTCACATCGAGTACGAAACTGAAAACCGTCACTACGCGCACGTTGACTGCCCAGGTCACGCGGACTACGTTAAGAACATGATTACTGGAGCAGCACAAATGGACGGCGGAATCCTAGTTGTATCTGCAGCTGACGGCCCAATGCCACAAACACGTGAGCACATCCTACTTTCACGTAACGTAGGTGTTCCTTACTTAGTCGTATTCATGAACAAATGTGACATGGTTGACGACGAAGAACTTCTTGAGCTAGTTGAAATGGAGATCCGTGATCTTCTTTCTGAGTATGACTTCCCTGGCGATGACATTCCTGTTATCCAAGGTTCAGCGCTTAAAGCACTAGAAGGCGACGAAGGCTACGAAGATAAAATTATGGAACTTATGGCTGCTGTTGATGAGTACATCCCAACACCACCACGTCAAACTGACAAACCATTCATGATGCCTGTTGAGGACGTGTTCTCAATTACAGGTCGTGGTACAGTTGCAACTGGACGTGTTGAGCGTGGACAAGTTAAAGTAGGCGAAACTGTTGATATCATCGGTATCGTTGACGAAGCTAAATCTACTACTGTTACAGGTGTAGAAATGTTCCGTAAACTTCTTGACTATGCAGAAGCTGGTGACAACATTGGAGCACTTCTACGTGGAGTAGCGCGTGAAGATATCCAACGTGGTCAAGTACTTGCTAAACCAGGTTCAATCGTTCCACACACAAACTTCACTTCTGAAGTTTATGTTCTATCAAAAGAAGAGGGTGGCCGTCACACGCCGTTCTTCTCAAACTACCGTCCTCAGTTCTACTTCCGTACAACTGACGTAACAGGTGTAATCGAACTTCCTGAAGGCGTAGAAATGGTTATGCCTGGCGATAACGTAGAAATGAAGATCGAACTTATTTCTCCAATCGCTCTTGAAGAAGGTACGCGTTTCTCTATCCGTGAGGGTGGACGTACTGTTGGATCAGGCGTAGTTGCTTCAATCCAAAAATAATTGATACTAATATAAAAAACTCCTGCCAGACGTGGCGGGAGTTTTTTTGTGGAGTTTTGTAGCGTGTGTTTGGTCGGTTCGGAAGTGGTATTGGTCGTATCGGTCGGCTCATTAGTCGTTTACGCTGTTGTTTTAGTCGTTTCACTCCTCTGGTTAAGTTGCTAAATTTTGTCTATTGACAGGATGATATTATTTTGTTAAATTAGGACAATGGACTTTAGTACTTTAGCAGAGTGAAATATTTAGGAGTGAAAATATATGAATGCAGTTCTTATTGCAGTAGTAGTGATGTTGTTATTAAGTTTGGTTCGAGTGAATGTGGTGCTTGCGTTAGTCATGGGCGCAATCGCGGGAGGCTTGACGGGTGGTCTTTCGTTTGATGAGACGATTAAATCCTTTTCAAGCGGACTTGGCGAAGGTGCTAATATCGCGTTGAGTTATGCGCTATTAGGTGGATTCGCCGTTGCGATTTCTCAAACTGGGATTCCGCAGCTGCTTGTCAATGGCATGTTGAAAATCGTCAAAAAAGACGGACAAGCAGATCGTACAGCTCTTGGGAAAGTATTAGTTGTCTTAATCCTGCTTGCGATGGCGATGTTCTCGCAAAACCTGATTCCGATTCATATCGCATTCATTCCACTATTAGTTCCGCCAATTTTGCACGTTTTAAATATGTTGAAAATCGATCGTCGTTTAATTGCTTCTGTATTGACGTTCGGGTTGACTGTGCCGTATATGATTTTACCGTATGGTTTCGGATTCCTATTCCATGAAATATTGGCAACCCAAATGGAACTTGCTGGTCTAACGATTAATATGTCAGATATTCCAAAAGCAATGGTTATTCCTGTGATAGGGCTCGTTATCGGCTTGATAATTGCGATTTTCATTTCATACCGAAAACCGAGAGAATATGAAGATCGCAAAATCGAGTTATCCGAAGAAGTTGTCGAAATTAAAACTCGCAATCTAGTATTTACTGTCATTGCCTTAATCGGGACGTTGGCTGTACAAATACCGACACAATCCATGATTGCGGGCGCTGTCACTGGGATCTTTATTTTATACGTTACAGGCGCCTTGAAGTGGAAGGAAGCAGATAATCTAATAAACGACGGCATGAAAATGATGGCATTTGTAGGATTCGTTATGATTGCTGCGAATGGATTTGCTGCTGTCCTTAAAGAAACAGGTCATGTTATTTTACTTGTAGAACACACAAGCGAAATGTTAGGCGATAATAAAGCGTTGGCTGCACTCTTAATGCTGATTGTCGGTTTGATTGTGACAATGGGTATTGGTTCATCATTCGCCACGATTCCTATTATTGCGTCCATCTTCGTGCCATTAAGTATCGAGTTCGGTTTTAGTACGATGGCGATCATCGCATTGGTAGGGACGGCTGCAGCGCTTGGGGATGCCGGTTCTCCAGCTTCTGACTCTACATTAGGGCCAACAGCTGGGCTGGATGCAGACGGACAACACAACCATATATGGGACTCTTGTGTTCCGACTTTTATTCACTTCAGTATTCCGCTATTAGTATTCGGTTGGATTGGTGTTATGTTGCTGGGTTAAGCTCATTAATTTTTCCGACTAATTGCTAGGTTATTGCATCTCGTAACAATAGATACTATAATAATAAAAGCATCGAAAAGAATTTCGTTAAAACACTTGCGGAATTCTTTTTCCTTGTGTATAATGTTGAATGTTGCTCTTTGACTGCGATGAAGCGAGAGGTTGCCGACACACCCGGCCGCATTGCCATGGCGCGTGTGTGGGAAATTTTCGTGGAGAATGTCTATTAATTAGGCGAAAGGGAGGGAAAGTAATGGCAAAACAAAAGATTCGTATTCGTTTAAAAGCATATGATCACAGTATCCTTGATCAATCAGCTGAAAAGATTGTCGAAACAGCAAAACGTTCTGGTGCAAGTGTATCGGGTCCGATTCCACTACCAACAGAAAGATCTGTTTACACGATTCTACGTTCAGTACACGTTAACAAGGATTCACGTGAGCAGTTCGAAATGCGCACACATAAACGTCTTATCGATATTGTTAACCCGACACCACAAACTGTCGACGCGTTAATGAAACTCGATTTACCATCAGGCGTAGACATTGAAATCAAATTATAATCAAATTATAATCGATAGAAAAAATTATTATATTACAGGAGGTGTGACGAATGACCAAAGGAATCTTAGGGAAAAAAATCGGCATGACGCAAATTTTTGCTGAAAACGGTGATCTAATCCCAGTAACAGTGATTGAAGCTACTCCAAACATCGTTCTTCAAAAGAAGAGTGCAGAAACGGACGGCTATGAAGCAATCCAACTAGGATTTAATGACAAGAGAGACAAGCTATCGAACAAACCTGAAAAGGGACACGTTGCGAAAGCTGATACAACGCCTAAGCGCTTCATCCGCGAATTCCGTGGTTTGGACGTTAACGCACACGAGGTTGGTCAGGAAGTCAAAGTCGATACTTTCGCAGAAGGCGATATCGTCGACGTAGTAGGTACATCAAAAGGTAAAGGGTTCCAGGGTGTTATTAAACGCCACGGTTACTCAATCGGTTCTATGTCTCATGGATCACGTTTCCACCGTTCACCAGGTTCAATCGGATCTGTAGACGCTCAACGTGTCTTCAAAGGTAAGAAGCTTCCAGGACGCATGGGAAATCAAACAGTAACGATTCAAAACCTTGAAATTGTAAGAGTTGACGCTGAGCGTAACTTGCTACTTATAAAAGGTAATGTTCCAGGATCACGTAAATCACTTATCCAAGTGAAAAGCGCGATTAAAGGGAACTAATTAATAAAGGAAGGAGGAAGTTGGAATGACAAAAGTATCCGTTTTAAGTCAAACAGGTTCTTCAGTTGGCGAAATCGAATTAAACGATGCGATTTTCGGAATCGAGCCAAATGAAGCGATTTTGTTTGAAGCATTGGTCCAACAGCGCGCATCATTACGCCAAGGTAACCACAAAGTAAAAAACCGTTCTGAAGTTGCTGGCGGTGGACGTAAACCATGGCGTCAAAAAGGAACAGGCCGTGCTCGTCAAGGGTCAATCCGTTCCCCACAATGGCGTGGCGGTGGAGTTGTATTTGGTCCAACACCAAGAAGCTATTCATACAAACTACCAAGAAAAGTTCGCAGAATCGCTCTTTTATCTGCACTTTCATCAAAAGTACGCGAAGAGAACGTAATCGTTCTTGACCAACTATCATTTGATGCACCAAAAACAAAAGAGTTTGTACAAGTATTAAAAGATCTATCAATTAACAAAAAAGCATTGATTGTCACTGCAGACCTTGATGAGACGGTGGCATTGTCCGCTCGTAACATTCCTGGAATCAGTGTAGTAACTGCTAGCAGCATCAATGTTCTTGATATTGTTGCGCACGAAAAATTCGTCGTAACTAAAGCAGCAGTAGAAAAAATAGAGGAGGTGCTTGGTTAATGGAAGCACGTGATATCTTAAAACGTCCGGTCATTACCGAGCGTACTTCTGATCAAATGGAATTCAAAAAGTACACTTTCGATGTCGACACGCGCGCGAACAAAACACAAGTTAAGCACGCTGTTGAAGAAATCTTCGGAGTGAAAGTGGAAAAAGTAAACGTACAAAACTATAAAGGCAAGTTCAAACGTATGGGTAAGCACGCTGGTTACACAAACAAACGCCGTAAAGCGATTGTTACGCTAACTGAGGACTCAAACGACATCGAACTATTCGAACTATAAGTTTCTATTAATATGAAACACGATTATATGAAGGAGGGAAAACAAGGTGATTAAAAAATACAAACCTACTTCTAATGGACGTCGTAATATGACTTCATCTGATTTCTCCGCAATTACTACGGATAAGCCAGAAAAATCATTGCTAGCACCGGTTAAACGGTCAGGCGGACGTAACAATACAGGTAGGACTACTGTTCGTCACCAAGGTGGCGGCCATAAACGCCAATACCGTGTCATCGATTTCCAACGTCGGAAAGATGGCATACCAGGACGCGTTGCTACGATCGAATACGATCCGAACCGTTCTGCGAATATCGCTTTAATTAATTATGCTGATGGAGAAAAACGTTACATCCTTGCTCCAAAAGGTCTTCAAGTTGGAATGACAATCATGTCAGGTCCAGATGTTGACGCTAAAGTAGGTAACGCACTTCCACTAGAAAACATTCCAATGGGTTCAACAATTCACAACATTGAATTGAAACCAGGAAAAGGTGGCCAACTCGTACGTTCAGCTGGTACATCTGCTCAACTTCTAGGACGCGAAGGTAAATACGTAATTGTTCGTCTTCAATCCGGTGAAGTACGCATGGTTCTTTCTTCTTGCCGCGCAACAATCGGTCAAGTTGGAAACGAACAACACGAACTTATTAACATCGGTAAAGCAGGACGTTCACGCTGGATGGGTAAACGCCCGGCAGTACGTGGATCTGCAATGAACCCGAACGATCACCCGCACGGTGGAGGAGAAGGACGTACTGGAATCGGTATGCCATCACCACTTACACCTTGGGGCAAACCAACACTTGGTTACAAAACGCGTAAGAAAAACAATGCTTCCGACAAACATATTATTCGTCGTCGTAAGAAGTAATTTGGAATCACTGCGGTTCAATAACTGGGCCGTAGTCAAATCAAGGAGGGAGGTTCCGACATGGGCCGAAGCTTGAAAAAAGGACCTTTTGCAGACGATCATCTTTTAAAGAAAGTCGATGCACAAAAAGGTTCAGAGAAAAAACAAGTAATTAGAACTTGGTCACGACGCTCCACAATTTTCCCGTCTTTCATCGGAATGACGATTGCAGTATACGATGGTCGTAAACACGTACCAGTATACGTAACAGAAGATATGGTAGGTCACAAACTAGGTGAATTCGCACCAACACGTACATTTAGAAATCACGGTGGCGACGATAAGAAAACAGGTCGTTAATTGAGAGGAGGTAAATCTGATGCAACAAGCTAAAGCTACTGCCCGCACAGTCCGTATTGCTCCTCGTAAAGTTCGTCTTGTGGTTGATCTTATCAGAGGTAAGAAAATCGGTGAAGCTGTGGCAATTCTACGCCTGACGCCGAGAGCGGCATCTCCAGCTGTAGAAAAAGCATTGAATTCAGCCGTCGCAAACGCTGAACATAACTATGAAATGAATGTCGAGAACTTGATTGTTAGCGAAATATTCGTTGATGAAGGACCGACATTGAAACGTTTCCGCCCACGTGCACAGGGACGCGCAAGTGCTATCAACAAACGCACAAGCCATATCACTGTCGTGGTAGCAGAGAAGAAGGAGGGATAATTCGTGGGTCAAAAAATACATCCTAATGGTTTGCGGGTCGGTATCATCCGTGACTGGGAGTCAAAATGGTACGCTGAAAAAGATTACGCAACACTATTGCATGAAGATTTAAAGATTCGTGAGTATATTGACAAGAAATTAGTTGATGCATCTGTTTCTAAAGTAGAAATCGAACGTGCTGCAAAGCGTGTAAACATTTCTATTCACACTGCGAAACCTGGAATGGTAATTGGTAAAGGTGGCTCCGAGGTCGAAGCTCTCCGTAAACAATTAAATTCAATTACAGGCAAACGCGTACACATCAACATCATCGAAGTTAAACGTGCAGATCTTGACGCGAAATTAGTAGCAGAAAACATCGCACGTCAATTAGAAGGCCGTGTTTCATTCCGTCGTGTGCAAAAACAAGCAATTCAACGTACAATTCGCGCTGGTGCGAAAGGAATTAAAACACAAGTTTCTGGACGTCTTGGCGGTGCGGACATCGCTCGTGCAGAAGGATATAGTGAAGGGTCTGTTCCACTTCATACTTTACGTGCTGACATTGATTATGCACATGCTGAAGCTGATACAACATTCGGTAAGCTTGGCGTAAAAGTATGGATTTACAAAGGAGAAGTCCTTCCGACACTAAAGAAGAACTCTGAGGAAGGAGGCAACTAATATGTTAATGCCTAAACGCGTTAAATATCGTAGCGTATTCCGCGGCAACATGCGTGGAACTACAAAAGGTGGAGCAACAGTTGAGTTTGGCGAGTACGGTCTACAGGCTCTTGAAGCATCATGGATCACAAACCGTCAAATTGAAGCAGCACGTATTGCAATGACACGTTACATGAAACGTGGCGGGAAAGTTTGGATCAATATTTTCCCACACAAACCGTATACAAAAAAGCCTCTTGAAGTTCGGATGGGTTCCGGTAAGGGTGCTGTAGAAGGCTGGGTAGCAGTTGTTAAACCTGGTAGAATCATGTTTGAAATTGCAGGTGTCGATGAAGAGGTAGCTCGTGAAGCGCTTCGTCTTGCATCTCACAAGCTTCCTATTAAAAGCAAGTTTGTAAAACGTGAAGAAATTGGTGGTGAATCTAATGAAAGCTAAAGAAATCCGTGACTTAACAACTGCAGAGATTGAGCAACAAGTGAAATCACTGAAAGAAGAGCTTTTCAACCTTCGCTTCCAATTGGCGACTGGTCAATTAGAAAACACTGCACGCATCGGTCAAGTTCGTAAATCGATTGCGCGCATGAAAACTGTAATACGTCAAAGAGAAATCAGTGCAAATAACTGATGAAGGAGGTTCCAACTATGACTGAGCGTAATGAGCGCAAAGTATATACAGGGCGCGTCGTTTCTGACAAAATGGATAAAACGATCACTGTGTTGGTCGAAACACAAAAGAAGCATACTTTATACGGTAAGCGTATGAAATATTCTAAAAAGCACAAAGTTCATGATGAGTTGAACGAAGCGAAAATGGGAGATATCGTTCGCATCACGGAAACGCGTCCGCTTTCGAAATCAAAACGTTTCCGCCTAACTGAAATCGTCAAGAAAGCAATCGTTATTTAATAGATATCGGATACTTTAATCCGAGGGGAGGTAGCCTCAATGATTCAACAGGAAAGTCGTATGAAAGTCGCCGATAACTCAGGCGCTCGTGAAGTTCTTACAATTAAAGTACTTGGTGGTACAGGTCGTAAAGTAGCCAATATTGGTGACGTTGTTGTCTGTACAGTGAAAAAAGCAACACCAGGTGGCGTTGTCAAGAAAGGTGAAGTCGTCAAGGCTGTTATCGTGCGTACAAAAACTGGTGTTCGTCGTAACGACGGATCATATATAACATTCGATGAGAACGCATGCGTAATCATCCGGGACGATAAGAGCCCACGTGGAACACGTATTTTTGGACCTGTTGCTCGCGAACTTCGCGACAGCAATTTCATGAGAATTATTTCTCTAGCTCCAGAAGTACTCTAATTTAACATGACAGTGCAAAACAGGAGGTGCGACAGAATGCATGTAAAAAAAGGCGATAAAGTTATGGTCATTTCCGGGAAAGACAAAGGTAAAACCGGCGTGATCCTAGCAGCTTTTCCTAAAAAGGACCGTGTGATTGTTGAAGGTGCAAACATCGTTAAGAAACACACGAAACCTAATCAGGAAAACCCTCAAGGCGGAATAATGAGCATAGAGGCAGCGATTCATGTTTCAAACGTCATGCTAATCGACCCTAAAACTAACGAGCCAACTCGTGTAGGGTACAAGATTGAAGATGGCAAAAAAGTTCGTGTTGCTAAAAAATCCGGTGCAGTACTGGATAACTAAGTAGCGGTTGAAAGGAGGTCCAATAGATGAGCCGTTTTAAAGAGAAGTTTGTAAACGAAGTTACTCCTGCTCTAATGAGCAAGTTTGAATATACATCAGTGATGCAAGTTCCTAAAGTGGACAAAATCGTAATCAACATGGGTGTTGGCGATGCTGTTCAAAACACGAAAGCACTAGATGCGGCAGTGGAAGATTTATCGATTATCTCTGGTCAAAAACCAGTCGTCACAAAAGCAAAGAAATCAATCGCAGGATTCCGTCTACGTGAAGGAATGCCTATTGGAACAAAAGTTACATTACGCGGTGAGCGCATGTATGAATTCCTAGACAAATTGATTTCTGTTTCATTGCCACGTGTTCGTGACTTCCGCGGTGTTTCAAAAAGAGCATTCGACGGTCGTGGAAACTATACGCTTGGCGTAAAAGAGCAATTGATCTTCCCTGAAATCGAATATGATAAAGTATCTAAAATTCGTGGAATGGACATTAACATCGTAACTACTGCTAATTCGGATGAAGAAGCACACGAGTTGCTTAAGCAGTTCGGCATGCCATTCCAGAAGTAAATAAGAGGGAGGCGAAATCATGGCTAAAAAATCAATGATTGCAAAACAAAAACGTACACCTAAATTTAAAGTGCAAGAGTACACGCGTTGTAAACGTTGTGGACGTCCGCACTCTGTATATCGTAAATTCATGCTTTGCCGTATTTGTTTCCGCGAACTAGCGTACAAAGGACAAATTCCAGGCGTTAAAAAAGCAAGCTGGTAATCCCCTAATATGGGAAGGAGGTCAATGGAATGACAATGAGTGATCCGGTCGCAGATATGCTTACTCGCATCCGTAACGCGAACATGGTTCGTCACGAGAAGCTTGAGGTACCTGCTTCAAACATGAAAAGAGAAATTGCTGAAATCCTAAAACGTGAAGGTTTCGTCCGTGATGTTGAATTTGTTAAAGACAACAAACAAGGCATCATCCGAATCTTCCTTAAATATGGTCAAAACGACGAGCGTGTAATTACTGGTCTTAAACGTATTTCAAAACCTGGACTTCGTGTTTATGCAAAAACAAATGAAGTTCCTAAAGTATTGAATGGTTTAGGTATCGCCCTCGTTTCTACATCACATGGCGTCCTTACTGATAAAGAAGCACGCGCTAAACAAGTAGGCGGAGAAGTCGTAGCTTACGTCTGGTAATACGCAACAATTGAATGGAGGTGCAATTGAATGTCCCGTATAGGAAAAAAGCCAATTGAAGTACCTGAACAAGTAACAGTTACATTTTTAGAAGGTAACGTTGTTACAGTTAAAGGACCAAAAGGCGAACTTACAAACAAATTTAACCCAGAAATTAAGATTGAAAAAGAAGATAACGTAATTACGTTAATTCGCCCATCTGAATCAAAACAACACCGTTCTATCCATGGTACGACGCGTTCACTTCTTGATAATATGGTGACAGGCGTTTCAAAAGGATTCGAACGTTCACTTGAGCTTGTCGGGGTAGGTTACCGTGCACAACTTCAAGGACAGAAACTTGTTCTAAACGTCGGTTACTCTCACCCGGTTGAATTTACACCGGAAGATGGAGTTCAGATCGAAGTTCCTGAAAACACGAAAATTAAAATCACTGGTATTGATAAAGAACGTGTTGGTGCTCTTGCATCTAAAATTCGTCAAGTACGCCCACCTGAGCCATATAAAGGCAAAGGAATTCGTTACCAAGGCGAACAGGTACGTAGTAAAGAAGGTAAAACAGGTAAATAATACCGTATAGGTATTTGGAAGGAGTGACCACGATGATTACGAAAAATGATAGAAACGCTGTCCGTAAAAAGCGTCATTCACGCGTACGTCGGAAAATTAGCGGTACTGCTGCACGTCCTCGTTTAAACGTATATCGTTCAAATAAGCATATTTATGCTCAATTGATTGATGATGTTAGCGGAGTAACGATTGCAAGCGCATCGACAATGGATAAAGACTTCGGTCTTGAAACTAAGGCGGATACTGAAGCTGCTGCTAAAGTTGGCGAGATTATCGCGAATAAAGCCGGAGAGAAAAACGTCAAGTCGGTTGTATTCGACCGTGGCGGTTACCTATTTCACGGCCGTGTGAAAGCTCTTGCTGACTCAGCACGTGAAAATGGTCTGGAATTTTAATTAAAAGGAGGGACATATTTAATGCGTCGTAATGATCAGAATAAAAGTGAATTTGAAGAACGCGTAGTTACGATTAACCGTGTAGCGAAAGTTGTAAAAGGTGGACGTCGTTTCCGTTTTACTGCTCTCGTTGTAGTCGGCGACAAAAACGGTCGAGTCGGTTTTGGAACTGGGAAAGCACAGGAAGTTCCAGAGGCTATCCGTAAAGCAATTGAAGATGCTAAGAAAAACCTAATTTCCGTACCAATGGTTAGAGGTACAACACCACATGAAATTCTTGGACGCTTTGGTGCAGGTCAAGTTCTAATTAAACCTGCTGCACCTGGTACAGGAGTTATCGCAGGCGGACCTGTCCGTGCTGTACTCGAACTAGCTGGTATTACAGATATTCTTTCAAAATCACTTGGTTCAAGCACGCCAATTAATATGGTTCGTGCAACAATTTCAGGACTAGAGAATTTGAAACGTGCAGAAGATGTAGCTAAATTGCGCGGAAAAACTGTAGAAGAACTGTTAGGTTAAGGGGGGAAAGACAATGGCGAACAAACTCGAAATCACCCTTAAAAAGAGCGTGATCGGTTCAAAACCGGCACAGCGTAAAACAGTACAAGCTTTAGGGCTAAATAAAATTAATCAGACGGTTGAACATGAAGACAATGTTGCAATTCGTGGCATGGTCAACGTAGTATCCCACCTGGTTACAGTTAAAGAACTATAATCCCGTTTTTCTTATTAAGGAGGTGCCAATGAAATGAACTTACATGAAATGAAACCAGCTGTAGGTGCTCGTAAATCACGGAAACGTATTGGACGCGGCATCGGATCTGGCTTTGGGAAAACTTCTGGTAAAGGGCATAAAGGTCAAAATGCTCGTTCCGGCGGAGGTACACGTCTAGGATTTGAAGGTGGTCAAACACCATTATTCCAACGACTTCCTAAACGCGGTTTTACAAACATCAACCGTAAAGACTATACGGTAGTAAATATCGATAAACTTAACCTATTTGATGAAGGCACAGTAGTAACGCCCGAATTGTTACTTGAGTCGGGTATTGTTAGCAAAACTAAATCAGGAATCAAGATTCTAGGCAATGGAACACTTGAGAAAAAGATTACAGTTAAGGCCCACAAATTCTCTGCTGCTGCTAAGGAAGCTATCGAAAAAGCAGGCGGACAAACCGAGGTGGTTTAATGTTTGAGACAATCTCTAGCTTTATGCGCGTTAAAAATATAAGAGATAAAATTCTTTTTACATTGTTAGTCTTAATCGCATTTAGACTAGGTGCATTTATTCCTGTACCGAATGTCGATGCGTCTGCTTTGCAACAAACAGATCACAGTCTAATTGGGTTTCTTAATATTTTTGGCGGTGGTGCATTGGCGAATTTCTCCATTTTAGCAATGGGGATTATGCCATACATCACAGCTTCCATCATTATGCAATTATTGCAGATGGATGTCGTACCAAAGTTTACAGAGTGGGCTAAAGAAGGTGACGTTGGAAGACGTAAACTTGCACAGTTCACGAGATACTTCACAATTGTGCTAGCCTTTGTCCAAGCAATCGCGATGTCATTCGGCTTCAACAGAATGTATGGTGGAACGCTCATAAAAGACGAAGGTATTGCAACCTACGTAGTGATTGCAATCGTTCTGACAGCTGGAACTGCATTTCTTTTGTGGCTCGGCGAGAAAATTACAGAAAGAGGCGTTGGAAATGGTATTTCCATCATCATCTTTGCTGGAATCGTCGCTGGGATCCCTACTGCAGCAAACCAATTGTATGCAACACAAATTCAAGATGCGGGTGACGCATTATTTATAAAGTTAGCGATTATGTTTTTATTGCTTCTCGTTATTGTCGCTGTAACTGTCGGAATTATATACGTACAAGAAGCATTGCGTAAAATTCCGGTTCAATACGCAAAGCGTGCTACAGGCCGCGGTCAAACGTCAGCAGGTCAGCAAACGCATATGCCATTGAAGCTGAACGCAGCAGGTGTAATTCCGGTAATCTTTGCAGTGGCGTTTTTCATCACACCACAGTCAATTGCATCGTTTTTCGGGGAAAGCAAAGTAACGTCAACAATAATTAACATATTCGACTATACGAACTCAGTAGGAATGGTAATATATGTAGCGCTCATTATCGCATTTACTTATTTCTACGCATTCATTCAGGTTAATCCTGAGAATGTCGCTGATAATTTGAAAAAGCAGGGAGCCTATATTCCGGGCATTCGTCCAGGTCATGATACAGAGCGCTATTTAACAAGCACTTTGTATAGACTAACGTTTGTAGGGGCAATCTTCCTTGCGGTAGTTTCGGTAATGCCTATCATTTTCATCAATTTAGCTAGCCTGCCACAGTCTTTGCAAATTGGTGGAACAAGTTTAATAATCGTTGTCGGTGTTGCACTTGAAACGATGAAACAACTTGAATCACAACTCGTGAAAAGGCATTATAAAGGCTTTATGAAATAAACTTCTTAAAGGAAGAATTGAACTCATTCTTCAAAGAAGAATTGAATTGCATTCTTCCCTATTGAGGAAAAGTGTGGAGGACAAACCGTATGAATATCATAGTAATGGGCTTGCCGGGTGCCGGTAAAGGCACACAGGCAGACAATATTGTTGAAAAGTACGATACCCCTCATATTTCTACAGGCGATATGTTCCGTGCTGCTATTTCTGAAGGCACAGAACTCGGCATCAAAGCTAAATCGTATATGGATCAAGGAGCTTTAGTTCCTGATGAAGTTACGATTGGCATCGTGCGTGAACGATTGAGCAAACCTGATTGCGATAAAGGATTCCTTCTAGATGGATTCCCGCGAACGGTTCCTCAAGCGGAAGCGTTAGATGCACTTTTATCGGACATGGACCGAAAAATCGAGCATGTTCTAAATATTGAAGTAGATCCGGATGAACTCGTTAAAAGATTAACGGGTCGCCGTATCTGTAAAGTATGCGGAACGTCTTATCATTTACTATTTAACCCGCCAAAGGTTGAAGGTGTTTGTGATAAAGATGGTGGCGAGCTTTATCAGCGCGAGGATGATAATCCCGAAACTGTAAAGAATCGTCTGGAAGTAAATATGACACAAACAGCACCGCTACTAGCGTTTTATAATGCTAAAAATGTGCTATCAAATATCGATGGACAACAGGACATCGATGACGTTTTCAAAGAGCTGGACGCTATCCTTCAAGGGAACGGACAGTAAACCTTTCCGGGCTCATGCTACTTGCTAGTCGGAAAGGGTATTTCACACAAAGAGCTGCAAAAGCATATGCTGCCCGGGATAAAGAACTGCTAGAGTTCTCTGAGGCGTAAAGGTTATAGGCCGCAAAATGTATTTTATGATCAATTTTTGATAAGATTACTTTTGTGTCTAGAACTGAAATGACGTAGCTTGGGAACTCATCCAAGGCAATCTGGACGGTCGTGTCCATTCCTAAAAGCGATTCGCCACAACATAAGTGGAAAGATTTGTTTAATGGGAAGCGAAATGTGACAGACGTCTTTCGAACATCACTCTTGCGTTCCAGACATATGTTGAAGGAAGCTTTAAAGGCGACTGATGCCGATTGATGGTGAGAACCTTTATTGATATAGAGAAGGGAGACAGGATTGATGACGAAAGACGATGTAATCGAAGTAGAAGGTACTGTAGTCGAAACGTTGCCAAACGCGATGTTTAAAGTAGAGCTTGAAAACGGCCATACGATTCTTGCGCATGTTTCTGGCAAAATCCGTATGCACTTTATCCGTATCCTGCCTGGCGACAAAGTAACTATGGAACTTTCTCCTTATGATTTGACGCGCGGTCGTATCACGTACCGTTTCAAATAAACTTTTGTACTCCGGAATATGAAGGAGGTTGGGTAAGATGAAAGTTAGAGCATCTGTAAAACCGATCTGTGAAAAATGTAAAGTTATTCGCAGACGTGGGCGAGTAATGGTTATCTGTGAAAATCCAAAACATAAACAAAGACAAGGCTAAATTGAAGGAGGTGCACAATCTATATGGCACGTATTGCTGGAGTAGATGTTCCGCGCGATAAGCGCATTGTTATTTCTTTGACATATGTATTCGGAATTGGAAAAACAACTGCACAACAAGTATTGGCAGCTGCTGGTGTTTCTGAAGAAACACGCGTTCGCGACCTTACTGATGCAGAACTCGACAAAATCCGTACAGAAATTGACAGTTTGAGAGTAGAAGGTGACTTACGTCGCGAATCTTCACTTAACATCAAGCGTTTGATGGAAATTGGAAGTTTCCGTGGAATGCGTCACCGTCGTGGACTACCAGTTCGCGGACAAAACACGAAAAACAACGCCCGTACTCGTAAAGGCGCTAAGCGCGCAGTTAGAAGATAAATTATACGTAAAGGAGGTTTCTTCTTAACATGGCTAAAGGTAAAAAACAAACAACACGTCGTCGTACGAAAAAGAATATCGAATCCGGTATTGCACATATCCGTTCGACGTTTAACAATACGATTGTTACAATTACGGACATGCAAGGTAACGCTCTTTCATGGTCAAGTGCTGGTGCACTAGGATTCAGAGGATCCCGTAAATCAACACCATTCGCTGCACAGATGGCTGCAGAAACTGCTGCTAAAACATCTATGGAGCATGGTTTAAAAACTCTTGAAGTTACTGTTAAAGGCCCTGGTGCTGGTCGTGAAGCTGCAATTCGTTCACTACAAGCTGCTGGACTTGAAGTAACCGCAATTAGAGACGTAACTCCGGTTCCACATAACGGATGCCGTCCACCAAAACGCCGCCGTGTATAATGGCTTAACATCCATTTGATTGAGAAACACATTTTTTGGTAAAAATGAATTATAAGACTGTAATTTGCAGTCTGTGAATATCGATTTCAATATGGAACGGCCATTTTATACGACGTTTTGAAGGAGGGTAAACGAATGATCGAAATTGAGAAACCAAAGATTGAAACTGTGAAAATCAGCGATGATTCCAAATTCGGGAAGTTTATCATTGAACCACTTGAGCGTGGCTACGGGAATACCTTAGGGAATTCCTTGCGTCGAATTCTTCTTTCCTCATTACCAGGGGCAGCTGTAACATCCATTCAAATTGACGGGGTTCTTCATGAATTCTCAACTGTAGAAGGTGTCGTTGAAGACGTTGCTACAATTATTTTGAATGTGAAAAGAATTGCTCTTAAAATCTATTCAGATGAAGAGAAGGTAATTGAGATTGATGTGAAAGGTGAAGGAGTTATCACTGCAGCGGATATTACGCATGACAGTGATGTAGAAATTCTGAATCCTGATTTAAAGATTGCAACGCTAGGGAAAAATGGACACTTACGCATGCGCATGTATGCTGTTCGTGGTCGCGGCTATGATTTAGCTGAAACAAATAAACGCGATGATCTTGCAATTGGTGTAATTCCAGTCGACTCGATCTATACTCCGGTATCACGTGTTAATTTCCAAGTTGAAAATACTCGTGTTGGTCAGTTGGCTAACTTCGATAAATTAACTTTGGATGTTTCAACAAATGGTAGCATTGGTCCGAAAGAAGCAGTAGCACTCGGAGCAAAAATTCTTACTGAGCATTTGAATATATTTGTCAATATGACAGACGAAGCACAAACTGCGGAAATCATGGTAGAAAAAGAAGAAGATCAGATTGAAAAAGTTTTAGAGATGACGATCGAAGAACTTGACCTATCTGTTAGATCCTACAACTGCCTAAAACGCGCGGGCATTAACACTGTCCTTGAGCTTTCAAATAAGACAGAAGAAGAAATGATGAAAGTACGCAATCTAGGCCGTAAATCACTTGAAGAAGTGAAAGCGAAGCTAGATGAACTTAATCTTGATTTAAGAACAGAAGATTAATTGAATTTATAGGTTGAAGGAGGGAAACTCTTATGGCATACAGAAAACTTGGACGTACAAGTTCACAACGTAAAGCGTTGCTTCGCGACCTTACAACTGATCTTATCGTACATGAAAGCATTCAAACGACAGAAGCACGCGCAAAAGAATTGCGTTCAGTCGTTGAAAAAATGATTACACTTGGTAAACGTGGAGATTTACATGCACGTCGTCAAGCTGCACAATACATGCGTCGTGAGCAAGTTACAATTACAAACGGGGAAGGCGAAGATGTTGAAGTCTTTGCAATCCAGAAATTGTTTGATGATGTAGCTCCACGTTATGCAGAACGTCAAGGCGGATATACACGTATCATGAAAATGGGTCCCCGTCGCGGTGACGGTGCACCAGTAGTGGTAATTGAACTCGTCTAATTTTCAACTTTAACTGGGTGTGTCTGGCACACCCTTTTTTTAAAAGATTTATACGACAATTTAAAGCTGAGTGTTACGATCAGCGGGTTACTTACTGCCTGGTCTAGCTCTACGCACCTCGTCCGCGGTACTGGACATGAGCACTCCAGTATTCGTTATAGATATGAGCGCATTTCTTCGGATGAGGTGCGCGCTTTTTTTTATTTAAAAAACGATGAATTCCTTGGCAATTGGCAAGGGATTTTTATCTCTATAGGCAGAACTATTTTTGATAAGACCCTCAAAAATATGCCTCAACCGTCAAAACAAGTTTTGACGAGTTGTTCATAGAAGAAAATGCTGGAGGTGATGGCAATGAAGGAAATCTTATCAATGAAACAAGTTTCGTATGCGTATCCAACTGACGATGAAGAAGTGGTGAAAGCGGTTGACAGCGTATCTCTGTCAGTCAACGACGGCGAGTGGATTGCGATTGTCGGGCATAACGGATCCGGTAAATCAACTTTGGCCAAATTAATAATTGGACTATTGTTCCCCGAGGACGGCGTCGTAAATGTTTTTCGTGAAAAGTTGACGAATGAAAACATTTGGGACATTCGATCGCGCCTGGGCATTGTTTTTCAAAATCCGGACAACCAATTTGTCGGTTCTACTGTACAAGATGATGTTGCATTTGCACTTGAAAATAACGGGATTCCATTCGAAGACATGGTAGAACGCGTCCACGAATCGTTAAAACAAGTGAAGATGAGCGATTTCCTCGATCAAGAGCCACACCATTTGTCTGGCGGACAGAAACAACGCGTCGCGATTGCAGGGGCGCTTGCACTACGACCGAATTTATTGATCATGGATGAAGCGACATCAATGCTCGATCCACAAGGTCGAGATGAAGTCATTCGTATTGTACAGGAACTAAAACGGAAAACGGGCCTTACAGTCATCTCAATTACACATGACTTGGAAGAAGCACTTCTTGCCGACCGTATTTTCGTGATGAATAAAGGCAAAGTACTGCAAACGGGAACACCTGAGGAAGTATTTAAACATGGCGATCAATTGGAATCGATTGGTCTTGACTTGCCATTTGCTTTAAGAGTTTCAGCACTCCTACGTGAAAACGGGTTGAAACTTGAAGGTGAACATATGACGGAAGAAGAGTTGGTGAATGAATTATGGACATCTCACTTCAAAATATAGGTTATTTATATAGTAAAGACACGCCTTTTGAAAAAAGAGCTTTGCACGATGTAGATGCGACCATCCATTCAGGCGCCTACACTGCTATTATCGGTCATACGGGTTCCGGGAAGTCTACCTTGCTTATGCATTTAAACGGCCTGTTAAAGCCTTCAGAGGGCGTTGTGAAGATAGGTGACGCAACGATAACAGCTGGTACGAAGACGAAAGGTTTAAAGGATGTAAGACGTCATGTCGGCATCGTCTTTCAATTTCCAGAACACCAATTATTTGAAGAAACAGTTGTAAAAGATATCATGTTCGGCCCGATGAATTTTGGTGTTTCTGAAGAAGAATCAAAACGACGAGCGTATGAACTGATTACTCTTTTAGGGCTCCCAGAAGATGTCGCAGAAAAGTCGCCTTTTGATTTATCGGGCGGGCAGATGCGACGCGTCGCGATTGCTGGGGTTCTCGCTTTTAAACCTTCCGTCCTCATTCTAGATGAGCCGACTGCGGGGCTAGATCCACGTGGACGAAAGGATATCATGGAATTGTTTAATCAACTCCATGAAAAAGAAGATTTAACGACGATACTTGTCACGCATAGTATGGAAGATGCAGCAAGATATGCGGATAATTTAATCGTCATGAGCAATGGGACGTCTGTTATGACAGGTACCCCGGAAGAAGTTTTTGCTGATGAAGAGAAGTTATCTTCCTACAGACTTGGGTTGCCGCGTTCTGTACAATTTCAACGAGACTTCGAGAAGAAAATCGGTCGCAAGCTTCCTGGTATCGCGCTTACTGAAGAACAACTTGCCGAGTTCATTGCAAAGGCAGCTTTGGAAGAAGGTGCCGATTCATGTTAGAAAAAATGATTTTCGGTCGGTATATACCCGGCGATTCATTTGTTCATAAACTAGATCCACGTTCCAAATTGCTATTCGTGCTGTTTTTTGTCATTGCTGTTTTTCTTGCGAATAACGTAGCGACCTACGGATTATTGTTGGCTTTTACTTTATTCGTTATTTTCATTTCACGCATTCGTCTTTATTTTTTACTTAACGGATTAAAGCCGATCCTAATATTAATCATTTTTACTTTTTTAATGCATATTTTCTTTACGAAAGAAGGAACGCTTCTTGTCGATTGGAAAATAATTAAAATATATGAAGAGGGACTGCGTCAAGGGATATTCATTTCCATACGGTTTCTAGTTCTCGTTTTAATGACATCCATTTTGACACTGACGACGTCTCCGATTTCGATTACGGATGGTATGGAAGATTTGTTAAATCCATTTAAGCGGTTTAAATTGCCTGTCCATGAACTGGCCTTGATGATGTCGATTTCGTTACGATTTATACCGACGTTGATGGATGAGACGGACAAGATATTAAAGGCGCAACTTGCTCGTGGGTCTGATATTAGTACGGGATCCATTAAACAACGCATTCGCGCTGTGATTCCACTTCTCGTTCCGCTCTTTGTCAGCGCGTTTAAACGCGCTGAGGAGCTTGCCATTGCGATGGAGGTCCGTGGGTATCGCGGCGGCGAAGGACGCACGCGCTACAGGCAATTGAGATGGGGTATGCGTGACACATTTTCTATGGTGTTGCTCGTTATGCTAATTGGCGCCCTTTATTTGTTGAAAGGGTAGGAGGTTGTAAAGATGAATCGTGTAAAAGCGACCGTCGCTTATGATGGGACGAATTTTGCGGGTTATCAATCGCAACCTGGCATGCGGACTGTCCAATCGGAAATTGATAAAGCATTGGTGAAGATTCATAAAGATCAATCGATACACTCTGTTGCAAGCGGCAGGACGGATGCTGGGGTACACGCTAACGGTCAAGTCATTCACTTCGATACGCCGCTTACATTGCTTACAGACCGCTGGCAGATGGCGTTGAATGTATTGCTGCCAAAGGATATCCGGATTGTCGAAGTGGTCTATGTAGATGAAAACTTTCACGCACGCTACTCGGCGACTGGAAAAACGTATGTATACAAATGGTCGTCCGCAAAGGTTCATAGTCCTTTTGAGCGGAATTACTCTGTGCATCTGGAGAGATGGCGTCCCGATGTAGAAGAGATGAAGAAAGCGGCTGCCCATTTAATCGGAACGCATGACTTCACAAGTTTTTGTTCATCGAAAACCGCTACATCAAATCGGGTGCGGACAATCCGCTTATTAACGGTTGAACAAAGTAATGACGAACTCATCATGACGATTGAAGGCGACGGTTTTTTGTACAATATGGTGCGAACTATTGCAGGCATGTTACTGGCGGTTGGAATAGGTTGGCACACCCCTGAAAACGTCAAGGAAATACTTGAGTTACAGGATCGAAAAGAAGCAAGCAAAACCGCGCCAGCACACGGTTTGTACTTGGAAAATGTGACGTATGAAAACTAGAGCAACTTTGCCACGTGTTTTTTTATAAAATGCTTGACTTACTTGCGTATTCGGTATAAGATAAGTAGTGGTATTTCTAAAACCCCACAAAAAAGCCCCGGAAGGTTATTTGTGTTTAGGGATATAGATATAAAACGGGAAATTTAAGGTAAATTAGGAGGATTTAAACATGCGTACAACATTCATGGCTAAAGGTCACGAAGTAGAGCGTAAATGGCTCGTTGTCGACGCTGAAGGACAGACTTTAGGTCGTCTTGCTTCAGAAGTTGCAGCACTTTTACGCGGTAAACATAAACCAACATTCACACCTCACGTTGACACAGGTGATCATGTAATCATCATCAATGCTGAGAAAATTCATCTTACAGGTAATAAACTAAAAGATAAAAAATACTACCGTCACTCAGGATATACAGGTAGCTTGAAAGAGCGTACAGCGCTTGAAATGCGTACAAACTACCCAACTAAAATGCTAGAACTTGCGATTAAAGGAATGCTTCCAAAAGGTCCTTTAGGCAGCCAAGTTTATAGAAAACTAAACGTATATGCTGGTCCGGATCATCCACATGCAGCACAAAATCCAGAAGCTTACGAGCTTATCGGATAAATTAGAGGAGGAAAATAGCTTTGGCACAAGTACAATATCTCGGCACTGGCCGTCGTAAAAGTTCAGTAGCTCGTGTGCGTCTCGTACCTGGTGATGGAAAAATCATCATCAACAACCGTGATGCAGAAGACTACGTACCATTCGAAACACTTCGTGAAGTCATTAAACAACCACTTAACACTACAGAAACTCTAGGAAGCTACGATGTTCTTGTAAATGTTCACGGTGGTGGATATACAGGACAAGCTGGAGCAATCCGTCATGGTGTTGCACGTGCACTTCTAAACGTTGACCCTGATTTCCGTCCAGCACTTAAAAAAGCAGGATTCTTAACTCGTGACCCACGTATGAAAGAGCGTAAAAAATACGGTCTTCGCGGCGCGCGTCGTGCACCACAATTCTCAAAACGTTAATATTATTTTATGCGTTTCAAAACCCTTTCTCACTTTGGTGGGAGAGGGTTTTTACTTTTTATGAAGGTGTACAATAACTTGCAAAATCACTAAAAATCACTCACCTAATAAACACAAAGAGGTCATCTAATATCATTCCACTTATTAAAAACTGTCTGGTTTTTAGTAAGCAGTCGCATACACAACTTAATTTTTATTAACCCATTCTTTTAATATGTGATTAAATTCCTTGGGCATTTGAACGGGCCAAATATGCTGAGCATTAGGAATCTTAGCTGTTACAGCTCCTTGTATAATTTTAGGAGCAACCTTTAACGACTTTAAAATACCACTTGATTCTTGATCACCGGCCACGAATAAAATAGGATGCTTAATGACAGCATAAGATTCATCCAAACGAAAATCCATAATTTCATAACCGATCGCTTCATAATTTTCCCTTGTCAGTAATTGATAGTTTCGAATGAATTTTTCAATTTTATTTTCAGGTAAAAGATAATTTTCTTTAGCCAAGCGATAGAGATAGTGAGTGTTACTGAGCGACCGTTGAACTAAGCGTGATTGGATAGGCATTAGGAATTTATAAGGCATAGAATTCACAGTAATTCCGCTGATAAAAGTGCTTTTGACTTTTTGCGGATAATGTTTAGCGATTTCCAAAGCAACATGTCCCCCTAGGGAAATGCCCACTATATGTGCGCTTTGATTACCTATAACGTCTTCAGCAATCATTTGTGTCGTGGTCGCTAAATCAATCCAAGGAATACCTGCATTTTTTCCGTGGCCTGGTAAATCCACTAAGCAGATTTGGTGATCATTAAATGCATCTAATTGCTGCCACCACATCCAAGAGCTTGCCCCGATTCCATGAATGAAGATAATAATTTCTTTGTCAGGATCCCCATGAATCTCATATTCCATCTCATATTCCCCCATCGTTTCATTGTTAAGCGTCTCGTCTTATACTATTCTATATCTTGTGCAAATAAAAATGATGCATGAGTATCTCTTAAGCCATGGAAATTAGTTTTTCCAATGCCTAATTCTTTTAGTCACTCTTTGCTTGTCAATCCTGTAAACTTGAATATGTTCGATAGAAAAGCGGTAAAATCTATTGTTAAATGAATGTTTTTAACTAAAAAAGAGGTGTTCAATTTGACTTTACAACAATTAAAATATGCATTAGAAGTAGCAAGCAAGGGATCCATGAATGAAGCAGCAAGAAGTTTATTCGTCTCCCAGCCAAGATTATCTAATGCGATTAAGGAATTGGAAAAGGAAATTAAAATTACTATATTCATTAGAACGAATCGGGGCGTTACTGTTACTAATGAAGGCGCTGAGTTTCTGGGTTATGCCAGACAAGTATTGCAGCAGTATAACATGCTTGAAGAAAAATATTTAAGTGAAAAACCAGCTAAGCAGCATTTTTCCGTTTCAACCCAGCATTATACTTTTGCAGCCAATGCTTTTGTGGAACTCGTAAAAGAATTTGGGGCCTCTGAGTATGAGTTTACGCTTCGTGAAACGAAAACATATGAAATCATTGAAGATGTAAAAAATTTACGAAGTGAATTAGGGATTATTTATTTAAGCAATTATAATGAATCTGTTTTATTAAAATTGTTAAAAGAAAGGGATTTGACCTTTTCAGAATTATTTACAGCAAAACCACATGTGTTTATTAGTAAAAGCCATCCATTAGCTGACAAAGAATCGATTAGTTTGGAAGAATTAGATGACTACCCTTGCCTTTCTTTCGAACAAGGCGCGTACAATTCTTTTTATTTTTCAGAAGAAATTTTAAGTACTAGAAGTGTGAAGAAAAGCATCAAAGTCAGTGACAGGGCCGCGATTGTAAATTTTATGATTGGTCTCGATGGATACACAATTTCTTCGGGCGTTTTCCCTAAGTATCTTCATGGGGATGATATTATTGCTGTGCCTCTTAATGTAGATGAACTTATACGTGTAGGAATAATACAGCATAAAGATGTCACGTTATCACGACTTGGTGAAATATATGTGGATGCTGTGAACTACTCCCACCTACGCGATGCTTAGAGGTGAGAGCTTCTAAGATAATTGCGCCCACTGGCACAAAATGGACTTAGCTAGCAAGCCTGAACCATGCTCTCTTATTCATTATTGCTAGAAGATACGAAGTCCTTCCTTTTTGATATTGATGGCAGCGTTCCAATCCCTGTATAATACGAAACCGCATGCGCATTGAAAAGTTCGCTCAGAAAGGGATAATGCTTCTTTTACGAGTCCGCAATGTGAACAGGTTTTGGAGGAAGGGAACCATTTATCAATCTTGATGAGCTTCTTCCCTTGGTTTTCCAATTTGTATTTGAGGAATTTCGTGAACCTTCCCCAAGCTGTGTCCATGACGCTTTTACCGAAGTTCAACGTTTGGGATATCCCTTTCATATCCAAATCCTCAATGACAATGGCATCGTATCGTTGCGTCAATGCAAAGGATTGTTTGTGGAGAAAATCGTTTCGTTGATTCACTACTTTTTCATGCAATTTCGCCACCTTCAATCGTTGTTTTTCCCAGCAATTGGATCCTATTTGCCTACGGGATAAAATCCGTTGTGCTTTCGCAAGTTTTTCAAGCGCTTGTCGATAATAACGAGGGTAATTGGCTATCCCACCCTTTTCACTCTCGACAAATAAGCCGCTCATGGAAAAATCCAGACCGACGACTCTTTTGATTTCTTTTGGTTTGGCGTGTTGTTCATACTCTGTCAGGATGGACACATAATACTTTCCCGTCGTAGTTTTGGATAGTGTACAGGATTTGATTATGTGATGGGACGGAATTTCTCTATGTTGCTTCATTTTTATCGGTTTGAGTTTCGGCAATTTGAGATAGCCGTCCACGAGCTTGATGTTTCCATTCACCATATTGGTAGTATAGGATTGCCTGGATTTCCGGGTTTTGAACCGGGGATATTTGGCACGTCCCTCGAAGAAATTCCGATAACTTTCTTGTAGGTTCAATTGTGCATTCGCCAGTGCCAATGAATCGACTTCTTTGAGCCATTCGAATTCCCCTTTATATTTGGCAGGTGTGGGAAACTTTTGCTGCTTCAATAGAACTTTATTGTCTTTGAATCGTTCATAGTTTTCTTTTTGTTCCGCTAACATTTTATTGTAAACAAATCGGACACAGCCGAACGTTTTTGCCACTAAGGTTTCCTGCTCTTCTGTTGGATAGATACGGAATTTATAGGCTTTGTAGGCCATCTCTAATCACCTCACTTCCGAAAATAGTTCTCCATGGAAAGACTGATTATTTTATAAATAGAACCTTCAGATTACTAGGTTACCATTACTATAGAACGTATGTTTTAATAAAGCAAACTTTTAGGCTATGACTAACCGAAATTCATCTCCCACTTACCGCTGGGCTATGCCCTTCACGCACTTGAAGTGGGAGACTTCTTCCGGATTACTGTTAAAAAGGTTGAACAGGAATAATAAATGAAAACTTGTCTTCATATTCAGTTTGTTATAACTTTTAGTTATGTCAGGATATGATTTTTAAGTATTATGCTATAACCGGGAGCTCCCTTATAATTATGTCTGATGATGATTTATATTAGGGAGTGAATGTTGTATGGGCGTTCAAGTATTGTCTTCGTTTGTTATCTACGCATTAATAAATGCTTTTACACCGGGTCCCGGTAATATTCTGGCATTAAATACAATGACGAATTATGGATGGAAAAAAGGAAAGCCTTTATACATCGGAATCTTTGCCGGTTATTTTTTTGTGCAAGCGTTATGTGCCTTCTTTATTTTTGGATTAGACAAATTCATAAATCCAATTATGAATGTACTTACCTATGCGGGAGCTATTTATATTGTATGGCTTGCCTATCAGGTTGCAATCAGTAAGCCTGACAATAAAACAACTGGCAAACAACCTTCTTTTTGGATGGGCTTTGTCCTGCAAATTGTTAATGTAAAAATATTTTTATTTGGGATTACCGCATTAACAGGATATATTACACCTTATTACTCATCACTAGGGGCTTTTTTATTTTTTGAAATGATCATTGCCACAGTAGGTATGATTGCTACGCTGACTTGGATATTTTTTGGCGGATTATTACAAAATACATATTTCAAACATTATCGAATCATAAATATTATATTGGGGTTATTACTTTTGCAATGCGCGGTTGCACTTTTACTACAGTAAAAAATTAGAGTTTGAAATGTCCTTGACCCTCATGAAATGATTTTTTTGATTCTTCCAGTTCACATCCTCTCTTATGGGTTTATTCATTCCGTAATGATATAATTCGTAGGTAGATAAAGTGATTTGCAATGTTGCTCCTAAGGAGAATGTTTTGATGAAAAAGGTTATATATTTTTTTGTTTTGGTATGTTTGGTTCTAGTACCTATCGGTTGTACGCCTGAGGACAAAGAGGAAAAAACCACTTTGATGATTTCAGCGGCGGCTAGTTTGACGGATGTGTTGAATGAGCTGAAGCCTGTGTTTGAAGATGAATATCCATCTATCGAACTGACCTTTAATTTCGGAGGTTCGGGTAAATTAGCGCAAATGATTATTCAAGGTGCGCCTTCTGATGTGTTTTTGTCAGCGAGCGAAAGCGATATGGATAGGCTGCAGGTTGAAGATTTGATACTGAAAGAAACGCGTGTGGACTTCGCTGAAAATGAGCTGGTGTTGATTGCAAATAAAGAACAACCGGTTAAGGTTTCTTCATTCAATGATATTAATTCGGCGGGCGTAGATCATTTAGCGATTGGTGAACCTGAAAGTGTGCCTGTGGGCCGTTATACAAAGCAAGTGCTTGAAGGTTTAAATCTATGGGATTCATTGCAAGGGAGTTTGGTGTTGGGTTCGGATGTGCGGCAAGTGTTGACGCATGTCGAGATGGGGAATGCGGATGCGGGGATTGTTTATGCGAGTGATGCGTTACGATCGGAAAAAGTAACGATAGTGGCTACGGCTGATTCGGATTGGCATGAACCAATCATGTATCCTGGCGCGGTTGTTTCGGATACATCTAATCCCGATGAAGCTAAGGAATTTTTAGTGTTTCTCGCGAGTGAAAAAGGACAAGAATTATTACATAAACATGGATTCAAATAAGTAAGGGGGATGTACGTGACCGATTATTCACCATTATTATTGTCATTAAAAGTAGCGGGCATCTCCACTTTTTTTGTTTTTATATTTGGCGTGTTCTTTGCGCATTTATTTTCGCGCAAAAAGTTTTTCGGGAAAAGTGTTATCGAATCATTATTCATGTTGCCGCTTGTATTGCCGCCGACTGTTGTTGGTTTTGGGCTGCTTATTTTATTCGGCAAGAATGGTTTTATTGGCAGTTGGCTGTTGAATTGGTTTGACTTTCAAGTTGTATTTACTTGGATTGGTGCTGTGATTGCGTCGATTGTTGTTTCTTTTCCGCTGATGTATCAAAGTGCGGCGGCGGCGTTTGAAAGTTTGGATGCAAGAATGGAGAACGCGGCGCGGACGATGGGTGCGTCGAATTGGCGCGTATTTTGGACGATATCCTTTCGACTTGCTTGGCCAGGACTCCTTGCGGGACTTGTCTTATCCTTTGCGCGCGGACTCGGAGAATTTGGCGCTACGTTAATGTTGGCGGGTTATATTCCAGGAAAAACAGATACAATTCCGATGGCGATCTATTTTGCTGTTGAGTCGGGTCAAATGGAAAAGGCAACTTTCTGGGTCGTCATTATCGTTGCGCTTGGATTTAGCACGATTATGTGGTTGAACTGGTGGAGTAAAAGGAATATTGAACGTTATAAAAATGATAATGCGTAAGAGGTCGATAATATGCTTGAAGTTCAAATTGAAAAGAAATTGCCCCATTTTTTAGTGGATGTTAATTTGACAGTAGAAGAGGAGATTCTCGTGTTATTTGGGCCGTCTGGATCCGGGAAAACGACCATTCTAAATGCGATTGCAGGTTTGGATCATCCCGATGCTGGAAGAATAATCTTGAATGGGCAAACCTTCTTTTGTGCAAATGCAAAACCATTGCCTACGCAGCAACGTAATATCGGGTATTTGTTTCAAGATTATGCGCTTTTTCCTCATATGACTGTGGAGAAAAACATTGAGTACGGCGTTAAAAAGATGGATGCCGAAACGCGTATTGAACAATTAGTCAGCACTTTGGGAATCAAGCATTTGCAAAGAAAGTATCCCCATCAAATTTCGGGCGGTGAAAAGCAAAGAGTGGCACTTGCACGAGCACTTGCTACCGAGCCATCCCTGTTATTACTTGATGAACCTTTATCGGCTCTTGATTCGAAGACGCGATTGGAATGTCAGGATGAACTGAAACGGCTGCATGAAATATGGAAGATTCCATTCATTATCGTTACGCATGATATGCAAGAAGCGGAGAAACTGGGAGACAAAATCATCTTTCTTGAAAGCGGATTAATTGAAAAAACTGTTGATAACAGAAGTGGGGAAATGATTAGTTGAATACGTAACAGAGTTAAGCACACACTACACCCGACTGGATTAAAAGAAGGGTAGTGTTGTTGGAAGTGGAGTTTTTTAAATTTGATTTTTGGGAAATGATTTTCAGGACGACAGGTGCTTTCATAGCGCTCTTGATTTTGGCGCGAATTCTTGGTAAAAAACAACTGAGTCAGCTAACTTTTTTTCACTATATCACAGGCATTGCATTTGGTTCAATTGCGGCAGAAATTGCAGGTCAAACGGATGTAAAGTTTTTGAATGGGATAACTTCGTTAATATGGTGGGCCGTGCTGACTTTGCTTGCGAGTTTTATTTCGCTTAAGTCGAGTAATTTAAGAATCGTATTGGATGATCAACCGGCCATTGTGATAAAAGAAGGCGCTATTATGGAAAATGCGATGAAGAAAGAACGTTTGCATATTAATGACTTGATGATGATGCTGCGCGAGCAATCGATTTTCACTCTCCAGGATGTCCACTACGCCATTTTAGAAACAAATGGTGAATTAAGTGTCATGAAAAAGATTACGCAACAAGGGGCAACAAAACAAGACGTTAAGGCATCTACGACAGCTCCGAAATACCTTCCGACAGAACTCATTTCAGACGGTAAGGTGAGGAAGAAAAATCTGGCGGAATTGAGTTTAACAGAAGAGTGGCTCATGAAAGAACTGCGCAAAAAAGGCGTAGAGTCTGCCGACCAGGTATTTCTTGCGCAAATCCAAGATGACGGCACTTTGTTTGTTGAGATGAAAAACCCGAGCAGATAAAAATATGAAGGTTATGTTAAAATAGATGAAATATTAGGATTGGGGGATTGTACAATGAAGGAAATTACACCGGTTGAGGTAAAAGAATTGTTGGAAAGCGGCGAACCATTGAATTTGGTAGATGTTCGCGAGGATGATGAAGTAGCCGAAGGAATTATACCAGGAGCTATTCAGATCCCATTAGGAGAGGTTGCAGAGCGTGTAGGCGAGCTCGATAAGTCAAAGTCTTACATCATCATTTGTCGTTCAGGTGGACGCAGTGGACGTGCAACAGAGTTTCTAGGAGAAGCTGGGTATGATGCAGCCAATATGACGGGCGGCATGCTTGAATGGGATGGCGAAACAAAGTAAATTTAAGTGGAAGGGACCTATAAAGGTTCCTTTTTTTGTTGCGTCCAGCTCCAGGCGCCAGATGCTCGAGTCATAAGCTAATCTGACTAAGGAAGAATTGAACTGCATTCTTCCCGGGCAAAATCGCCACTCCTTGCGCTTTTGTTCTAGACATATCTTTCTTCTTTTGTGCGTATAGTGGAGGAAAAAGGCGGTGTCTATGTGAAGAGGTGGGGATTACTTGGATTTATCTTTTTTTGCACGCTTGGAATTGTTATTTACGGGGTACAGGCATCGGATAATGTTTTCTTTATGCCTGAAGAACTTGCAGGTGTGAAAGTTGTGATTGACCCTGGGCACGGAGGATTAGACGGTGGTGCATCATCGGGCGATATTGTAGAACGTGATATTACGCTTAGTATTTCACATGAAGTTGCTAAACGATTGAAGAAAAAAGGTGCGACGGTTGTCATGACACGGGAAAAAAGTGGTGACGCATTAGCGGAACATGCGCCGGGAGACCAATTTCCAACTATACGATCACGGAAGCTCGCGGATTTAAAATTACGCGAAGATATTACGGTGAATGAAGACCCAGATGTTTTTATTAGCATTCATGTAAATGCGATTCCGCAAGAAAAATGGCGTGGCGCTCAAGTTTTTTATCATAAGGGCGGTGATCCCGGCGGGGAGTTTCTTGCAAAAGCTATTCAAAACTCTTTTCGCACCAACTTGAAAAATACAGATCGTGAAGCACTATCAATGAGCGGTGTCTATTTGTTGAAACATGCACCAATGCCAGCGGTCCTCGTTGAGACAGGGTTTATATCGAATCCAGAAGAGAGGGCGCTTCTCACTGATAAAGGCTATCAAGGAAAAGTTGCAGATGCGATTGTCGAGGGAATTTCGGCCTTTTTAAATGCTGAAGAAATGTAAGAGCTCGTTCAATCGAAAGGTATAATTGACTGTGGTATACTTGGAGGCGAATTGAATAAACCTCCAAGGAGTGTTGAAATTGATCAATGAACAAGAAGCACGTGAATTAGTAGGTCAGTTAAAAGATCCGTTTTTACATAAATCACTTGCAGAGACGGATGGAATAAGCGAAGTGTCAATTAACGTTGAAAAAGAGCATATCAGCGTCAAGCTAGCACTTGCCAAAGTGAATACTGCGGAACAATTACCGTTTCAAATGAAAGTTGTCGACCTTTTAAAAGGCGCGGGTGCAAAATCTGTTGGAATTCGCTTTGAAGAACTACCGCAGGAAGTTCTAGATAAGTTTCGTGGAACGGCAACAGAGTCGGAAGCGCAAGATATATTATCGCCATTAAGTAATGTAGAGTTCATCTCAATTGCGTCGGGTAAAGGCGGAGTTGGAAAATCAACTGTATCGGTTAATATAGCGGTTGCACTTGCTCGGCTCGGGAAAAAAGTTGGGCTAATCGATGCGGATATTTATGGATTTAGTGTTCCAGACATGATGGGTGTCACAAAAATGCCGATTGTTCGCGGAGAGCGAATTATTCCGGTTGAACGTCTTGGCGTCAAAGTCATTTCAATGGGCTTTTTTGTGGAAGATAATGCGCCGGTCGTATGGAGAGGCCCAATGCTCGGAAAAGCACTGGACCAATTTTTCCGTGATGTTGAGTGGGGAGATCTCGATTACTTATTCTTAGACTTGCCACCTGGAACTGGGGATATCGCGCTTGATATTCATCAAATGCTTCCTACATCGAAAGAGATTATCGTTACAACACCGCATCCAACAGCAGCATTTGTAGCTGCACGTGCGGGGGCTATGGCGCTTCAAACAGATCATGAATTATTGGGTGTTATAGAAAACATGTCTTGGTTCGAATCTGAAGTAACCGGCGAACGTGAATATGTTTTCGGAAAAGGCGGAGGCACACGATTAGCTGAAGAGCTTCGAACTGATTTGATCGGTCAAATTCCGCTTGGACAGCCAGATTGGAATGAAGAAGATTTCGCTCCATCTGTTTATGCAGAGGACCATCCAATTGGAATGATTTACACAGAGATTGCAAATCGCATTTTGCAAAAAACGAATAAATAAGTACACATAGGCGGAGGGGCTATTTGCCTCCTCCTCCGCCTCCACTTTCTTGTGGTGCTTCTTCTTCTTTTTTACCTTTTCCACCTTTTTCTTCTGATCCTTTTCCGGCCTCTTTAATTAATTTCTCCCACTTCGTTTGAAGAAGAGGGCTATTTATCGTCTCTTCGATTGCTTTTTCATATTGCTCTTTCATCGTTGCCGATTTGAGAATTGTTTCCATTTGCTTTTGCATATCGGGTTGTCCGAAAAAGTCTTCCAACGCTTTAAGAAATGATGCATCCTCCATCAACTTCTTCATAACGTCTTCTTGCTGCTCCTTCATGCTTTTAGCGACAGATTCCGTGAATTTGGGATCTTCAAATGCTTTTTTCCAAAAGTCTTCTCCATCTTTGGAAAGTAATGTTTCCTCGATTGACTTTTTAACTTCGGGCTGTTCTAGTGCAAGCAGTTCGCGAAAATCATCTTCAGATAAAATTTGCCGAAGAGTTTTCTTGCCATCCTCCGTTTGAAGCGAATCTGTCATCATCTTTTTAATTTCATCATAATTCGGGGCAGTATTTTCCGCAGTGCACCCGGTTAATAAAAGTATGATAACAAAAGTTTTCAGTAAGCCTTTTTTCACGGAATTCATTCCCTTCAATCCGTTTTCATCTATTGTTCACATTCAGGCGAATAATATGCATTTAATGTTTTCATAAATAGATTTTTAGGGAAATCGTTGTTACACTAATAAGAGCAAGAAAATCACTGGAGGCATAATTGTCGTGACAATACGAAATTGGGTTAAATTCTTTTTTAACGCGTTATTAATTGGAGGATTCGTTACAGCGGTAGCTGGTTTAATTGTCCGTTGGGAATTCTTTTCAGATTTATTAGCTGCAGGTGAAACTTGGCAGTTTATAGGTGCACTTTTATGGATGGTCTTTTTAGGATTCACGATGAGTGTCGTAGCACAGATGGGTTTCTTTGCCTATTTAACAGTCCATCAATTCGGCGTGAATATTTTTAAATCGTTAACACTGTGGAATTGGGTACAACTTTTAATTATTGCGGTGGTTCTGTTTGACTTGATCTTCTTTAGATTTCGTTTAACGACTGAAGATACGGGTCGGACATTATTATACTTAACATTACTTGCATCGCTTGTGATTGTTTCCTCGATTACAGCTTATTTAAAAGCGAAGTGGACGAAAAAACATACGCTAATATCCGCGTTGTTTTTTATGATTGTTATTACGACACTCGAATGGTTGCCAGCACTTATGGTTCGTTCTGGAAATATTGATACGTGGGTGACGATACTTTTATTCCCGCTACTTGCGGTTAATGCGTATCAAATATTGGCGTTGCCAAAGTACAATACGATGTCAGATGTTGATAAAGCAAAATTAGACGCTCGTCGTGAAGCGCGTCGAAAAGAAAAGACACGGGCGGCATCTAAATAAAAGAAAGCAGCACAAGTTGTCTTAATAGACAATTGTGCTGTTTTTTTTGGTTGGAAAAGTTGAAAGGTTACTTTGGAATTTTTTTCGTTTTCCCTTGTATGCCAAAGATAACATTTTCAATCGATTGAAAGTCTCGAGTGTCGGAAAGTCTTTTTATCTCAGCTAAATTGACGCGTTGTTTCCGATGATGAGGGACAGAAATGATTTCTCCTTTTATTTCGGGTGGAATTTCGCCGCCAGTCCATACGTAAGAGGAACCGATTGCATTTACTTCGGCTTCCCAAAGAAGTTCATGTAAAAAATATGAAAACACTTCGTCCTTCGTTCTAAACCACAATGGTTTTTCGCCGAAAATGTTTTCGAACTCATCAATTTGATGCACTAAAAGTTTTGCATCATTTTCATAAGCTGAACTATCTTGTCCAAGGAGCGCGGTTGGAATATTTTTATCTTTGATAATGCGAATTGTTTCTGGAAAACGCCCAGCCCAATCAATGTCTATAAAAAGCGTCGGATAGGGTTTTTTTATTTCCTTAATCCAATTCAGTACTTCGTCATCCCCGAAAGAAATATTAACAGTAAGTGCAGAACCGTATGTACCATGCGTGATAGCAACTGGTTCTTCAGTGATACGGAAGACATTTGTAAGGGAATAATTTTTCGGCAATGGCGGAAAGAGTAAAAACAAACCACAAGTAATGATGAATAATATAATTAATTTCTTGTACATATGTTGTCCTCCTTTTGCACAACCTATGTATAGGATATGAGCATGATTTGACAAATATGATGAAGTCATGTTATTATTTAAAAGTCGCTGTCAGAAAAGGTTTGAAACAAAAGTTGCTATTTATTTTTATTTTGTTATAATAGATTTTGTTGATAAATTAATGATTATTCCGCAGTAGCTCAGTGGTAGAGCAATCGGCTGTTAACCGATCGGTCGTAGGTTCGAATCCTACCTGCGGAGCCATATGCTTCCATAGCTCAGTAGGTAGAGTGCTTCCATGGTAAGGAAGAGGTCACCGGTTCGATTCCGGTTGGAAGCTCCAGTGAATACATATGATTGACAACGATTTAAAAGTACACAATTAGATTAAAGCTGCCATCAATGGACTGACTTTATCACTTTTAACGAGGCCCCTTGGTCAAGCGGTTAAGACACCGCCCTTTCACGGCGGTATCACGGGTTCGAATCCCGTAGGGGTCATTAAAGCATTTTGAAAGCGCACTTCGCTTTCAAAATGCTACCTTGAATCACTTGTCAAAACAAAGTTTTGACAGTGAGGCATATTTTTGAGGGTATTATCAAAAATAGTACTGCCGGAAAAAGGTAACTCGGCTAATTTGCCGGAATAAGAAACAATTATATTTCAACCTGGTGGGGTAGCGAAGTGGCTAAACGCGGCGGACTGTAAATCCGCTCCCTCAGGGTTCGGGGGTTCGAATCCCTCCCCCACCACCAATTTATTTTCAAACGTGAAACGTTTGAAAATAATTCTCTAAATCACTTGTCAAAACTTGTTTTGACACCGAGGCATATTTTCGTGGCACTTAACGAAAATAGTTCTGCCGGAAATCCCTTGTATTATTACCTTTGGGGTATAGCCAAGCGGTAAGGCAACGGACTTTGACTCCGTTATTCGTTGGTTCGAATCCAGCTACCCCAGTAAATTTACAAAAAATCCTTTCCAACAACTTGGGAAGGGTTTTTTTGTGCTTTGAATTCGCTATTAGTCGTTTGTAGAGAGTTATTGGTCGTTTGGACGACGTCATTAGTCGCTTCGGGCGGCTATTGGCCGTTTGAACGACGTCATTAGTCGCTTTGGGTGCGTCATTGGTCGTTTGACTGTCGACTTAGTCGTTTGCGTATCTGCATTGATTGAAAATGAATAAAAATCCGATATCCTGTCGAGTTGAGCCAATTCACTTTGCGATTTATACTATAGGTATTGTGCGAAAGGGGTAGTTAAAGTTGGATAAACATAAAATATCAATCATTGGGGTTCCGTTAGATCACGGTCAAAGTCGTCGCGGGGTAGACATGGGGCCAAGTGCAATACGGTATGCAGGCGTAATCGATCGCATTGAAGCAATCGGACATGAAGTAATCGACGAAGGTAATATTCAAATTGAAGTAGCGAAAAATGCAGAAACGCAAAACTCTAAACTTAAAAATTTAAATGAAGTCATTAAGGCGAATACCAGCCTTGCAGAAAAAGTTGAAAAAACTGTAGAAAGTGGAAGGTTTCCACTTGTTCTTGGTGGAGATCATAGCATCGCGATTGGGACACTTGCGGGACTTGCGACAGCGTACAAAAACCTTGGGGTAATTTGGTACGATGCGCACGCTGATTTGAATACGAGCGAAACTTCGCCTTCTGGAAATATTCACGGCATGCCAATGGCTGTAAGTATTGGTTTGGGTGATGAGCAACTTGTAAATATACATACTGCAGGTCAAAAAGTGCAACCTGAAAATATTGTGATTATTGGTGCAAGGTCAGTTGATCCAGGAGAACGGGAGTTAATTAAAGAAAAAGGCATTAAAGTATACACGATGCATGAGATTGATAAATACGGCATGACTGCAGTTATGCAAGATTCAATCGCTTATTTACAGTCACGCGAATTGGATGGCGTGCATTTGTCATTAGATTTGGACGGTCTGGATCCACTTTATACACCGGGAGTTGGGACACCGGTACCGGGGGGGATTAGTTACCGCGAAAGTCATCTGGCTATGGAAATGCTGGAAGAATCCGGAATCATTACATCGGCTGAATTTGTTGAAGTAAATCCGATTTTAGATGAAAAGAATAAAACAGCAGATGTTGCAGTCGGTCTAATTGGATCGTTGTTTGGCGAAAAATTATTGTAAATCTTTACTGGAAAAAGCTTGTCCACTTGTGGGATAAGCTTTTTTGTGTAAGTAAACATCTGAAAGTGGATATATTTGTTAAAAAACAATTAAATAAGGAAATTGTTTCTAAAATCTGTTAAAATTAAAGAAAACTATTTTAAAATAAATGAAACCTGTTGACACCTTCAACCGTATAGAAGGGGCAGCCGCATAGAGCGGGGGGAAAACTGTGGATGACTTGATTAATAAACGAATAGATGAAGTGCTGAAGGGCGATCAAGATGCTTTCGAGGAAATCGTGACGCTATTTCAACACCGACTTTACCATGTCTGTTATCGAATGTTGAGTAATCGGCAAGAGGCGGAAGATATTGCGCAAGAGGCATTTGTCCGAGCTTATATCAACATTCATACTTTTGACCAAAAGCGAAAGTTTTCAACATGGTTGTTTAGGATTGCGACGAATTTATGCATTGATCGAATACGAAAGAAAAAGCCGGATTATTACCTGGACGCAAATGTTCCTGGAACGGAAGGACTCACAATGTATTCGCAAATTGCGGCGGCCGGTGAACTTCCAGAAGAAGAAATTGAACGAATGGAAACGCAGGAACGCATTCAATACGAAATAGGCCAGCTTTCCGATAAATATCGTTCCGTAATTATTTTACGTTATATCGAAGAGCTGCCGTTACAGGAAATAAGTGATATTTTAGAATTGCCATTGGGAACAGTTAAAACTCGCGTACACCGCGGTCGAGCTGCCTTAAGAAAACAAATGGGTAATTTGTAGGGAGGAATCTGGTATGAATACGTGTCCGGAACACATCGTTCATTCTATGCACGCGTATTTAGATGGTGACATAAACCGTGATGATGAGCGAGAATTGATGAAGCACCTCGAATCATGTTCGGATTGTAATGAGCTAATGGAAAGTATGAGCGATTCAATCGCACTTTTAGAGAATATAGAACCAATGCAAGCACCTGACGGATTTGTTGAAGGGGTTATGAATCGTCTTCCGAAAGAGAAAAAACAAGCCGGAGTTCAAAGGTGGCTTAGAAAGCATCCGCTATTGGCGGCTGCGGCGTTATTCTTTCTAATGATGAGCGTTTCAACGTTTTCAAATTTCGGCAATGACCAACAATTTTCAGTGACGAAACAACCGAACCTCGTTGTGGAAGGGGAAACTGTGCTCGTTCCCGAAGGTGAAGTCGTAAAAGGCGATGTTGTCGTGAAAAATGGAGAACTTCGTGTTGACGGCGAAGTAGATGGGAATATTACAGTTATTGGCGGATCGAAATATATGGCTTCCACTGCGGTTGTAACAGGAGAAATAGAAGAAATCAATAAGGCATTTGATTGGCTATGGTATAAAATTAAAAGTACAGCCAAAGATATTTGGCCTTCATCGAAAAATGAAGAGCCTGTAGAAGAGTAAATTTAGCGACCGAATCAAACCGCGATGGGCGGGAATCGGTCGCTTTTTATATGTTTTATAGAAGCATTGAATGGCATCAATATGATATACTAGTAAACATATGAAATCGTCAATGAAGGTAGGCGAAGCACATGCCGTTTTTGGAAAAAGTTGTTCATCTCAGTCCAGTTGCAACGTTCATTAATATTGTGGATGTGCTTCTTGTCTGGTTTGTTATTTATCAATTATTCAAGATTATTAAAGGAACGAAAGCAGTACAGTTATTAAAAGGAATTTTTGTTCTAATCATTGTTCGACTACTAACAGATGTTTTTCATTTTGATACATTGAAATGGTTGTTAGATCAAGTGTTACCTTGGGGTTTTCTAGCAATCATCATTATCTTCCAACCTGAATTGCGGCGTGCGCTCGAACAACTTGGACGTGGTAGACTTTTTGCGCGGACAGCAATGCAAGAGGAAGAAGAACATGATCGCTTAATGGAAGCCTTGTCGAAATCCGTGAACTATATGGCGAAGCGCCGAATTGGTGCGCTTATCTCAATTGAACGCGAAACAGGGCTGAGTGAATATATCGAAACAGGTACGCCGCTTAAATCCGTTGTAACATCCGAGCTTTTAATAAATATATTTATTCCAAACGCGCCGCTGCATGATGGTGCAGTTATTTTGCATAAAAATCAAATTGCCGCCGCGGGTTGTTATTTACCGCTTTCTGAAAGTCCATTTATTTCAAAAGAGCTGGGAACTAGGCACCGTGCGGCTCTTGGGTTAAGTGAAGTGACGGATGCCATTACAATTATCGTTTCTGAAGAGACAGGCGCGATTAGTTTGGCGATTGACGGAGAATTATATCGTGACCTTAGTATCGAAGAGTTCGAGGCAAGATTGCGACGAGTTTGGTTCGGTACAACAACCGAGCCGAAAAATACTTCCAAATGGAAATGGGGAGTGAAGAAAAATGGATAGAATTATGGATAACCCATGGTTTCTTCGTTTCACGGCCTTATTTCTAGCTGTTATTTTGTTTTATTCAGTACAGACTGAAGAAGGAGACTCGAACGGCAACAAAGTGGGTGATCATCTCGATACGATTCGTGATGTTCCCGTTCAAGTCTACTATGACAATGAAAATCTAGTTGTGACTGGTGTACCTGAAACCGTTAATATAACAATTGAAGGTCCGGTAAATCTTGTTCAAACAACGAAGATGTTAAAAGACTTCTCAATAATTGTTGATTTACGGACGTTGACGATGGGAAGACATCAGGTTAGTATAAAATCTGAAAATATTTCAGAAAAATTGCAGGTGTCCATTGATCCAGCAATGGTGAATGTATTGATCGAAGAGAAAATCACTGAAACGTTCAAAGTAGAACCCGAATTCAATAAACGGCTACTTGCCGAAGATTTTCATGTTGCAAATATGGATGTCGTTCCGTCGACAATAGAAGTGACGGGTGCTAAAAGTATCATCGAATCGATTAGTTTTGTTAAAGCAACTGTATCAGGAGAAAACGGCATTAAGGAATCATTTGAACAACAAGCTAAAGTCAGAGTGCTTGATCGAGATTTGAATAAGCTAGACGTTTCAATCGTTCCAGAAACGGTCACGGTCAAGGTGGAAGTGGCTGAAAATAGCAAGGAAGTCCCGATTGTTTTAAAACAGACAGGCTCTCCGCCTGATAATGTGACAATCGATTCCGTATCATCTGCATCGGAAAAGATGACGATTTTTGGTCCTAGTAAAGTTCTTGATACAATTGATGCGGTCACAGTCGATGTTGATGTTTCAAAAGTAAAAGAGTCGCAAACAATGGAAGTTGATATTCCAAAACCAAAAGGTGTTTCGGATATGTCAATTTCAAAAATAAAAGTAGATGTTGAAGCCACGGTTGAAGAACCTGAACCGGAAGTAGAAGCGGACGAAAAGTTAGACGAGGATATTGCGTCTGAGGAAGCTGAACCATCAACGGAAACAATCAGCTTTGAAAACGTTGAAATCTCGGTAAAAGGTCTTGATGAAAAATATAAAAGTACGTTACTAAAGCCGGAAAACGGCTCAGTGACATTGACAGTCATGGCTGAACCTGACATCATTGGGAAACTGGCGAAATCTGATTTCACGGTTTCCATTGATGCATCGGAAACAGTTGAAGAGGGCGAGAATGTTTATCCTGTTACAGTAGAAGGTCCTGATAATTTACAGTGGACACTTTCTGAAGAAGAAGTAACGATGAGAGTCGAACTCGCTTAATGAATAGAAACAATGTGTAGTTTGAAAGGGAGAATGGAAATGACAAAGTATTTCGGTACGGATGGCGTACGTGGAATTGCAAATGACGAACTAACCCCAGAGCTTGCTTTTAGACTTGGAAGAATTGGGAGTTACGTGTTAACGAAAGACTCGCAGGAAAAGCCGCGTGTAATTGTTGGAAGAGATACACGTATTTCGGGCTACATGCTTGAAAATGCTTTAATCGCGGGTATTTTATCGACAGGTGTAGAAGTTATGACACTCGGCGTTATTAGCACACCCGGCGTCGCTTATTTGACTCGCGTTATGAATGCAAACGGCGGAGTTATGATTTCCGCATCACATAACCCGGTCGAAGATAACGGCATTAAATTTTTCGGTGCAGATGGCTACAAACTGACAGAAGAGCAAGAAGAAGAAATCGAGAAATTGCTTAATGAACAGGAAGATACGTTGCCACGCCCGACTGGTTCAGATGTCGGTTCTGTAATGGAATATTTTGAAGGTGGCCATAAATATATTCAGTACTTGAAACAATCCGTTGAAGAAGACTTTACGGGTATCCACGTAGCCGTTGACTGTGCGCACGGCGCGACTTCTACATTAGCGACACATGTCTTTGCGGATTTAGATGCTGACATTTCAACGATGGGCGCATCTCCGAATGGACTTAATATAAACGACGGAGTCGGCTCGACACATCCTGAAAAGCTCGCTGAATTTGTCCTCGAAAAGGAAGCGAATATCGGATTGGCCTTTGACGGCGATGGAGATCGTCTAATTGCTGTGGACGAGAACGGTAAAATTGTCGATGGCGATCAAATCATGTATATCATTGGACGTTTCTTGCAATCCGCAGGACGTTTGAAGCAGGATACAATCGTGTCAACGATTATGAGTAATCTAGGGTTTTATAAAGCCCTTACTGAACACGGCTTGAAGAGTGTGAAAACCGCAGTTGGCGATAAATATGTCGTCGAGGAAATGGTAAAAGGCGGTTATAATCTCGGCGGAGAACAATCTGGCCATATTATATTCCTTGACTATAATACGACGGGTGACGGACTTCTAACTGGACTCCAACTTGTGAATATCATGAAAGCAACTGGACGCACATTATCTAGTCTTGCGAGCGAAATGACGATTTACCCGCAAGAACTCGTCAATGTCCGCGTAACTGATAAAAATGCAGTCACAGCCAATGAACGTGTTGCAACAGTAATTGCCGAAGTCGAAACAGAGATGGCTGGTAACGGTCGTGTTCTCGTTCGTCCTTCAGGTACGGAACCACTCGTTCGCGTAATGGTTGAAGCACCGACAATCGATGATTGCAAACGCCATGTAGAACGAATTGTCGCTGTTGTACAAGCTGAAATGGGTTTGACGGAGTAACAACAAAAAGCTATCCAATGTGAGCGTGTGTGACGCTGACTTGGATAGCTTTTTTCATTTCACGTCTAGCTCCAGGCACCAGCCCCTCGAGTCGCTTCAGACTTTAAGATATAGGAAGGATTGAACTGCATCCTTCTTTGGCAAAAAGCGCCTTTATTTTAAAGTCCTCCAGTAGAGAAGAATTGAACTTCATTCTTCCCTTCGGGGCTAGACGGGTGCCTTGCGCTTTTGTTCTTCAGTGCTTTTGCTGGAATTTATTCCGAATGACAATTGCAGTTGTGTTTAACAATAATAATGCGATTAGCAGCACAATGATTGTCGCAGCTGCTAAATTTGCGTACTCCGCAGTCAGGGATGAGTCAAGTGTCCAGTAATAAATTTGCATGGGAAGGACTGTAAACTTGTCGAATATCCCGCCCGGAAAGGGAATTAACAACGCTGGAATTCCAATAACGACTAACGGAGCGGTTTCGCCAATCGCACGCGATAGCGATAAGATTGCACCCGTCAATATTCCTGGAAGTGCAACCGGCAAGATGATGCCCTTAATCGTTTGCCACTTCGTCGCGCCCATTCCGTAAGAGGCTTCGCTTAATGGATTTGGCACCGCTCTAATTGCCTCCTGACTTGCCACAATGACGATCGGAAGAATTAGAAGCGACATTGTAAGTCCGCCCGCTAATACGATGTTACCGAAATTCATCGCCCGAGCAAATACGGTCAATCCCAGGATTCCGTAGACAATAGAAGGAACTCCAGCCAAGTTTGAAATATTTGTTTGAATGAAACCCTGAAGCCGTCCCTTTTTCGCATATAGCTCCAAGTAAATTGCTGTACCGACACCTAAAAACATGGTGACAGGCGCAACGACAAGCATTAACCAGAAAGTACCTAGAATTGCGCCCATAATTCCTGCTCGTTCAGGTTGGGTTGATAATTTACCTGTTAAGAAATCGAAATTCAACCACCCAAAACCTTCAGAAAACACTCGGTAAATTAAAACTGCAAGGACAACGAGACCAAATAGAGTAGCGAGAAGAAAGATGTATTTAGAGATAGTATTTATAAGTAAACGCATTGTCATTCTTCTGCTAACTTTACGCTCTACGACTCTTTCCATCATTAATACTCCTCCCTATATTTGCGGGAAATTGATCTTGCCAATAAGTTCATCAGTAGCGTAAATACGAATAGCGTCATCGCAACAGCATACAGACTGTAATAGATTGTGGATCCTGCAGGTGCATCTCCGCCCGTGACTTCGACAATATAAGCGGTCATTGTTTGCATGGATTGCGTAATGTCGAACGTGAAGTTTTTTGTGCTACCGCTGGCAATCGTAACAATCATCGTTTCACCAATCGCACGAGAGATTCCAAGAACAAATGAGGCGATAATTCCTGAAAGGGCGGCAGGAATGACAACTTTTTTTGTCACTTCTAATTTCGTTGACCCTAATGCTAATGCACCTTCACGCATCGAATTTGGCACGGAACTCATCGCATCTTCTGAGAGAGAAGCAATCATCGGAATGATCATAACCCCCATCACGATTCCAGGGCTCAATATGTTTGTTGCCGCAAGCCCGGGAATAATTTCGCGCAGTAACGGCGTGACGAAAGTGAATGCGAAAAATCCATAGACGATTGTCGGGATTCCCGCGAGTATTTCGAGTAAAGGTTTAACTGTTTTTCGTACCTTTTCAGACGCATATTCACTCAAATAGATTGCCGACATTAACCCGATGGGGGCGGCAACTGCCATAGCGATGAGTGATGATGTCACAGTACCGATAATAAGTGGCAGGACACCGAACTCTGGTGTTTGGCTAAGTGGTTTTAACACAGTGCCAGTAAAAAACTCTGCAATCGGTACCCGTTTAAAAAACTCGATGGTTTCGGATAACAATGTGTAGATGATACCGACGGTTGTTAAGATTGATACAGAAGCAATTAGAAATAGAAAGATTGGAATGGCTCGTTCGAATGACTCTTTGAAGTTTTTTGAGCGCTGCTTTTGTTCGATTAATTCCCTGATGCCAATCTCATTCTTTGTTATTTCATTCTTAATGGGCATTGCACAGAGCACTCCTTTATCATTTATAAGGTACAAGAAGATGAGGCATGGGATGCGCGCTCATCTTCTTGCAGTAGAGCTTATTCGTTTTTTAAACCAGTCAAGTATTCAATGCTTTCTTTGACTTCAGCATCTGGTATTGGTGCAAAACCAGTTTCACCAGCAAAGTTATTAATATTGTCCATCAGATAAATCGCGTAATCTAGAACTTGTGGTTTTTCTGTTGTGTTCTGGATATTCAAGTATGTGAAGACTGGTCGTGTAAACTGTGCATAGTCGCCGTCTTCCGAGATTGTATCAAGTGATGGTTCTACCGCGCCGTTACCGAAATCTACATGAACCGCATCTAACTTGTCTTTATTATTGACGTAGTACCCAAATCCGAAGAATGCAATTCCATTTTTGTCTTCAGCTACTAAGTTAACCAGTGTTGAGTAATCTTGTTGTAAATTTACGCTGTCTACGAGATCTTGTTTTTCTAAAATGCTTTCATAGAAGAACTCATACGTTCCGTGGTTTTCGTTCGGTCCCATCGGATTAATCTTTTCATCAGGCCAACTCGGGTCTAGATCCGACCATTTTTCAATGCCACTGTCCGCTTTGAATATGCTAATAAGCTGTTCCGGAGTCATTTCTTTAGCCCAATCATTATCTTTGTTAATCACAAATGTTAAACCGTCTAATGCAACCTTTAATTCTTTAACTTCAATTCCTAGATCTTCTGCTTCAGCTGCTTCTTCGTCTTTTATTTGACGGGATGCATTGTTAAAGTCTGTTCCGTCTTTTACTAAAAACTTCTTAAATCCTGCGCTTGTTCCCGCACGACTAACTTCTACGGATACATTTTCTTGTTCATTTATCATATATTCTTCTGCGATTCTAGCCATTAACGGATAAACTGTTCCAGATCCATCAATCACAACGCTTCCTTCAATCTTTTCTGTTTCATTGTCGCTATTCGCCTTTGGATCAGCTCCGCATGCAGCAACAACTACAGCAAGAGCTGCCACAGCCAGTAGCAAGAGATACTTTTTCAATTTCATTTGAATTGTCCTCCTCTTAATATCTGTTTTAGTAGAAAGTTTTGCTCTTTCTAGTTTTAAGTATAAGGAGTGATTGTTAAGCTAGTATGTGTTTAATGTAAACCTTTTGTAAATAAGGGAATAAGAGTAAAATTAAAAACACCGCCTTTTATTCGTTGGAATAAAAAGCGGTGTTTAGTCATTAGCCGAATCGGCCATTTATATAGTCATTTGTAAGGTGGTCGGTCGGGTTATTAAAGATTGTGGATGTTTGATCACATTCAATAATTTCACCGTTCAGGAAAAATGCTGTGCGGTCTGAAATCCGTGCTGCCTGTTGCATATTATGTGTGACGATTGCGATGGTCACATCGTTTTTAATAGTATTTATGAGCTCTTCCACTTTGTGCGTCGAAACCGGATCTAAAGCGGAAGTAGGTTCATCCATCAAGATGACTTCAGGGTCTATCGCGAGACAGCGAGCGATGCAAAGTCGTTGTTGTTGTCCGCCGGAAAGTCCGTAAGCACTTTTATGGAGGCGGTCTTTCACTTCATCCCAAAGGGCAGCTTTTCGCAAACTATCTTCCACAATATTGTCGAGCATCGCTTTGTTTCGGATTCCATGAATTTTAGGTCCATATGCGACATTCTCATAAATCGATTTAGGAAATGGATTTGGCTTTTGGAAAACCATGCCAACTTTAGAACGAAGCATTTCTACAGGTATCGCATTTCCAAGAATGTTTTTTCCTTTGAATGTAACATGGCCGGATATAGATACATCGGGAACCATTTCCACCATTCGGTTCAGGGTTTTTAAATAGGTCGACTTCCCGCAACCGGATGGACCGATAATTGCGGTGACTTCTTTTTCATTAATGGATAGATCGATATTCTTCAGTGCATGCGAAGCTCCGTACCAAAGATTCAATCCATTCGTTTCATAAACAGGCTTTCGCCAGTTGGCATTTTCCATCAGCCGAAGTTGTACGTCTTCTTTATGCTCTGTCATTAATGTCATGAGAATCCTCCATTCGAGTTATCTAGTTCTAATCATAGAGGTGGAATGTTAAGGAAGTATAAAGGGGGTGTAAAGGTTTTGTAAATTTGGGTGGATATCCGACAGATAGCGGGCTATATCCGACACATAAGCAGTGATATCCGCAACTTTATGATGTATATCCCTACAATTAATACATATATCCGCGCCTTTCACACTTATATCCGTAAAACACCACTAAATACCTATCGAAATGAATCAAAAAAGAACTCCACCATTCAAAGTGGAGTCCCCAGCTAGTTCATTCAAATATATAATGCAATGCTTTTATCGCTTGGTCGACTGTTTCTACAGTGGCGTGTGCTTTACGCGATAATTCCTTCAGTGCATGATGATGTTCTTCCTGGCGAATAAGAATTAGCGGTTTTCCGTATGCAACGGCTGCGCTCGCGTCCATTGCGGTATTCCATTGCTTGTACTTTTCGCCGAACAAAGCGATGACAAGATCGGCTTTCTTCATTAGAATTTCCGTTCGCAAGTTATTAAAGTTCGAAGCCGCTGCATCTTTAAAAATTGCATTTGGCTGTTCGCCTAAAATTTCTTCTCCGATATTATCGGAACGGTCGTGATCTTCCATCGGTCCGACGAAATCAATTGGCAAATTCAAAGCTGCTACTTTCACTTTAACTTCCTCACGCCACGCACTATGAATTTCTCCTGCCAAATAAACAGTTAATCTCAATGAAATCCCTCCAATATATTTCTACTATAATTGTAGCATTTTTTTCGCGGCCATTGCACAGGATTGCCCGAAAGTTTAGACTATATGGTAGACAGGGGGAATTGTACATGAAAACGGTATGGCATAACGGAACGATATATACGATGAATTTCGAAGGCGAGCAAGTCGAGGCGCTACTTACAGAAGACGGCAAAATTAGCGCGATTGGAACCTATGAGGAATTAAAAGGACGAGCCGATAAAGAAATCGATTTAAAAGGAGCTGTTCTCTATCCAGGTTTTGTCGATAGCCATATGCATATGATCGGACATGGCCAAAGGTTACTGAGCCTTGATTTAGCAAAAGCAGGGTCTGCGGAAGAAATGCTGGACATGCTTAATGATGCGCATAAAGATTTAACGCCGGATGAGTGGTTTATCGGCGAAGGGTGGAACGAAAACAATTTTCCAGATAAAAGAATTCCGCGAGCAGACGAACTAGATAAGGTCACGGATTCACCAATGGTGTTGAAAAGGACATGTCGCCATGCAGTCCTTGCAAACTCAAAAGCTCTTGAACTAGCAGGCATTACGAAAGATACGACGGATCCTGAAGGCGGCGTTATCGAACGCGATGAAAACGGGGAAGCAACTGGCTATCTTCATGAAAGCGCGCAGGATCTGGTGCTAGACTTGCTACCAGAACCAACAGTTGAATCATTGACAAAAGCTTTATCGAAATCCGTCGATGATTTGGTCGCGCTTGGATTAACCGGCGCTGTGACAGATGATCTCGGCTATTACGGTGATTACACAAACCCGCTTCAAGCTTTTAAAAATGTTATCGGCGATCAGCGGAAGTTCCGTGCCCATTTACTTAGAAGATCCCCGGTATTCGAGCAAATAATGGAAGAGCAGGCAACTTACAACGAACCTTGGATAACACCTGGAGAGATGAAGTTTTTCATCGATGGTGCACTTGGCGGAAAGACTGCGTTATTGAGCAAGCCTTATTCAGATACGCCCGAAACATCAGGCGTGGCGGTTCATACCGATGAAGAAATTGAAGAACTTGTTAAATTAGCACGAAAATACGATGAAGCGATTGCGGTCCATGTCATCGGAGATGCGGCTGCAGAAAAAGCATTAGATGCCATCGAAAAATATCCTGTTCCTATAGGAAAGCGCGACAGATTGATTCATGTGAATGTGTTGCGTGACGATTTGGTTGCGAGAATGGAAAAACTTCCAGTCATTCTGGATTTACAACCGGTATTTGTGTCGTCGGATTTCCCATGGGCGATGGATCGGTTAGGCGATGAGCGTCTGGACTGGGCCTACGCTTGGAAAAAGTTAATCGACCGTGGATTTATTTGCGGCGGCGGCTCGGATGCGCCGGTCGAAGAAGTGGATCCTTTACTCGGAATCTATGCTGCCGTGACGCGTCGGAAACCAGGCGAGACCCATGAAGGCTATTTGCCTAATGAGAAACTTAGTCGTTTCGAAGCGGTGCATATATTTACTGCAGGAAGCGTTGCGACTATTGGAAAAGGCGACGTGCGCGGGAAACTTCGTGAAAACTTCGATGCGGATTTTACGATTCTCGATACGGATTTATTCACTGTTGAAAATGAAGGAATCGTTGATGCGAAGGTTGTCATGACTGTAGTTGCTGGTGACATTGTTTATGGGTAGATGTTAAATAGATGAATTGATTCAATAATTGCACCCTTGTTACTTTTCAACTACTTTGGTAAACTAGTGAAAAATAGGGAAAAGATAGAAAATTATAAACCCTGGAACTAAAGTTGGATTAGGGGAGGCTAAGATGAATCGATTCTTTATAAAACATGAGTTCATGCTCATGCGAAAAAGCAAAAAGAATAATATGTTCATCGTATTTTTAGCAGCATTGGTTTTTAGTTATTGTTTTATCGTCTTGCCGAATCAAGAAACAATCGACACGATAGACGTCGAAGAATTGAAAGTGCTCGTCTCTGACACGGCAGCTTCCCAAGAAAGCAGGGAAGCCAGAGGCGCGACGGGAATCATTCATTTTATTGGCATGTCGGCTTATGCGCAAGATGAATATAGAAATAAGGTTCGGAATGCAATGGTCCATGCTTATGAAAATGAGGAATATACCCGGTACTTGCGTTTCAAAATCCTGAACATAGATCCGATGGCTTTTATGGAGGACAAGACAATATTTCCAAAGTCGCCTTTTCCGCACAAGGATCGTTCTAATCTATTGCATCATATGCAACTACGCTATGACAGCTATTTAACGAGTGATCTTCCGGTTTCTAATGAAATTATCGAGCAAAAGACAGCGCTTCAAGTATTGTCGAATTTATTGTTAAGTCCCATGACTTACTTGATCTTTTTTTGCGCAATTTATTTCGGCAGTGATGTGCTCGTGCGAGATCGAAAAAACCCGACAGTTTTACAAGGGATACCCTTATCCTGGTATCGCCTTATAAACCTGAAGACTTTCGTGGCATTTTCTTATACAATGCTCGTGCTATTCGCGCTATTCATTGCCGGAATGGCCGCATTGACATTCCAAAATGGTTTCGGTTATTTTGGCATCCAAATTCCTGTGCTTGTTCCGGGCACTGAAATTGGTTTCATGGACTCCGAAATGATTTCAATCGGGAAATTCCTATTGCTTGCAATTGGTTTCATCCCGATTCTTGTGTACTTTTTTATTCGGTTGAATATGGTATTAAGTTTGGTGTTGAAAAACGAATGGCTTGTACTTCTTGTCAGTTCGCTCATTCTTTTTTCAGAACGCATATATTTCACAAGAACATTAAGAGAAATTTTAGGTGTTGAAATTAGCCATTTCCCCCAGACGTATTTTGAGTTTGGCAAGGTGATCACTGGCGCAAAAAACTTTTTGGTGAATTTGGAAACGATTACTTATTCAAAAGGGTATCTTCTATTTATCATTGCAATCGTCATAACTGAACTTTTGCTCGTTCTCGTTTCTCGGATCGTAGACAAACAGCGTTTTTATCAAACAAACTGATGCCATTTTGGAGGTAGGGAAAAATCATGCTTTGGAGATACTTTCTTTTTGAATCAAAAATTCTAATAAAGAATCGGAAAAATTGGTTTCTCGGTATCGTCATTATGCTGTTTTTTCCACTGTTTGTTCTCTATACAAATCAAACACCGGCGGAAAACTTGCGAGATATAAAAGCAGCGGAAGCAAATTCGAACAGCATATTATTCAAGTCATATGGGGACGATTTGCAAGAAGGTGACTCGGAAAAACAAGCGATGTACGATATCTTGACCCGGCAATCTACATTGGTGAACTTTCAACGATTCTATATCATGGAAGGCGAAGTGACCGAGGATTATGTTGCAAACGGTTTGGAGTTGAACGAACTGCGACTCGAAGCGCATGAATTGGGCTATCCGGGCGTTCCTCAACATTTCATCGTACCAAAGGATGAAATCTTGAAAGAAGATGCGTTTTTGCGTTTTATCCAGAAAGAAAAATTGACATTGGATTCAAATAAGTTTTTGGCAGAGCCGCATTTTGTCTCTGCATTAGCTTTACTGAGCGGATTGCCGTTTGTTTTCTTTGTCTTGATAAGCGGCAGCGAGATCATTGTTTATGAACAAAGACATCAGACGGTGATGAGCGGATTTCCGATTTCATTTATGCATAAAATAAATATAAAAGTTCTTATCCATTTCATTCAAACGATGGTGTTTCTCGTATTAGGATTGCTTTTGGGGCATTATTTTTTATCAAAAGAGTTCGGGACGGGTTATTTGACTGATCCGGTTGTCATTTATAGAAACGGCGGTTATGATGCAGTCGTTATTTTCGATTACTTGCTGTATGCGTTAGTAGCGTTGGCAGCGATTACACTGGTCGTTTTATATTTAAGCATTTTACTCAATATCCTTTTCAAAAATGCTTTTGCAAACGTGTTGGTGGGTTTCAGTTTGTTTTTGGTGCCAAATTTGCTACTGGTCTGGGGGGTGAATTCTGCGATTTTCCATCCTTTAAAATACATCGACTTCTCAAGTGTTCTTTCTGGAACTTTAGCGAAACAACTGGAGACTGCTCAAATCGACTTTTGGTATTCAATCCTATGGTTAGTTGCCCTTTGCGCATTATTGATCTTTATATTATTTGTGAAAAATAAACTCGGCTATCGACAGACGCAAAGAACTTTGAGTAGAAGTGTGTAAAATGGGGGAGGACGGGGCAGTCGATGATAAAATTAAAGAATATCTCAGTGGCATTCAAAGATAAAGTCGTCTTGGATAACTTATCGTTAACGGCGAGTAAGGGTGAAATAATCGGGCTAGCTGCGCCAAATGGAACAGGTAAAACGACGTTGTTCAACGTCATGGCAAACTTCCTGAAACCGACAAATGGCGAAGTGACATTCAATGATAAATATGGTTTCAATACTGAAAAAGATAAGCTCTATATCCATAAGCATATGTCGACTTTTCCAGATCAAGATGATTTATTTGATGAATTATCGGGCGTTGATCACTTGAAATTATACGGCAACATGTGGAAAGGCTCTACAAAACATCTTCCAGGGATTATTGAAAGGTTGAAGATGGGCGATTATGTTAAACGAAAAGTAGGCACCTATTCGCTTGGCATGAGGCAAAGGCTTTGTTTTGCGATGATGGCGGCGGCGGATACGCCTGTCATGTTGATGGATGAAGTAATGAATGGATTGGACTTTTCGAACGTAGCGCTCATTTCCGAGTATTTACTCGATATGAAGAAAGAAGATAAGCTGATTTTCGTTTCCTCGCACTTGCTCGAGAACCTGGATTTGTATGCGGACCGCGTGCTTTTCTTGAAAGAAGGGAAAATTGTTCAGCAGCAAATGTTGAATGAGAAAAATGAATCCTATATAAAGATTGTCATTCGTCCAGCTGAGTATGAACAGTTAAGATACGCGTTGCCAGATGATCATCTCTACATTGCGAACCGATTGCTTTGCATACCATTGGCGGATATGCAGATTCCTGAACAGATCAAATGGATAGAACGGTTACTCGTATTGAATGACGAGGAACTGACAATAGGCGCGCTAGGGACGGTGGAATATTATGAAAAACACTATCACAGCACCGATTAAAGAGGTAGTTAGTAAGATCGCTTTGCTTTTTGCCTTGTTACTAGTTCTTGCCGGTTGCGGAAGTATACTCAATGCCCCGACATACAACAATATGACTGATGCCGAAAAAAACAGTGAAATTGTCGGAGAAGAAAAAGATGAGATTGTCGGGAATGTGAGTCAAACGATTTTCGGCACAGTCGACCGGGACAATTCGAAAGGGCAGAACGTAGAAACGGGTGAAATCGAAAAGTCGGGAATGGAAGTGAACGTTCCTGAAGGCAGATATGAGATTTTTGCCGGGCATTCGGGAAATGTATTTATTTATGATGAACAGGGCGATTTATTGATTCGAGAAATGTTTGATCAGTTTTATGGCGTAGAGTCCGCATTGACCGTCGATTTGAGTGAAAACCATACAATTTTCTTCGATGGTGGATTGGATGGCGCAACGGTGCGTCATGCCGAAACGAAACTTTCAAATAGCTTATCTCCGGGAATATGGGAAGTCGGATTGGATATTGACGCTGGTGATTATGTAGTTACAACCGATGACCGGTTGGTGGGATACTTACAAGTTTTTGATCCGGAAAAAGAGGTCCGAGTTTACGAGCTAGTCGGCGGAGAATCACTGCAAACGGAAAGTGATGTTCAATTAGTCGAGGGGCAAAAACTGAAAATAACGGGTGCTAAACAAGTTCATTTTGAACCGGTTAAAAAATAAATTGCGGAAAAATCAATCCTGGAAATGGGTTGATTTTTTTACTGCTTATGGGGGTATGGATTTGGATTTAAATGAAAAACAGAAACTTTGGATAGAACTTAAATTAGGTGTTGCGGTAAAGTCGATGAGAAAACTTTATGGGGGAGCCTCATCGCTGATTTTTGAGGTGGAAACTGAAAAGGGTCACGTAATCTTGCGTCAATTTGACAATGAGGAATGGCTCCAAGAAGAACCGGATCTTGTGTCGCATGAATCAGCAAGTTTGCAAATTTCATCACGAAGTGATTTACCTACACCATTACTTCTTGCTGCCGATGAAACCGGCGAAGGAAGTGGAATGCCATCTGTGCTGATGACGAAAGTAGAAGGTAAAGTCGTGCTCGAGCCAGATGATTTCCATGTATGGACAGATGGATTGGCTAAAACGCTTAGTGAAATTCATCGGATTGGAGCCATTGGAGCGAAGGATTTTTCATGGAAATATGCGCCGTATATGAACGTTGAGAACTTAGAGATTCCCGAATGGACACGAAAGCCTGATGTGTGGAAGTCAGCCTTAGAACGATTACACGGTGCAAAACCAAAATACCATGAAACATTCATCCACCGCGATTTCCATCCAGCCAATGTGTTATGGAATGGCGAAAAAGTTAGCGGAATTGTGGATTGGCCAAACGCTTGCCTGGGACCCGCGGGAATTGACGTAGGCCATTGTCGGGTGAATTTAGCATTGCTTCACGGAGTCGAAATCGCGGATTTATTTTTGGAAGCTTACTGTCGTCATGCAACCGAATTCATCTATGATTCTTATTTTGATATCGCATCTATTTTCGATGCCATTGATGGACCAATAACTGTTTATAAAGGGTGGACAGATTTAGGAGTTGTAGGGCTCACGGATTGGATGATGGAGACGCGACTTGACGATTTTATGGAAAGTGTTGTTTGAAACAAATGATTTTAATGGGGCTAACTTGATGAAGCGACTATAAACGAGAAAAAGCGACTATAGTGGCGGCTGAAACGACCAAAGCAAGTATCGAAGCGACCATACCCCCAAAAAAAGCAATCGCAACCCCCTCGGGTCGCCCAGTATGCTAAACTAGAACCACCATATCCGAAGGGAACTGATGCAGAATGTCGAATATGTGGCACGAACGTTTCTCGACAGATGAATATGTATACGGGAAAGAGCCGAACGAATTTGTGGTCGAAGCCTCAAAGCTAATGCCGAAAGGGAAAGTACTCTGCATTGCGGAAGGCGAAGGACGGAATTCAGTGTACCTGGCTTCGCTTGGATTCGACGTTACCGCTTGGGATTTTGCACAAGCGGGTCTCGATAAAACAAAACAACTTGCAGATGAAAAAGGTGTTACAGTAACTACAGCGTATCGTGATCTTGCAGACGTAAAATGGGAAACCGAACAATGGGATGCTATCATTCAAATTTTCGGCCATTTTCCTGAAGACGTTATGGCGCGCACCTTTTCTGGAATTAAAAAAGCATTAAAACCAGGCGGATATTATATAAGTGAATTGTATTCGAAAGAACAACTTGCCTACGGGACAGGCGGACCACGAAATGAAGCCATGCTAATAAATCCGAAAGAAATGCTCGAACAATTTAACGGTTATTTCATCAAACATTTCCATGTAGGCGAAGTGAACCGTGAAGAAGGCCAACTTCATACAGGAACTGCCCATGTCGTACAAAGCATGTTTCAAAAAAGAAAAGAGGATTGAACAATGGACGGAAAAAATCGTGACGATATCACACCAGGTTTAAAAGTCGCAATCGTATTGAAGAAAGACCAACGTACTGGCGCAAAAACTGAAGGCGTCGTAAAAGACTTGTTGACGAAATCGAAATTTCATCCGCACGGCATTAAAGTCAGGCTAGAAGATGGTCAAGTCGGCCGCGTGGCGGAGATATTGGAATAAAGTAAAGATCCTTCGTGGATCTTTTTTATTTCGCGAAAATTAATAGAAAATTCCTTATCCATTTCGTGTACAATAAGGTTATAAACAATGATTCGATGAAGTGACATTATCCTTTCCCCGAACGTCCTATTTGGAAAAGGGGGCATCCAATGCCATGAAATATTTCATGAAAGTATTAGGAATTTTATTAGCGGGACTGGCAGGTATCATTATTATTTTGTTTTTGGTCATCAATCACTTTTTCTTCAGCATGTCCAAACTTCCTGCAGGCGAATTTCTAACAGAATCCCAATCTCCAAACGGCGAGTATACAGTGAAAGCCTATGTATCTATGAGCGGCGCGACAGTGGCGGATGCGGTCAGAGCGGAAGTTGTATTTCAAAATAACAACAAAAAGAAAAATATTTACTGGGGCTATCGTCAATCAACTGCGGAAATAAATTGGATTGATGACCATATAGTTTCCATCAACGGCGTGGAGTTAGATGTTAGAAAAGACGTATATGATTTTCGAAAGGAATGATTCAGTGAATTTCTTACAAATGAAACACCCAATTATTCAAGCACCTATGGCAGGCGTCACGACACCGGAATTTGTCGCAGCTTGTTCAGAAGCCGGTGTATTGGGTTCGATTGGGGCAGGCTATTTGTCGGCAGCGGATACGCGTAAAATAATTCGAGAAGTAAAAGCGCTGACGGAAAAACCATTTTCGGTGAATTTATTTATTCCGGAATCGACGGTAGCCAATGAAAAACAATTGGAAGATGCCTATAACGCACTTGAACCCATTCGAACTGAACTCGGCATCTCTTCGAAAAAACCGAAGTATTCAATTTCCGAATTCGATGATCAAGTCCAAGTGTTGCTCGAAGAGAATATTAAAATATGCTCCTTTACATTCGGATTGCCTGATGAAGAAACCGTTCATGTATTGAAAGAGAACGGTGTATATTTAATCGGAACGGCAACAACCGTACAAGAAGCAAAGCTAGCGGAACAAGCTAAAATGGATGCCGTAGTCGTTCAAGGCAGTGAAGCGGGAGGCCATCGGGGATCTTTTCATGGCGAATTAACCTTCCAGCCGCTGAATGAATTACTAACAAATTGTCTAAACGCAGTCAAAATTCCAATCATTGCAGCTGGCGGCATTGCCAATAAAGAAATGCTAGAAACAGCATTATCCACCGGAGCACAAGCTGTCCAAATCGGAACTGCATTAATGGCGGCGAATGAAAGCGGAGCGCATCCAATACATAAACAGGCAATACTTCATTCAAACAAGGGATGTACCACTTTAACAACTGCGTTCTCGGGTAAAACTGCGCGCGGCATTGAAAATCGATTCATTTCAGATATGAAAAACGTTGGAATCGCAGCTTATCCTTATCAAAACGACTTGACGAAAGAAATTCGGAAAGAAGCGGGAAAGCAAGGAAAGAGTGATTTCATGTCACTGTGGGCGGGTGAAAATGTTCATTTAACCACTGCAGGAACAGTAGAAGAAATCATTGAGAAATTCATATAAATAGATGCTTAATTGAGAAGGCTAGTGAGGGATAAAATGAGAAAGTATATTGGTGAAATTGGGCTGACAATCACCGCAATCATATGGGGCAGTGGCTTTGTAGCCAGTTCAGTAGCATTGGAATATTATACGCCGTATCAATTGATGGCGGGAAGATTTTTAATAGGCGCACTCATTTTATGCCTGATATTTAATAATAAATTAAAAGGAATCAAGAGAAAGACGCTTATTAAAGGCGCAATATTGGGGTGCATCTTATATACGGCATTCGCGCTTCAAACAGTCGGCTTACAATTCACGACGCCTTCAAAAAATGCTTTTCTGACCGCGATTAATGTTGTTATTGTACCATTTATCGGTTTTTTAATTTACAAAAGAAAAATTAATGTATTTGAATTGGGCGGAGCGGTTCTAGCGATTCTCGGGGTCGCGATATTATCGCTTCAATTATCTTTTGAAATTAATCTCGGAGATTTCCTAACGGTTTGTTGCGCGTTTGCATTTGCATTTCATATTTTTTATACGTCTAAATTTGTTGAAGACGAAGATCCGGTTGTACTGACACTTGTTCAAATGGCAGTTGCTGCAATCATAGCTTTTATCGTCGTATTCTCAAAAGGCGAGACTGCATTTTCGTTCGAGCCGGCAGGTTTATATCCATTGGTATATCTCGGAATATTTTCAACGACGGTTGCATTTTTACTTCAAACAATCGCTCAAAAATACATTTCAGAAACGAAAGCGGCCATCATTCTATCTACCGAAGCATTTTGGGGAATGGCATTTTCAGTCGCAATTTTAAGCGAAGTATTGACGCTTAGAATGGGCATCGGAGCGGTGCTAATTCTGAGTGCAATCATTTTATCAGAAACAAGATTTAGTTTTTTGATGTTCAGAAAAAGTAAAATCGAGTGATGAATCCCACCGTGGGGTGAAAAGGTAAGGTGAGCGAAGGATATGAAGAAAATTTACCGAAAGACGTCGATTTTTTCATTTGTCGGAGGCGGCATCACGGCGATTTACGCGATTGTTTATTATTTTGTTTGGTTCGAAAGCTTTTTAGTGAACGGAGAAACGCTGGTCGTTTCAGCAATAACCGCAATTTCTTTACTGATTTCGGGACTTTTTTTCAACAACGCGCAGCAGAACCTTCGGGATGAAACCATGGCTGAACTCGAGAGTGAAGTTCAGTTTGAAAATATTAATGAATTAATCGTACAATGGATGCCATCAATCTATCCGTCAATGCATAACGTCAATGCTGACGGCGTTTCTATATTTCAAATCATTCCTTCAAAACGCCGACCTTTTGCGCGCAAATTAACCGCTATTAACTTTATGTCTGAAGGATTTATTCTACCTGCAACGTATGACATTCTTGATATGAAAGATGAACTTTTAGCCTCTTTTACCTTGTGGAATAATGGAAACCGTTTTCTCTTAACACTCCATAGCAGGGATGGAAAAAGGATTGGTTATTTCGAGCAATGGCTCACGAAATCCGTGCTTAAAAGTAGGGGAACTTTATTCCATGAAAATGATCGGGTTTGGCGGGAGCTTGCGGCGAATAATATGGCCGGCGATATTGATGTCGTAGATGATAACGGAAAAATGACTGCGAAGTATCGTTTCGGCCGCTTTCCTTATGCTTTGCATCCAGCATTTCAAGCAGAGGCTGTTCACAGTCATATCCGTTTCGGAAGCCATATTTCAAATGAAGAAAAACTTGCCTACACGATGATTTTCTTTTTTTGGTTGAAGAAGTAGATGGGGATGTTAGTAATGAAACTTTACGATTATTCTTATTGTTAGTAATCTTATTGTTGCTGTCAGGATGCGGATTGGAAACTAAAACTTTAGAGGAGTTTTATGAAAAAGATTTGAGTGATGTTTCTAAAATTGAAATTGTGGATGGTAATACAGGTTATGGAGTAGCTACGACTGACTATGAAAAGACCCAGGATTTTATTGGTGAAATAAAAAACATTAAATTTATCCCTGACGATGATCAAGGAAAAAGAGATGGCTTTAGGTATTCTATTACTTTTTTCGAAGGTAACGTGCGTACTTTTCAATTTGGAGATACTCATATAAACGGCAACTATTATCATACAGAACCAGATATTCACCCAATTATAGATGTTTTTTTACAACTATTGAGGTAGAAGAAAAATAGAACTAATCCTTGACTCTCACGTTACGTCATAGTTTATCGTTAGTGATGAAGGGAGGCGAATCGCGATGAAAGTGAAAGAAGTATCGCAGATGACCGGTGTCAGTGTACGCACGCTTCACCACTACGATGACATCGGCTTACTCGTGCCGGATGATTTGACGGAAGCAGGTTACCGGATTTATTCCGAAGGTAATCTGGCAACATTACAACAAATATTGTTCTTTCGCGAACTCGGCTTCTCTTTGAAAAAAATAAAAGAATTGCTTTCAAGTCCATCGTTTGATCGCCGAGAAGCTTTCGACATGCAACGAAAAATGCTCATTGCTAAACGACAGCAACTGGATGAAATGATCGATACGATTGAGAAATCGATTCGCCATGAGAAGGGAGAGTTAAGGATGACGAACGAAGAAAAATTTCAAGGATTTGATTTTAGCACGAACCCATACGAACAAGAGGCCAGGGACCGATGGGGCGATAAAGCAGTTGACGAGTCGAAGAAGAAAGTCGCGCAGTTTGGTCCGGAAGTTCAAGAGGAAATGAACCGTATTTACTTTAACTTAGCGGAAATGCGCCATACGGATCCAAAGTCCGAAAAAGCGCAAGCGGCTATTAAAGATTGGTTCGATATGTTGAACAATAATTTTGGAACCTATTCGCTAGAAGCTTTCGCGGGACTCGGTGAAATGTATGTCGCCGACGAGCGATTCACAAAAAACATCGACCAGTTTGGCGATGGGCTCGCTGAATTTATGCGCGATGCCATGAAGGCTTTTGCGGAGACCAACTAATTTCATTCATTTAATTCCTCACCTAAATTTAGCGTGAGCAAATAAACTTCAGCAACCAGCCAAGGTAACACGGGCTGGTTTTTTAAATGAATTAAAGTTTCCAAACAACAATAAATAATGGATAATAAACAATATAACAAAGGAGGAGGCGTAAATTTGGTCGATTTACTGATCATCATGTTGGAAAGGGTCGGAACAATTATAGCGGTCGCATTTATACTCACCAGATTGCGCTTCTTCAAGAACTTGGTTCAACATGATAAATTGGATAATAAACAAGAGCTTACAGCGATTTTATTCTTCGGACTATTTGGCATTGCGGGCACTTATTTAGGTGTCGCATTTAATACAGATACATTGAATTTTAATAGCGTTACGGCAGAATTAGCAAAGGATGAAGCGCTAGCGAATTCGCGTGTTATTGGCGTTGTCGTAGCGGGTCTTTTAGGGGGATATCGCCTAGGAATCGGGGCAGGGTTGATTGCCGGCCTCCATCGAATGACTTTAGGCGGTTTTACGGGGATTGCGTGCGGTATTTCAACCATTATAGCCGGTATTGTGGCCAGCTTTTTTTACCGGAAAGGGAAAAACGTGAAACCGCTAGTCGCCTTCGGAATCGGTGCGCTTGCTGAAGCTGCGCAAATGGGCCTCATACTTCTCATCTCAAAACCGTTCGAAAAAGCATTCACATTGGTCGAAGTAATTGGCATCCCGATGATTCTCGCAAATGGCATCGGGGCGGCACTGTTCCTGTTAATTGTTCATAATGTCATTAGCGACCAGGAAAAAGTGACTGCACTCCAAGCACAAAAAACACTTCGAATTGCCAATCAAACACTTGGGTACCTACGAAAAGGGATGAACAACGCGACTGCCGCGGCTGTCTGCAATATTTTATACCGCGAACTCCAGCCGAGTGCAGTCGCCTTAACCGATAAAACGCATATCGTTGCCCATGTCGGGATTGCCGACGATCACCATAAAGAAAACAGTCCGATTCAAACAGTGGAAACGAAAGAAGTTATTCAAAGTGGAAAGTTAAGCGTAGTTAATGAAGGAACGATTCATTGTGAAAATAAAAAATGTCCCTTGGGCGCAGCCGTAATCGCGCCATTAATTCGTCGCGGGGAAACAATTGGAACGTTGAAACTATATTATCCATCCAAAAAGTCGATAACTGACATCAATATTGAGTTAATCTCAGGGCTTAGCTCATTACTTAGCAATCAGCTAGAAATTGCGGAAACAGATCATGCTTATCAACTGGCCAAAGAAGCTGAAATCAATGCGTTGCAAGCACAAATTAGCCCACATTTCTTATTTAACTCGATGAACATCATCGTGTCTTTGATTCGCACGAATCCTGATCAGGCACGAAAACTGCTGACATCTCTTTCTTACTTTTTACGTCAAAATGTCACAGGGACGACGGCCACCAAAGTTTCTTTGGAACAGGAGCTTTCGCATGTAAGATCATATTTGGAGATTATAGAAGCGCGATTTGTGGATAAATTAACGATCCAGTACGAGTTAGCTAACAATCTATCCACACAAATGATTCCGCCGTTCACATTGCAACCCATCGTCGAAAACGCCATCCATCACGGCATAAACGACATGGAGAAGGGCAGTATCATAAAAGTGACTGTCGGGGACCTCGCCAATGAAATTGAAATCAAAGTAGCGGACAATGGAAAGGGAATAGATCCCGAACGAATTCAGCAATTGGGAAATGAACAAATGGAATCCGAAACTGGTACAGGCGTAGGGTTATACAATGTCAATCGTCGGTTGATCATGACGTTTGGCGAACAAGCAGCATTGAAAATCGAAAGCGAAATCGGGAAAGGAACAACGATTTCATTTCGCATTCCAAAATTGGAGGTGAATCGTTGATGCCGACAATTCGGACACTGATCGTCGATGACGAAAGATACGCACGAGAAGAACTAACCTATTTACTAAGTAAATTCCCCGACATTCAAGTTGTAGGCGAGGCGGAAAATGGTGAAGCCGCCATTTTACAAGCACTTCATCTGCAACCGGACGTCGTTTTCTTAGATGTGGAAATGCCTAAAATGAATGGAATGGAAGTAGCCAAATCATTAATGGGAATCAAAAAAGTTCCACTCATCATTTTTGCAACCGCATATCCACAATTTGCTGCAGAAGCATTTCGGATTAATGCCGTTGATTACTTATTAAAACCTTATGACATCGAACAGTTAAAGCAAACGATTGGCAGAATCGAAAAGCAATTAACTCCTCCCGAGGCGATAGAAACACCAAGTAAAATCGGAAAACTGGCTGTAGAGACCGACGGAGAAATTGACTATGTTTTAGTAACTGACATCATTTATATGTACCGCGAAGAAAAAGTGTCGAAAATCGTCACAGGATCGCGAGAATTCGACGTGAAATTATCATTGAAAGAATTAGAAAGCCGTTTAGCACCTTTTTCTTTTTTCCGGATTCATAAAGGCTTTATCGTTAATTTAAATTATGTGAGTCGTTTAACTCCGTGGTTTAATGGCGCTTTTCAACTTGAACTTGAAGGGCGAGAAGAGAAACTTTCTGTTAGCCGAAACTATGTGAAAGATTTACGACAACGCCTGGAACTATGAAATGAACTACGTGTTAATTCATCAGAACTACACATTAGCCCCCATTTTCGACATGTTACGACGGATTACGCCTTTATCTGAAAACATCCATTAAACTATAGGAAGCGATTAATTCGCTGTGGATGTTTTCAGTATAAATTCTTTTTATATAGAATGAAAGCGTATTCAAATCAAGGGAATGGGAGTGTGTTTGATAAATGATAACTTTTCTAGTGTCGATTGTTGTGTTAATTGCGGCCTATTTTATTTATGGTAAATTCGTTGAAAGAGTTTTTAATCCAATCGAATCGAGAAAAACACCAGCTTATGCAAATGCTGACGGTGTAGACTACGTTCCGATGAACAAACATAAAAACGCTTTGATCCAGCTTTTAAATATAGCGGGAACAGGTCCGATTTTCGGCCCGATTATGGGTGCGCTATTTGGTCCTGTGGCATTTTTATGGATAGTTTTAGGGGCGATTTTTGCAGGGGCTACACATGATTATTTAACAGGTATGATTTCAATACGAAATCGGGGCGCGCATATTCCTGAATTAGCAGGAAAGTTCCTCGGCGCATTTTCAAGACATATCGTAAATATTTTCGCGTTATTACTGCTTTTATTGGTTGGAACCGTGTTTGTTACAACACCGGCATCTCTTTTAAGCATCTTAGTGAATGGCAAAGTTGCTCTATGGGTAATTATCGCTGTTATATTTGTATACTATTTCCTATCAACGATTCTTCCAATTGATAAAATCATTGGTAGACTATACCCGTATTTTGGAGCTGTTTTATTACTTGGTACAATTGGTGTCGGGGTTGCATTGCTATTCTCGGATTATAAAATTCCGGAACTAAGTTTAGAAAATATGCATCCTGATAACTTGCCGATTTTCCCGATTCTTTTCTTCACAATTACTTGTGGCGCACTATCGGGTTTCCATGCAACGCAGTCACCGATTATTTCAAGAACAGTTCAAAAAGAATCACAAGGCCGTTATGTATTTTATGGAATGATGATTGCCGAAGCTGTCATCGCTATGATTTGGGCGGCAGCTGCGATGAGCTTGCTTGATGGACAGACGTTAAGCGAATTCATCAAAACAGGGACACCTTCTTCAGTGGTCAATGAAGTTTCAATGACATTACTCGGTGCCGTTGGTGGAACGATTGCGGTATTAGGCGCGATTGTCCTTCCGATTACATCTGGAGACACGGCATTCCGTGCGGCACGTTCAATCATTGCCGATTATTTGAAAATCGATCAAAGCAAAATGGTCAAACGTTTGCTAATCGCGGTTCCATTATTCATCGTATCAGCAATGTTGACACAAATCGACTTCAATTTATTATGGAGATATTTCTCATGGGCAAATCAAGCAACTGCGGCAATCGCATTGTGGATCGCGACGATGTATCTATTCATTAAAGGGAAGAATTATATTATTTCGCTAGTACCAGCGCTGTTCATCACTTATATGGTATTTGTCTATATTCTAAATCAAAAAATCGGATTCAACTTAGACTTGAACGTCTCCTATATCATCGGGATTGTTCTAACAGCCATTCTTGCGGTGTTGTTCTTTATTAAAGCGAAGCATAACAAAAGAGACAAAATCGAAACAGATATACCCGTAGAATAATGTTGCAAGTCTATCTGAAGGTTTGGTAAACTAGTAGGTAATAGTTGGAAAATAAAGAATGCTACGCTACTTTTAAATAAGTAGCGTAGCATCTTTTTTGTTTTCATAAAATAGGTTAGGTGGAGGAGGGGGAAAATGGCTGAGGATCAACAAGAAATTCTAAAAAGACTCGAGTATTTAGAAAAAGAAATGAAGCTGTTGAAAGAACAACAAGCACAGTTACTGGGTAAACCCGTACAAGTCGCAGAGGTTGAAAGACCTTTTAGACCATTATCAACTCCTGGAAAACAAGAAAAGGCAGTCTTTACGAAGCCGGTAAAAAAGAAACCTGAATTTGATTTCGAAAAAGCTTTAAGTCAATGGCTACCGCGTGTGTTCATGTTCATTTTACTGTTAGGCGTCCTTTGGGGGCTGAAAGTCGGCATGGACAACGGCTTCATCACAAATCCTGTCAGAATCGTCATGGGTTACCTGGGGACGGGAATTCTGTATTTCTTTGGAATGAAGTACTACGCGAAAAAGAACAAAGTATTCGGGTTAACCTTGCTCGGCGGTTTTATCGCGCTCGGGATTCTCACGACATTTGCAGCCCATCATCTGTACGGCTATTTTAGTTTTATAGTGGCATTTATCATAGGCGTCGCTTATATTGTGATGGGATTATGGTTGTCAAAGAAAACAAAATCGGAAACGTTAACCATCTTTTCAGCAATCGCAGGATTTTTGCTCCCGTTCTTGCTCGAAGGTGAAAGCGCGACATCCATACAGTTTTGCGCATACATCCTAATTTTGTTCTTGTCTCTGTTTTACGTTTCGCTTAGACAAAAACACAAAATATCCTTTTATATTTCGTTTCTGTTATTCCACCTAACATTAGTGACATATGGTGTATTAAGTGGAGAAATTGGAGACGAACCGATCATTGTAGGCACTGTATTAATTCAACATGTATTGCTGCTAGTATTTTATTTGAAAGGGAAAATCGAGCGGCATGTGTTTACCGAAGCGCTTATTTATTCGAATTTCGTATTCGCCCTGGGTTGGATTAAAGTGCTGGAGCATAATCCGGAAATCCTTGTATATGGTCTTTTCGCAGCACTTTATGTCGCACTCGCTGCATTTTCATTTGCGAAAAAAGACGATTTACTGCTAGGCGTATTTTCAGCGGTAGGAGTACTTGCGGTAAGTGCATTTATCTTGGCATTTAATATAGAAACTGGCGTAATGAGGGTCATCTTGTTGCTTATCAACGGAGCAGTCGGTTTATGGGTGGGCTTTCGCTATAAAACAAAAAGAACGATTGCCACAAGCTCGTTTATTTACATTTTAGCAGGTTCCGCAGTTTTTCTTGCGACAGGGATATATGATTTTATGTCGTTGGAGAACTTGTCTTGGTTCGTGTTAATGCTAACACTTGCATTTATCTACTATACGGCATATCAATTCCTGCCTAAGAATTTAAAAGTCGATATCAAGAAGATCGATCAAAGTTTAATTGTCGGCCAGATTATTTTGCTTGTTTATCTGTTGAAGCTAACCAGGGTCGCTTTATCCGACTTTAAAATCGGCTTTGCGACAAATGAGCACATCCATTTACTTGTCATGATTGTTGCAATCGGCAGCATGCTTCAGTTTTCGAAATGGGCTAGAGGGAAGTACCTTGCGTATTCAGCCGTAATTTTATACCTGTTTTTGGGATTAATCACAATGGGGGTCCGGTTGGCAACCTATATTGAATTTGAAATATATATGTTCAATTTATCTGTTGAGGTACTTTATTTAATCGGACTCAGCGTCATATTTATAGCGATTATGAAAAATAAGTTCATGATCAAACTAGAGGAATTCAAAGTAAAACTGCCGATTCTGGCGATCATTATGCAAATCGTTTACTTCATCTTTTTGAATAAATGGTTCCTGACATTTACGCAAACGTATGAGTGGGATACAGAATACATCCTGCTCGCGCACACATTCCTATTGTTCGCATTCGCATTTGCGTCAATCAGTCTCGGAAGGAAACTCGGTTGGAAATATGTTAAATTCATCGGCGCAGGGTTAATCGTATTATGCGTGCTGAAGTTATTCATCATCGACTTGGGCGCTGTTTCGATACTGATACGGGCAATCTTATTTACGATTGTTGGGGTTGTTGGATTGCTTTATTCGAAGAGTTTGTTTAAAGAATAATTTTTAGGGAGGCATCTGCTATCGAGTGGATGCCTTTTGTAATATCCAGCGAATATGAAACTTAGATGTAATTGAAACGTATATGAATTAAGAAGCGGAAATTAAGGGGGGATTGTCGAATGAAAACATTTCCGGAAGGGATTCAGTTTTGCTATGAATGGCGGTCCTATCAAAGCAGAGTATTAAATGAACTAGATTCTCATTTAAAAAATAAAAAGCTTCATCTTGTCGCACCGCCCGGATCTGGGAAAACGGTGCTTGGGCTTGAGGTCATGTTGCGGATTAATCAAGCAACATTAATCGTAGCGCCTACATTGGCGATAAAACAACAATGGAAAGATCGATTTACGGAGCTTTTCTTAAAGGACGAACAACCGGATTGGATTTCTATGGATATTAAAAACCCGAAATTTATCACGATCACAACCTACCAATCTTTACATAGTATCTATAAAGAGAACGACTTTCTTGATGCTGGCGATGATGAGCAAGTCGATGACATTGAATTACAAGAAGAGGAACCAATCGTCTTGAGTGATAGTGATCAAATCCAACAAAAAATAAAAGCGCTCGGTTTTGGCACGCTTATTTTAGATGAAGCCCACCATTTAAGGACTGCTTGGTGGCATTCGATGATGCAACTTCGGAACGAACTTCAAAATAGCTATGTAGTATCCTTAACCGCAACACCGCCATTCGACGTTTCAGCATCGGAATGGCAGCGCTATATTCAATTATGCGGAACCATAGATATAGAAATTAGCGTGCCTGAACTAGTTAAAGCGAAAGAATTATGTCCGCACCAGGATTATGTTCATTTTTCTGCGCCTGAAGATGAGGAACTGAAAATGATTCTTCGCTTTAGAGACGAAGCGCATGATTTTATCGAATCCTTTATTCATGATGAACGAAGCAAGAACTTGCTTGAAAGCCATCCGTGGTTGAAGGATCCAATGGAATATGTCGGAGAAATTTTAGATCAACCTGCTTACTTTTCAAGCATATTGATCTTTTTAAATCATGTCGGAAGCGACAAATACTTGGAAGCATTGCCGATAATTGGCGTGTCTGAAAAGGATATGCCTGCATTTTCATTCGAATGGTTGGAAGAGCTGTTAACAGGTGTTTTATTCACTGATAGGATGATTACAAATGACAAGGAATTCCGAAAACACATTAAGAGACAGCTAACTCGAATAGGTGCGATTGAGCGCAAAAAAGTTCGTTTACAATCCACTAGTGAAATGAACCGAAAACTGACGCAGAGTGTTTCGAAATTAAACAGCATACGGGAAATTGTAGAATACGAGAAGACATTACTGCAAGAAAATTTGCGCATGGTTATTTTGACTGATTATATTCGATTGCCCGACCTGCCGAATCGCAAAGGGGATGAGTTGCCACTCACGCGCATTGGTGTCGTGCCAATTTTCGAGGCCATTCGACGAAGCATAGGGACACAAGTTAATGCAGCTGTATTAACGGGTTCACTTGTCATTATTCCGAAGCATGCACAAAAACTTGTTGAAGAAATCGCGATTCGCGAGGATTGTCAGATAAAGTGGAAAGAACTGGCGCATGATCCTGCTTTCATTCGCACAGAATTGAACGCTGGAAATCGCCAAAAAGTTGTTTCGATTTTGACGGAAGTATTTACAAAAGGCGAAATTGATGTGCTTATCGGAACGGCAGCACTGCTCGGCGAAGGATGGGACGCACCGTGTGTCAATTCGCTAATCATGGCCTCTTATGTCGGTTCATTTATGCAATCAAATCAAATGCGCGGACGAGCGATTCGTGTAGATCGTAATAATCCGGAAAAAACATCATCTATCTGGCATCTTGTTTGTGTAAACCGGGATATAGAACATATGGGCTATGATTACGACTTACTCGAGCGGCGTTTTCGTTCACTTGTTGGAGTAGGTGTTGAAAAAGATGTCATTGAAACTGGAATCACTCGCTTAAGATTGGATCAACCCCCTTTTACGCCCGAAAAAATTATAAAATTGAATGAGAAAACATTTACGAGATCATCCAATCGCGATAGATTATTTGTAAGATGGGAACGCGCGATTTTCAATGGAAGTGAAATGACAGAAGAAATTGTGGCGGATAGAAAATCATGGCCAAGACCATTTTTCCTCCAGCACTCTTTAAGAGGAATGCTATGGTTTGCTGGATTTTCGACAGCCGGCGCAATTGTCGATGCTGCAAAGGTTTTATGGAGGTTCAAAGAGGTATCTATGGGTACCGGTTTATTTTACGGAATCATTCTTGGTATTTTGTTTGGAATGCCATCAGTCATTAAAGTGGGGAAGCTTTATTTTAGACATCCATCTGTCGAATCAAGTATGAAAGAAATTGGTGAGGCGCTATATGTTTCGTTACATAATGCAAAACTAGTTCGTACTCCTTTTCAAAAAGGAATGATTCATGTAACAACCGAGGGTTTTGGCGCTTATACATGTTGGCTCACGGAAGGAACAACTCACGATAAAAACGTGTTTATGAAAGCGATGAAAGAATTCATAGACCCGATCGAAAACCCAAGATATCTACTGATTCGACAAGCTGGAAAAGTGTTTAAAAGAAAAGACATCCATGCGGTACCGCAAGAATTAGGTCGAAAAAAAGAGCATGCCGAATTTTTGCAGAAAGAATGGAGAAAGCGAGTCGGCAAAGCAGAACTTGTATACACGCGAACATTTGAAGGACGAAAAGAACTTCTGTCCGCACGATTGACAGCCTTATCGTCGGCTTTTGTTGAAAAGGCGGATCGGATTAGTGGTTGGCGTTAGCATGATATCAAGGAGTACGGATGAATGTTATCTGTGCTTCTATTTTTTATGTTTCATGTCAGATATATGAACCTTAATGTCGGGTAAAGTTGACACTCACCTTTAGGTTTACTATGATGCAATTAATAGGAGGAATTGCGATGAAGAAAAATCTACGACTGAAGGCGGCACGTGCAGCAAAAGATTTGTCACAGGCCAAATTAGCGGATGCCGTTGGGGTTACCCGCCAGACGATGAATGCGATTGAAAATGGAGATTACAACCCTTCGTTAAATCTTTGCGTCGCAATTTGCAAAGCGCTTGATCTAACACTAAATGATCTTTTTTGGGAGGAATGAAACATGAAAAACGCTCGATATGATGAATTTCAACTCGCGACTAGACATAAAATTGCATTTCAGTCATTTATTTTGGTTTTAATATTGATAGGGGTAAATGGCTATGTCAAAGCAGGTTATGGAATTTGGGCATCCCCATTCCTGGAATCATTCATACTAGTTTGGATTCCGAGCATGTATTTTGCGGTTATGTCGATTGTTAAAAATGCTTATTTTAGTAAGAATGATTATCCGGTACTTGTTGCAGTGGTATTGGGATTAGCCGCGACAATGGGATTCTTTTCAACTGTCCCGTTTATTTTTAGTGAAGAGTTTCCTTTCATTGAAAATGGACAGCTAAGTGACCGGATTATGGGGTTGTTAATTGCAATTATTTCTGTAGGCATGGGAGTTGCTTTAATTGTTAGGAGAGCTCTTAATCGAAGGATGGATAGAGGAGGGGAATGAAAAAATATTTTTTATGAAGGGATTTAAGGATATAGGGTGGAATTAATAAAGTACGCTATTTCAGTATTCATAGCGTTTCGAGTACAAGTTTTGCGTTATAGATTCATTCGCCGTTCGAAATAGATGAAAACTTGAAACTTTCCTCCATTTGCCAACGTATAATGGTTATAATAGAAAGAAAACCCCAAAAACTATTTTCAGATTATCTGAAGAAAAAATAGGTCTCGGGTCGTAGACAAATCCCCACCTAAGCCGGTTTATTACTTGGTCGGGATGGGACATAATAAAGTTAGACATTAACCAATAGGGAGGCAACCAATGCTTCCCACGAACGGGGAAGTAGGGGGGATTGCCATGGGTAAAAGGACAATATACATTGTGCTTACGGATACAGGAACACTATTGTCTAAGGCGATTGGCATGTATACGCGAAAAGATTTAAATCATGCATCAATCGCATTTGATGAACAGTTGACTGAGATGTATAGTTTTGGAAGAAAACAACGTCATAATCCATTTGTAGGCGGTTTTGTTAAGGAAAATGTCGTTGAAGGAATCTTTGAGCATGCGGGTTGTGCTATTTTCAGTTGTGAAGTAACTGCTGAAGAATATGTGAAAATGCGAGATAAAATCCGTCAAATTGAACAGACCAAGGAACTATATAGGTATAATTTTATTGGTTTATTCGCGGTTGCAGTAAATAAAGATTTGCAACGAAAACATGCATTCTTTTGTTCACAATTTGTTGCGACGATTGTGAATGAAAGTGGAATGAAAATGTTTACAATTAAGCCAAACCTAGTACAGCCTCATCATTTTACACAATTAAAATGTTTGAAACCTGTTTACGAAGGTGACTTGCAATCATATATACGGAATGTTAGGGAAATCGAGGAACGGGTGCCAGTCCCACAGCGCACGGGCATGTGGCGACACTTGGCGGTTCGTATACTCTCATAATTAGGAGAGCTTCCAAAGTATGGGGCTCTTTTTCATTTTCGCAATTTTAGCCCAAACATGCGATAATAAGAAAAAAGACGGAATGGATGAAAACATGACAAAAACAATTGACTTACAATTAAATGCAAAAAGTATCGCAGACATAAAAAAAGGCTACCCGTTAATTCTTAAGGAAGCGGCTTTGAATCCAGAAGTGCTAAAAGAAGAAGGTAGCATTATTCGATTAGTGGATCGTAACTGGAGATTTGTTGCAAAAGGCTATTACGGCGAACAGAATAAGGGGATTGGCTGGGTACTTTCAAGGGATGAAAACGAACAAATTGACTTTGACTTTTTTGAAGGGAAAATTAGGAAAGCCCTTGAACGACGTGAGTCATATTTCAATGACCCTATAACAACAGCATTTCGCGTATTTAATGGTGAGGGCGACGGAATCGGTGGACTGACCATAGATTATTTCGATGGATTTTTCATGATAAGTTGGTATAGCGAAGGAATTTACAAACTTAAGCATCATGTGTATGGTGTCCTTGAAAAGATTGTGGATTATAAAGGTATTTACGAAAAGAAGCGCTTTGACACAAAAGGTCAATACATCGAACAAGACGATTTCGTGCGCGGGGAACAAGGTGATTTCCCAATCATCGTAAAAGAAAACGGCATGAATTTTGCGATTGATTTAAATGATGGTGCAATGACTGGCATTTTCCTTGATCAACGAGACGTTCGTCAATCAATCCGTGAAAACTATTCTGAAGGAAAAAATGTACTAAACACTTTTTCGTATACAGGTGCGTTTTCAGTCGCGGCCCTTCACGGTGGAGCTCAAAAAACAACAAACATCGATTTGGCAAGCCGTAGTGAAGCAAAAACTATCGAACAGTTAAGCGTCAACGGCTTTGACTATGAGCAGCAGGAAATCCGTGTAATGGATGTTTTTGATTATTTCCGTTATGCAAAGCGGCATGAATTGAAATTTGATCTTGTTATTCTTGATCCACCGAGCTTTGCACGATCCAAGAAATATACGTTCAGTACAGCAAGAAACTATCCGGAACTTCTAATGGATGCTATTGCGGTTACTGAAAAAAATGGAATTATCGTCGCATCAACGAATAACGCATCATTTGGAATGAAACGATTCAAAACGTTTATTGAAAAAGCATTTAACGATGCGGATTCGATATACAAAATTCTTGAGGAATCTTCACTACCTAGAGATTTCCGTACAAGTCGTGATTTCCCAGAATTCAATTATCTGAAAGTCGTCATCCTACAGAAAACGAAGTAAATACAAATGTCGCACTGGGACTATCCCTGGTGTGACTTTTTTATACATAGATAAAGAGTGCGGGGGAGAATACAGTGATTGAAGCTATTTTGCATGGAATCATTCTAGCATTTGGACTTATCATTCCATTAGGCGTACAAAATGTTTTCGTTTTCAATCAAGGCGCACTTCAACCCAAGTTTTCTAGAGCACTACCCGTGGTCATGACAGCTGGAATTTGTGATACGATACTCATTGTCGCAGCGGTTTCGGGGGTGTCATTACTTGTGTTGACTTTTGGGTGGCTTGAAAATATTATTTTTAGCGTCGGTATCGTTTTCCTTCTTTATATGGGAATTGTTTTATGGCGGACGACTGTTTCCTCGACTGAGGCTGATGGACAAACTTTTTCTATGAAAAGACAAATTATCTTCGCAGCGTCTGTTTCCCTATTAAATCCTCATGCCATCCTAGACACTATCGGCGTCATCGGTACGAATTCATTAAGCTATTCGGGAGATGTCAGAATTGCATTTGCGCTTACAACAATTATTGTATCCTGGTTATGGTTTTTAGGGCTTGCGATGGCGGGGCGCTATTTTGGCAAGTTGGATCAGAGTGGGAAACTAATGGCTTTATTAAATAAAGTATCAGCTCTGGTCGTTTGGGGAGTCGCGGTTTATATGGCAATCCGCCTGATAGGGAATATTGGTTAATTCGCACCGAAAATCCGCACGGTTAAATAACTTGTGCGGATTTTTGCTATTCAAAGACCATTTAGTTCGGCATTCAATTTCTGTGCTTGTTTTCTGAAATACAGATAGAAGGCAGTCCAGAAAATTAAGTAGAAGACAATGAATGTTGATAACGCAACTAGAAAACTTTTCAAGGTAAACGGAACCCAACCAATCCCAAACGCAAGTATGAAGTACAACATAACAACTGTCGCAAAATGGAGTGCGGTTTGTTGTGAAAGTCGCAGTTTAGTGTTCTCAAAATAAAGTGGACTCACTGTAAAAAACCATCCGCAAAATATAGATCCTAAAGAGTTTTTCATGAAAATTTGTCCATCTAGCACATCTTGATTACCAAAGTAGACGACTGAATTCGTCACAACAACAGCAAGAAATGCACCGAAAAATATCCCAATCATACTTCTAAACAAAAAGGTTTTCATAAGTTTTTCCTCCTGTTCATTTTCAGTGCTTCTTTAATGGCGTTGACGTATGTTCGCGACACATATTCTTTCGCACCCGACTTGAAATACACACAAAGTGTACCGTTAAACGATGCTTCAAAACGGCTTAATTCGTGAAGGTTAGCGATTACCGATTTCGATAGCCTGATGAATTTCGTTGAAGGAAGAATTTCCTCCAGTTCATATAACTTCTCTTTTAATTTAAAAGATCCATCAGCCGTAACGGCGACAACACCATCTTTTTCGCTGTGAAAATAATGGATGTCGTCAGGCTTCATGATATGCTGCATCTCTCCATCTTTGCCGACAAGGAATTCTGTTTCTTTGCCTTTTATAAAATCAAGAATTTCCTGCACAGAATTATCAAGTTCAGGAGTTTCAATCGTCACTTTAGTTTCTTCATAGTCACTATCAATCATCAAAGATACTTTCATTTCAGACACCCCTCTTGACATTAGTTTATCTGTTTAGACAACAATTGTCTTCAAGTAATCTGTCAAATGCGTCTTTTATTCGCAATTCGGATGATGATCAAAGATACAATTACCAAACCAGCAATGTAGCCTATGGAAGTGAACGTACTGTTATTGAATATTAGTTGTTCATTCCAAATTGCGATGAATAAATTATTCATATGGTAGAGCGGGTTCAGATTGGCAATAATTTGAACGAACTTTGGCATCATGCTGATCGGCATTGCAAAGCCACCGGTAAAGATAACGATTTGAAAAATGACGATTGAAAAGACAAGTGCAGCATTCATACTTTTGAATAAAGAATAAATGGCCGAAGAAATCGTGAGCAAAACGGCGTTCAGTATAATGAAGAAACCGTAGGCGCCAAGAAAACGTAATGGCTCGAATGATAAATTGTAAACTAGTAACCCGATGATGAAAATTAGGAGAAAACCGATGCTTGTAATAATGATAGACTTTAAAATGCCCGAGAGTAATAGCATATTTTGCGGTACAGGTGAAAGACTGATGCGCTTTTCAACGCCGGTTGTTCGATTCATCACTTGGTCGAATCCGAAAGCGAAAAAAATGACGCCGAATGTGATCAGTAGGATGAATGATGGCGTATACGTTTCTGCATAACTAAGGTTACCTGCGTAAGTCTGATCTCCAAATAATTGCCCCATGAAAATATAAGTAGCTGGTGGTACGATAATCGTGAAAACCAAGTAAAACAATTCTCTGGAAAACATAAGTAAGTCATATTTTAACTGTGTCGCTAACATCTAAATTCCCCCTCAAATAGTTACTTTCGTAAGATAAAACTCATTGATCGATTTATAACCAAGTGCCAAAATACTTTCCGTCGAATCAAACACTTCGTTAACCCCATTATTGATAAGCATGACTTTGTCGCAGTACAATTCGATTTCGTCCATATTATGTGTTGTTAAAATGACCGTCCCGCCTGTTCTTTTGTTGTAATCGGTGATGTAGGACCATAGAATATTGCGCATATGCGGATCCAATCCAGTCGTCGGTTCATCTAAAATTAGCAGCTTCGGTTGCGATAAAAAGGCAATGGCTAAACTGACAATTTGTTTCCAACCTCCTGAAAGTTTATCGAAATACTTTTTTCTGTGCGGTTCCAATTTGAAATCATTGATGATTTTTTCAATATCTATTGGTGATTTGTAATAGGCTTTGAATAATTTTAGTAGTTCTCCGACTTTTAGTGTTTTGTAAAACTGAGTCGGCTGTAGAACGACTGAAATTTGTTTTCGGATATGTTCGAGTTGATTCGTCGAAAGTGATTTAATGTCTTCATTAAATACAGTAACGTTCCCTTTGTCATAGTTTCTGATTGTCATCAGAATTTCAAGAAATGTTGATTTGCCAGCACCATTTTTCCCGATAACTCCAATTACCTCTCCTTCACGTGCTTGAAAATCCAGCCCTTTCAAAACTTCATTTGTCCCGTATGATTTCTGCAGGTTACTCACTGTAACAATCGTCATTGTAACGCCTCCAATTGAATGTTCTTTGTAACCAAAGTATATGAGATATCGGGCTAGCCGTCGTTGCTATTTCAGTGAGTGGCATGATTGCTAAGGTAACTCGCATTAATTAGCAAGTGAAATACATTTCATTAGAGGAAACGGACACCTAGTTATCGAATTACTATGAAAAGTAAGGGGGGCTTAGATTTGATTTCATTAAAACCTAAAAAGAGAAGTAAGTTAAGAATTTATTTCGGAAAGAAAGCCTATCGACTAAAGCGTTATTCGGAATGGTACACAGATGGAAGAAAGTACGCGAAGAAGTTGTCAGATGAAAAACTGGACCATGTGATTATCCAACATCGAACACCATTGCTTCGCAAGTTGAAGGAAGTCGATATGGCGCTGCAACACAACAAGATTACTAACTTGAATATTGCTACCAAGCGATTGAATGGGCTTGTGATTCAACCGGGTGAAACATTCTCTTATTGGCGTTTGATCGGAAATCCGACAAAACGTAAAGGGTATGTTGAAGGAATGGTGTTGCATTACGGGAAGGTGACGACAGGAATTGGCGGTGGTCTGTGTCAATTATCGAACTTGATCTATTGGATAACGCTCCACACCCCCCTCACAGTGACGGAAAGGTATCGCCACAGCTATGACGTGTTTCCGGATTCGAATCGAAAGCAGCCATTTGGCAGCGGTGCGACATGTGCATACAATTATCTTGACTTGCAAATAAAGAACGAAACAAATGAACCCTACCAACTTATCGTTTATTTGACTGATCGTGATTTGGTCGGAGAATGGCGTGCAGCGATGCCGTCAACAAGGACATATAATGTGCATGAGAAAGATCATCGGTTTTCGCTGGAAGTATGGGGCGGCTACGTAAGGCATAACGCGATTTATAGAGAGGTATACAATATGGGCGGCGAGCTAATCGATGATGAATTCATCACGGAAAACCATGCGATTATGATGTATGAGCCGTTTTTGATGTATGAAGGAACATAAATGTTGGGGGAATTCCAGTGATAATTATGATTAACGGTGCTTTCGGTGTTGGAAAGACAACAGTCGCGAATAAATTACTAGAGAATCTTGGTAATTTCATGTTGTTTGACCCGGAAGGAATTGGGTTCATGTTACGACAGGTGATTCCGAATGATATCAAAAAACTTAATGAGAAAACGGGCAATTTTCAGGACCTTGAAATGTGGAGAAGTCTAACGGTTACTGGGGCAGAACAGCTCCAAAGAACATATCGGAAGAATTTAATTGTTCCAATGACAATTTATAATAAGAATTATTTTGAGTACATTTTTGGCGGATTCAAAGAGATGGATGAACAAACTTTTCATTTTTGTTTAACTGCCAAAAAAGAGACGATTCATCAAAGGGCTATTGGAACGAGGGGAACAGGAAGGGAATAGATGTTTTCAACAAACGGATAGATGTTTGGAGCATTTGAAGATATGTGTTTTGAAAAGTTCATATCTACTGATGAATTAACAGTTAATGAAATTGTGAAAGTCATCTGTGAGGAGGTTGGGGTAGTTTTATGAGAAAATAAAAACTTGTGGATTCGTGCATTAGTAGATAGAGATAAAACCCAATTAGCAAAATAGCTTTCAAATCCCGAAGTTCTCAGTATTAGGAGGGACGTGACAACCCATTTGATGTGGCAAAAGTCGAACGGAGATTTTGGATGATGAAGAAGGTATAACGAGTTGCCTAATTGAATTTAATGCCGATTGGCTTCGCTCAAGGAATTGTTTTAGTTATTTAAATTGAATGATTATTTTTGCTTTTGAAAGGAACATGCGTTTGATATAGTTAAATATATAAATGTATTTATTTCGAATAAAAGTAAAACGTGGAGTGAATTGAATGATTTTTAGACGCTTAATCATTGCAAATACCTCGTCCAATACTATACCATCCGTTGTCCGAAATTCAGATTCCATGTTTTAATCGGAGAAATTGAAGAACGACTTCGTCGTATATTATTTGAGAAAAGTAACACATATAAAATAATCGAACTTGAAATTATGCCCGACCATATTCATGTTTTTGTTTCTGTCAAGCCTTACAATTGCCCTCACGTAGATAGTAAGAACTTACAAAAGCATCTCAAACAATCCTGCTTTTCAGGGAGTACCCTGAACTTTAGAGGTTTTACGGAAGAAGTAGTTCTCTTTGGAGTAAAGGATACTTTGTCAGTACAGTAGGGAATGTCAGTTTAGACACAGTGAAGCGATACATACAGGAACAAAAATCATATTAAAAACTTTGGTTCGAGGAGGGGATATCGAATGACGGATATACAAATAAAGTCACGAAAAAAACGATTAGTAAACGAATTTCAAAAGAAGCTTAATGTCATTCGTGAAAAACACACCCCTTTTCATACCATTGAAATTGAGATTTCTGTTCTGCCCTTTCAAGAGCACAAGTTATCCCGTATCGGGGAGCATCTTCGTGTAATCCGAAATACGGTTTTAGGTCAACTGATTAAGAACTACGATCAAATGATTCGGACAAAGGCACACAAGCGTATGATGAAACGATACCTAGCGGTAACAAATAAAATGAAATCAGCAGAGAAGGAAGAGGTCGATTTACTTCGAAGTGAAAAGGCTATAATTTCAAAGCAGTTTGAAGAACTGAGAAAAGCACATAATGTCACATTTGATTTCGCACGAAATTATGGTGCCAAGCTCAGAAATACAAAATACACCCTCCCTGATTCCGTCACAGTCTGGTCAGCTTGCGAAATGGCATGGGATTCGGTGGAAGGGCTCATTTATCGTGGTTCCAAAAAACCGTACTTCTATAAAAAAGATAAGTTCATGACTTTCCAAGGCAAACAAGCGGAGCGCTGCATAATGTTAAAGAAGAACAAAAAAGATGGTTCTTTTTTCGTCTCTCATCAAGGCATGTCGTTTCCGCTGATTGTGAAGCCAAACGATTTATTTATTGAAGAAACGCTTTCGAACATCGTTTTCTACATGGAAAACGGCGATGAAGTAGACAAAGGTAATGTCGAACGCCATATATGTGGACGCCCTATTCAATCGACCTTCCGTATCAGAAACAATCGCATAATAAGGAGGATGATTCGTGGCAAGATTCGCCACTTCCTTCAAGTTGTGCTGGAAGGTAATCCAGTCCTTAAGCGAAAGGAGGATGGCACGTTCCGCCACGGCCTCGGCAGAGGTCGTTTAGGTGGAGACATCGGTACTCAATCTGTAGCGATTGTATCGAAAAACAAGGCGATGCTTAAAAACCTTGCAGAACGCTCCGCAAACACATTCGCATATGAAAGTAAAATTGTTGCCCTACAACGGAAACTTCAACGTTCCAGGCGTGCGATGAACCCTGACTACTACCATGAGGATGGAAGAATCAAGAAGGGTAAGAGGGAATGGGTGTATTCAAAGCGATATTTAAAATTGAAGAGCAGACTCAGGGATTTACACAGAAAGGCCGCCGAAAGTCGAAAATACGCCCATAACGAGGAAGTAAATCATCTTCGTTCATTGGGTGATGAAATCATCATTGAAACAATGAACATCAAGTCGCTTCAAAAGAAGGCTAAAGAAGCTACCAAAAATGAAAAGACAGGAAAATGGAACCGTCGTAAACGCTTTGGAAAAAGCATTGCCAGACGAAGTCCTGGCTACTTCATCAGCCAATTGAAACACAGATTCACCAGGACGGGTGGAATCGTCCGAGAAGTCAACACAATGTCTTTCAAAGCCTCACAATATGACCACGTAATTGACGGAACGAATAAAAAGCAATTGTCACAACGCTGGCACACCTTGCCTTGCGGGACAAGGATTCAACGGGACTTATATTCAGCTTTCCTGCTTTATTGTTCAGCAAAGGATTGGCAACGAGTAAATAACGAACTCTGCCAACTCTTCTTCACAGACTTTTATCGGTTGCATGATCGATGCATTCAAACGATAAAAAACAACCGTCAGGTTGTCTTAAATAGTGGCATCAAATACTAAATAATATTTGTGCATTATGGGGGTCTGACTAACCTCCATGTCCGAAAGGATGAAGACGCAGGGTAAGTGGTCTGCCGACTACTTGTGCGTGGGAGTTTCCTCTTCTGTTAGTGCTCCGTTCAGAACGTAAGAAATGAACCGCATCGGATACCCGATGTGTTCCAAAGCGATACTCGCCTCTACGGAGTGCGACTTCGTGTACGATAGAGAGAAGCAGAATGAACTCAGCAATAAAAAGAACCCACAGGGCTTGCCCCGTGGTCAGTCAGGTTCAGTTTTATGAAATATTAGAAGAAGAAAAAGATCTTTATGGTTATTCGGATTTAAAAGATGTCATTTACGGGATGGATCAGTTTATTGGAGAGTTTGCGTATTGGAATAAAGGAATAGGTACGTTGCTTGTAAGTTCCATTGCTAAGTATTTAATCTGCGAAAAAGGTGCTGACAGGATTGTGATGGACCCGAGAATACAGAATGAGCGCGCCATTTATTGCTATGAAAAATGTGGCTTTGAAAAAGTGATGTTGCTTCCGAAAAGAGAGCTTCATGAAGGAGCGTACCGCGATTGTTGGTTGATGGAATATAGCAGAAAACCAGGTGAAGATTTGTGAGGAATCGAGGTTCTTCCATAATCATAGAAAACAACAAAGTGGCATTGATTAAAAGAGTACGGGATGGACAGACGTATTATGTGTTCCCAGGCGGTGGAATTGAAAGTGGAGAAACAGCGGAACAAGCTGCAATTAGAGAAACTTTCGAAGAACTAGGGGTCATCATAAAAGTGAAGCGAAATCTAGGAACAATCACGTATAACGGACTACAGGTTTATTTTTTAGCTGAAATAGTTGGTGGGAAATTTGGGAGCGGGCAAGGTGAAGAGTTTACAAGTCAATCTAGAAACCGAGGAACCTACGAGCCGTTATGGATGGAGTTGGATGAACTAGAATCTTTAGATGTCCGACCGGTGGAGATTGTGAAAGAACTAAGGGGGCGGAATTGGTGAGGAAAACAATCATTCTTCCATGGACAACTGAATGGGAAAAGTTATATCACAAGGAAGAAAAAGTTCTAAAAGAAGTATTTAAAGATGAACTGATCGACATTTTTCACATCGGAAGTACATCGATTCCGCCAGTCGGCTATGCGAAACCGATCATCGATATGTTAATCGTTGTAGAAAACATTGAAACTGTGGATTTGTATGACGACATAATGAAGTCAATCGGGTACGATCCAAGGGGCGAATTCGGAATCCCAGGTAGAAGGTATTTTCCAAAGGGGAAAGACAATAGAACGCATCATGTACATATATTTCAAACAGGAAACGAAGCCATACAAACCCATCTGAGTTTCAAAGAATATTTACTAGCACATCCACAAGAGGCTAAAAAGTATGGGGACCTGAAAAGGGAACTAGCTAAACAATACCCTCATAACACTCATCAATATCAGGGTGGTAAAGAACAGTTTGTACATGAACTTGTGGCAAAAGCGAATGAATGGCGTTCAAATAGTAGCATACATATAACAACTACTCACGTAGATTGGGGCGGCCATAAGTTAAAGCTGACGTGGAAACCAGGCCTGCTGCCGAAAACGGAACTCATCACAAGTGTTCATGGCTTCTGTTTTGATAATGAAAAGTTAATGATGGTCGATTTGAATGACCGAGGATGGGATTTTCCGGGCGGCCATATTGAAGTTGGTGAAACAGCTGAAGATTGTTTTAGACGTGAAGCGATGGAGGAAGGGTATGTCGAAGGCGAGTGCCGGCTTTTAGGAGCAATTGAAATCGATCACAATGAAAATCCATTGTGGAATGAACAAAGTCCTTATCCGAAAATAGGCTATCAAGTTTTTTACCGGATGGACATCACGCGACTACATCCTTTTGATGCAGAATTTGAATCAAGTAGGCGAACGTTTATCAAACCTGAAAAGGTTTCGAGATATTACAAGGGGTGGCATCTTGTTTATGAAGAAGTTTTACAGGTTGCTCGAAGAAGATACTAAAAAGAAACGCAAAATCAGAGAGGGGCAATTATTTGTTAAGTTATTATAACCGATTATCATCAGAAGTTTATGATTTGGATAAACCTGTTGGTCATTCATTCGGAGATATTGAATTTTATTTAGAACGTTTAGAAGGTTGCAAAGGACGAATTCTTGAGCCTGCAACCGGTACGGGACGTATCCTTATTCCGCTTTTGGAAAAAGGATTACAGGTCGATGGCTTTGATAGTTCAGCAGATATGTTGTCGATATGCCAAACGAACTGTGAAGAGAGGGATTTACATCCGCTCCTTTTTGAGGCGAAAATGGAGTCATTTGAAGTAGATGCAAAATATGATGCAATTATTATCCCTGCTGGAACGTTTCTCTTATTGCATCAAAGAGAGGATTCGATTCTAGCGCTAAAAAACTTTTATCATCATCTAGCGCACAACGGAAGGCTAATTGTTGATTTATTTATGCAAACGGAAATCGCTATAGGTGAAATATCAACAAGAACATGGGAATCTCCGAATGGTGATGTAATTACATTAGAAAATAAAGTTGTGGAAATCAATCATATTCACCAATACACAATATCCCATGGTCGATATGAAAAATGGCGTAAGGGGACACTCTTACAAACAGAGTTAGAACGTTTTCCGCTTCGTTGGTACGGGGTGGAAGAATTCAAACTAATGTTGGAGGAAAACGGCTTTCATAATATCGTCATTTCTTCGGATTACAACTATGGACAATACCCAGAAAACCCAAGGGGCGCAATTACTTTTGAAGCGGTGGCGAATAAAAGTAGTGATCAATAATCGGATTGAAGATGAAAGTTTTTGATGGAAAAGAGACGTAAACTAGTTTTTTAAAAAGGAGATGGAATCATGCAAGCATTACTAGTCATTGATGTACAGAATGGAATCGTGAACTTTGGAGATTTTCAAGAAGAATTATCCTTAATAGAAAATGTCATTCAAGATTTCCAAGGTGATGGAAGAACAGTAATTTTTGTGAGGCATTTGGATGCTGAAGAGGAAAGTCCGCTTTATAAAGGGTCCGCAGGCTCTGAATTACATAGTTCTATTAAGAAATATGCAGATCTTGTGATTGAGAAACAAACACCAAGTTCTTTTTACAACACGAATTTAGCTACAGTATTGGAGGAACTCGGTGTCAAACATCTTTTCATAACAGGTTTTAATACAGAGTTTTGTTGCATGTTTACTGCGATTGCTGGATTTGACAGAGGATATGAAGTGACCTTCATCGAAAATGCAACAGGAACAGTGAATACAGACACAACCTATGAGATGAAGGGATTAGATATAAGAGATTTCGTCGGTACGGTATTGCATTGGTCTGACGCCGTGGAAGTGTTAGATTACGAGGAATATATCGTAAAATACAATCCGAACAAAACTGTTTAAGACGCGCGGCTTACCCTTTGACGCTGAATTCAAATCAAGTAGACATACTTTTAACCAAACTGATGAGATTTTAATATACCATAGTGGAAATCTTACGGGTTGAGAGAAGAGCCTACGGAATAAAAAGAAAGAACGCTAAACAAGCATAGGCCAGTGTTCTTCCTTTATATTTTAGAAGATTTAAGTTGACCGCCTTGTGCTCACCATTTCTTAGGCATTGATTTCATAACGAAACTTAAAATAATAACGAAAATAACTGCTCCGATGATTGCGGGGACAACATAAAAGTCAGCGAGTTTTGGACCCCAATTTCCGAGTAATCTGCCTCCAATCCATGCACCGATGATACCGGAAACAACATTACCTATGACTCCGCCTGGCATGTTTTTTCCTAAAATGATTCCCGCGAACCAACCGATGACACCGCCAATGATTAAATATAATATTAAACCCATGCTTTACCTCCCCTTTCATTATTGATAAATATTGAAACATAGGTTAAAAAGTCGAGGAGCACTTCTTCTATCTTTGAATGTGGATTCTTTATAAATTAATACGTTTTACGATGTTTGAATAGACCTGAACGTCATTCTTCAATTGTCACAAATATGTCGCGTGACAAAGAGATACTTTCACAGTAATCTGAAAGCAGTAGCTTGTGAAGTTTTATTAGGGGGGACTGCTGTGAAACGGATATTCATCTTATTACTAGTGGTAGGCACGATGATGGGGTGCGCCAATACGTTTAGTGAAGAAGAAGGCTACAGAATTTCGTTGATTAACTACAGTTTTCCGATCCCGAAAAATGCAGGCGAATTGAAACCCGAAGCATGCACGGACGAAATTACAAAGTCTGCGAAGTACAAACTCAAAAATATTGGCGGAGAAAATCATGAAGGTCCTCAAACGCATTACTTGAACGAAATTCATGAGTGGGGTTGGACGCCGATTGATGAAGAAAGTAGCGAATTAGTGCGCTATTTTAGTAAAGAGGATAAAACGGTTTGTGTCGTTTTCAGTAAGCATGTCATCGATGTTTTTGAAATAAATAAGGATGCTACATCTAACGAGAATCCATAAGTGGGTTCTTTTTTGTTGCTCAATAATTAATTTCATCTCACTAGAATCGATACAGCACTATACACCAACAATAAAGCCATCACAATATTAAACTGACTTCTATACTTCGCTAAGAATTTTTTGAAAAGCGATCCAAAAATACTCCAACTAAAAGTGCCCATAAATCCTATAACTGCAAGTACGACTGAATAAAATAATAAGCTAGAATTGCTTGTATGGTAAGGCAGGACAAAAGTAGAAACGACTGTAAGCGCATAGAGTACAGCTTTTGGATTGACGAATTGTAAAAATACACCTGCGACAAAACTATTATATTTTCCACCATTTGGATCCTCGCTATCCCCTTTACTCCGAATAATAATGAATGCAAGATACAACATATACACCATACCCACAATCGCCATAAAGAACTCGATCTTTGGAATATAGTTTTTTAGAAGTAGATTAAAATAACTGCTAAGTAATAAGAGGGCAAAGAAGCCTGTACCCACACCTAAACAAAATCGAACCGTCCTTTTGAATCCATATTGATTGGCGAACATCAATGACATGATATTATTTGGCCCCGGTGTAAAACTAGCGACGAAAGCATAGATGAGCATGGATAGGACTGGCATTTTGGAACCTCCCTTAAGCTTATTTCTATTATGTTCTGTGTAATGAATTATGCTCAATTGTACAATTCGCACCCTATATTGTAAATGGATTTTATTAAGGAAACAATCTTGAGTTTCTAATAATTTGAATCCTTTCCGCTACTTGTTTCGTAAAGTACTGTAGGGAGAGGTGATGACGATGAGTTGGAAAAAGATCGTTCCAGCATTTTTACTCATAATTTTACTACTTATACCGACCGCGGCATTGGCGGTTGAATTTAAAATATCAGATGTGGTGATTGAAGCGCATCTACAAGAGAACGGCGATGCGGACGTCGTTGAAAAACATACATATGTCTTCGAAGGTAAATTTAACGGGGTTACGCGTGACCTGATTCCGAAAAAGGGCGCAGCCATTGCTGATTTTGAGGCTTTTGAAAATGGCAAACCGCTTAATGTTGAACGTGAAAAAAGAACCTACAAAATATTCAGATCCGGGAAGAATGAAACCATTGAAGTAGAAATGCGTTATCGAATAGTAAATGCGATGGAGAAATACGAAGATGGAGCACAATTTTATTGGCCGTTTTTCGATAACAGAAATGAAACTGATTACGGCCATATGACAATCATGGTGCATCCCCCAGTTGCGGCACATGATGTGCTTTTCCTTGGATATGATTCGGCATATGAAAAGGGACATCTCCAATCGAACGGGATTGTAGAATTTCGTTTAGGAAATGTGTCAGCCGGTGAAAACGGAGATATCCGCGTTGTCTATGAACCAGAATTGTTCCCAGCGATTGTTGTACAAAACGGCATGATTCGCGATGAATTGAAAGCAGAAAAAGGCCTTATGGCGGAAGAACTAAAAAAAATTTCCGCTAATCAGGAAAAAACCAAGAAATACGGGATGTTCGGGGTGCCAATTGGCGGAATTCTTCTTTTTGTCCTGATGGGGTCAATGTATAAGAAAAGACGCGATTATAAACTAGCCGTTTTTGATGACTTGAAAACTAACAAATCCTTAGTTCCGCAAGAAAAACTCAGCATGCCAGCGACGATCTATTATTCGAACAGCGGTGTCCTAACACCAGGTGCTACTGCTGCGGCGTTACTCGATTTAGTTCGCCAAGGATTTGTGAAGCAACTTTCCGACAAACAATTTGAACTGATTCATCGCGATGTACAACATGCGCATGAAGCAGCGTTAATTGAATTGCTGTTTGATGAAGTCGGGGATAGCCAATATTTTGATGTCGCTGATTTGGAAACATACACTAAAAAAAAAAGAATCATTCGACATATAGCAAGTTATTATCGGCATGGCGAACGGGGGTTATAGAGGAAGTTAAAAAATATAACTTTATTGAAAAAACACCAGGAATCCGTTGGTTATTGGTTGGATTAGGAGCCGTTTTTGCAGTATGTGCGATTCAATTTGGCCGTTATGAATTGTATTTTCTCATAGCGATTGCAGCCTTTATTGCCTTTAGCTCATGGCTTATTGCGATTTTTTACAGGTCGCGAAATATGGAAGGACACCGTTTATTTGAAGAGTGGAAACAGTTCCGTCAAGCATTTAACAATCTAGATTTGGATGAATGGAACCTGCTCGAAACGGATGACAAATTCCGCGCTTACGCATTTTCCGTTGGAACAGGTGACAAGAGGGTTATGAAGCAATTTAATGAATTCGCCACCGCTGAACAAAGAACTGTGCATACGAATGAAAGCTTCTATTACTATAATCCGGTGTTCATGTCCAATTCATTTGCAAGTGCGAACAAAAATGCAAATGTCGATGCCAGTGGAACCTCAAATTCCTCGTCTAGTAGTGGTGGTGGAACGGGTGGCGGCGGTGGTGGATCTGGAGCATTTTAAAAGGAATTGTTGGACATAAGGGTGGAAATCCAGAATGAAGAATATCGGATTGAAGTCAATGGCAACTACAACAAACGGAAGATAAGGGGTGTTTAATTATGAAAGAACTAATTGTTGTGGGTGTCGTGTTTATCGTTATTGGTTTCATCTCGGAATACTTTTTGAAAAGAAAATATAATATTGATCGAAAAGGAAACCCCTTAAGTAAGCCGATTAAGAAACTTCAAATTATCTTATTGACCATTTGTTTCATTCTTTATCTAGTAATTTCATCTGCGCTGGTTTTCACAAACGATGATTTCAATGTATTGTTTGTTTTAATTCCATTTTTCATTCTCATTTCGTTTATCCGTGGATTCTTGCAATGGAAATATAATGGAAATGCGAATGTATGGATTCTTGAAACCTATAGTGCAATCATCCTTATAATATTTTTCATCGTTATCGGGTTAATTCTGTATTAATGAACTAAACAAAACTATAAATGGGGAATTATCATGATAATCGAGCAAAAGTTATTCAAGGCAGCCACTGACCTCATAAAGAAAAGGTACCCAACAGGCTGGGGCGGAGCTGCTGCAATGGCGCTAGAAGATGGCACTTTACTTACAAGTGTTGCACCAGAAATAATCAATGCATCGACTGAATTATGTATAGAAACAGGCGCGATATTAGAAGCGCATAAACTGAACAAGAAAATTACACTTTCGATATGCGTTGTTCGTGATGATGAAAAGTCAGCATTCAAAATCCTTACACCATGTGGTATTTGTCAAGAAAGATTATTTTACTGGGGCCCGAGTGTCAAAGTTGCAATAAGCGAACCTGACAATTTAGTTTTCAAAAAGTTATCGGAAGTTCAACCTTATCATTGGACCGAAGCTTATGATGAATTTAATGAAAAATGGAATGCGACAGAGAAGGAGTGACTTTATGAATGAAAACGCAGTAAATACAATTGTCAGTTGCATGCCAATATACGGCGGCGATTCAACGATACAAACCGCCCAAACTGAACATCGACTAAAACTTGCGAAGTTTTGGGGAATAAAGGAAGGCAGTCGAGTGCTCGAGATCGGTTGTGGTCAAGGTGACACAACGGCTGTATTGGCATATCTTGTAGGTGACACGGGTTTTGTACACGGAATTGACATTGCATCACCCGATTATGGAGCACCTATAACTTTAGGGGATTCTGCTGATCATCTTAGAAAATCAAAGTTAGGAAATCAACTGAAAATGGATTTCGAAATTGATATCCTTTCACCCGAAGTAGATTTTTCAGAAGCATCCTTTGATTATATTGTAATCTCTCACTGTTCTTGGTACTTCAAGTCTTTTGAGGAATTCACTGAAGTGTTACGGAAAACAAGGAAATGGGGAGCGCAGCTTTGTTACGCGGAATGGGACCCGCGCATCAAATCAATTGAGCAATACCCACATTTTTTAGCAATCCTACTACAAGCGCAATATGAATGTTTTAAAGAAAACAGTCTTTCGAATGTACGTACACTCTTTACGCCGAATGATATTCAAAATATAGCTGTAAATACGGGCTGGACTATCGTCGAAGAAGAATCTATAACCTCCGCTAAACTCCAAGACGCAAAATGGGAAATCGATCAAATGTTAACTGATTATGATTTTGAATTAAGTGAAATAAAAAATCTGCCAGATAAACTGAAAACATTGATTAAATCCAAAGTGAATTTGTTGGAAGAATCTTTAAAGGAAGTTGATGTAAAACCGATGTCAACCTATGCTTTTATCGCGAACTAGGGAGGGGAATTCACATGAAGAAATTACTCATGCTAGTAGGATTAATTTTTTTATTGTCGGGATGTAATTCAAATTTAACCTATACTGAAATAAATAGCGGAAAGGCCAATAAAGATCTCCGTAGTTTTCTGGAAGTAATTGATGATGAAAACGGAGCCTATCTTTATTACAACGGAGAGAAAGAGATTTATATTTTTTTAAACGGCCGTAACGTTCAACAAGGGGATAAAGCGGCATATTTCACCAAATTTGATGTAGAAGGTGACGGAGACACATTGAATGTTTTCTACGAAGTAGCGTATACGGAAGACGATTCCAATGAAAACTTAAAACATCAAGCACTCTATAAAATTAGGCAAGATCAAAAGTACGACAAAATCCAAGCCTTTGCAAACGGCGCAGAAGTTCCATTTGAGATGGTATCGGGGAGTGGAAAATAGTAAGTATCAAGAATTTACACGCTGCAAATCCCGAAGTTTATCGAAAACTTGATGAAATGGAAATAACGGCAGTGGGTGGCTATAGACTTGTCTTTAAAGGTTCGAGCTACAATCCAGGAATAAAAGAAACTACAGGTGATGATGTTGTTTCAATCGATAGTCAACAAGGAAAATTGTTGGGAAGTATAATTGACACCCGATTAAAATATGAGGTGAAAGGCATCGGATTACTGTATAAACCAGGACATAATAATGAAACTGTAGATGAGGACTTTATCGAATTAATTAGGAATGTGAATCTAAAGCAGAAGCAAAAGGGAGTAGGGAATGACATTGAATAGAAAAAGGTTTATTGGTTTGGTATGCATATTAACAAGTGCTCTACTTCTCTTCGGCTGCATAAATGGAAACGTGACCTACGAGGAAGGATTTCCAACAGAAGATACTCCTGCATTAATGGAGTTTATGAAAAGCTATTTATTAAACGGGGATAACGAGCTTATCAAAGAGGATAATGCCTTTATCTATTCGGTGAAAAATCATACTGAAAAACTAGGGAAAATAAATTACTATAAGTTTACGGAAGTACAATTGAAAAAAGAATACAATCGATTATTTGAAACCAATGATGTTCAGGCTTCGATTAAAAAGTTAAAAGAAAATGTCACAGCTCTCCATCACCCATTAAGCAGCGAGGAAGCTAGGAACTTACCTTCAATAGAAAAAGTAGAAAGCAATCAATTATTTAATAAAAATAAGAGGAAATGAAAGCATACTAGACCTGGATGAATTAATGAAGATGAATAATTTTGAAATAGCTAAAGGTTTTATTGTAAATATCATTGCAGTGAATGAGAATAGTTTTGTATTGACGCTTGAGGATATCGAGAAAATTGGTATGAAAAGAGAATTATATTATCTTTTCATTGATAATAACCTATCTAACATAACTTTGACGCAACTTAAACACGAAGAAACTATTGATATAGTTGATTCGAAAAAACTAGAAAACTTTTATGGTTCGTTTCCATCAGTAGATGAAAATGGCAAATATAAAGAGTTATTTAATCGTGTTGACATTCTTGATACCAATAAGAATAAACTAATCAAACTTAAAAAAGATGATCTTTTAAGTAACGATGGTAAGTTCGTTTACATCGATGGCGATAAAGAACAGCTTGGGGAAGGTAGCCAACGAATCCAAGCAATTGAGAATTATATAGAGGGAAATGATATATATGAGTCAGAATTTGAGCTTAAATATAAACATATTTCCAAAAAACTTGGTCTGAAAACTAGCGGGGCAGGAATAGTAAAAATAAATTACTTCAATAAAGATTATATTGTTTTAAGTATAAAATTTGACGGAGTAATAGTCGGTGAAGCAGGATTTACAAATGTAATCATTGATTTACAGGATGATCATGATAATCCAACAGCTTATTTAGTGGACCTAAGTATCGCTACACCGGTTAAAGTTAAATAGGTGGGGGCAAGTTATTTTAACAGGGTGTAGCTTTGACGTTACACCCTAAAGTTATTTACGAAAACTTTTCTTCTTCCATCCGTTCAAACATATGATACAAAATATATCTTTGTAAACCCGCAGCACTCTCTACAGATCGATTTGCTTCCAATCGGAATGTTTCCCCGTCTTTGTTGCGTAGCGCGATGGATGCGTTCGATGAGTGAATCATCCATGGTGTTGACAGTTTCGCTACGAATTTATTGGCCAACACTTCATCACTGCTCAACAAATGAGCCGCACCTAAGTAATATTCTTTATAATCTTTTCTGGTCATTTTTTCTGCAAATTCTAGTAAAGCATCTGCATCACTATGGTGTAGTGCTAAATTAGCTCCGTAGACCGTTTGTATTTCTTTCTGTTTATACTTTTTCAAAATCCTTTTTAAAGAATCTTCGATATCCTGGTTATCCCCATGAGCGAGTGCATAAGCATATCCGAACATCGGCTTTTTCTGATTTTTGATGACGTACCGATTAATTGCGGGAAGTGATTTTGATTTGTAAATGAGGTACATCGGTCGAATCGTGAAAATGGAAACAGAAAGTCCCATAATGATAACGATGACAAGCCCGCTAGGAAATTCAAGTATAAGAAGAATAACCGTAAGAATGACACCCGAAACAAAAAGTAAGGAATATTGGAGCGCGTTTGAAATGCCAGGAGATTTATGATTCGAAGACATAATACACCACCTAGTTTTCTTTCATATTACCAAAGTATTACTATGTTGCCTACATAATTTTTATCAATATGTTAAAAGAGGAGGTATAGCGCATGAACGTTACTTTTTTAATACGTCTAAAAGCTTTCTTAATTGATTACGTCCTCATTTTTGCTTACTTAGTTTTGTTAGTTGTGTTGAATATATTCTTATTTCCATCTATTCAAGAGTTGTTTCAAGGATCACTCATTACGGCCCAATTCATGGGCTTCTTAATGGTGACATTACCGATTTCTATTTATTTTATTGTTTGTGATTCAGTCATTGGCGGCCAATCGATTGGAAAGAAAAAGATGGGTATTCGGGTAGTAGATGCAAACGGAAAAGCATTATCCATACCGCGAGCAATTTTTCGGACAGTCCTGAAGTTTTTCCCTTGGGAGCTATCGCATTTTCTTGTTTATCGCATGGTAGCTATAGGTGATGAAGCTGTACCGATAAGTTATTCCTTAATTGGCGGCGTCATTTATGCACTCATATTTGTTTATATATTAACCACGATTTTCACGAAAAATAAACAATCCCTTTACGACATCATTGCAAAAACATATGTCATCAAATTGTGCTAAAGAGTAACTTTAATTCAACAATTCCGTCTAATATATAAATGGGGGGATTGTATGAACAGGTGGTTGTTATTACTTTTGCTGTTTCTAGGGATTGGTTTGACCGGATGTTCGAGTGAAGCTGAATCCATGTCAGGGGAAAAGCCGCCAAAAACCGTTGTGAAAATTGGAAATGAGACATATGCAACCGTGCTTGGCAGCTATTGTTGGAAAAACATGTGCGCAGATACTGTGGGGCCACATAAACTTTTAGAAGGAAAAGATCCTATAAAGGTAAACCGGGGTGAAAAAATAACCATCGTGATGAACTATAACCCACAACCTAACGAGATCTACTTAGGAAAGATGGATAACGAAAATGATGATACGGAAGTAAAGATGGAAAATAATCGATTCACAGCTCCAACGGAAGAAGGAATCTATTATTATATCTATAGCGTATTTTGGATGGATGAAAAAGAAGCGAACGTATCCCACGGCGATGCATACTATGCTTTCTCCATAGAAGTAAATTAATTGGTTGCTTAGGCGACTTTTTTTATTATACTAGTAATAATTTATGTAGAGTTGTGTTAATATTAGATTAATTAAAAATGAATAGGTAGGCGGACCCAATGCAAATAGAAATAGATAAGGCAATTGAAATGAGGAAAACAGGTAAACAAAAGGAATCGAACGAATTGCTTATCAAGTTAGTAGATGAATATCCAAATGATGCGTTCATCAACTATCAATGCGCGTGGAGTTTTGATGTGTTGGGTTTGGAATCAAAAGCAGTGTCTTATTATGAAAATGCGATTCAACTCGGATTATCAGGAAAAGACTTGGAAGGTGCCATCATAGGATTGGGAAGTACATATCGAACATTAGGTGAATACGCAAAGTCTGAAGAAATATTTCAAAAGGGAATTGACTTGTACCCAAACAATGAAGCCATTAAAGTCTTTTATGCGATGACTTTATACAATTTAAAAGAGCATGGCCGTGCAATGGAGTTATTGCTAAATTCTTTGATTGAGACGACAACAAATGAAGAAATACTAGATTATAAGAAAGCGATTGGCTTTTATTCGGATAAATTAGATCAAACATGGACGTAATTGTAGTGATTTATTGGAGGGATTATTGTGATTGCAGAGCTCCTTCGCGATTGGCAGTCTTTTTGTGTAGAGAATAATTTTGTCGGAATAGGATCCACGAGAAAAGTATATCGTTGGGAGAATTATGTATTTAAAGTAAATCTTCATGAAATCGGGTACTTGCAATCTCAACGAGAACTTGAAATTTATAAATACATGAAGAAAAATGATTTTGGGAAGATGTTTGCACCGACTTATTATGCGGATGAACAAGTGTGCATTCAACACTATTTTAAAGAATTACCCATGTACGATTATCAATCCTTTGACATAAATGAGCGAGTAGGTTTTTGGGACTTTCCTAACCAGTTTGAAGAATGTCTGGAACTACTCGACACTAAATTCGATGTGTTTGATATTAGGGATAGCAGCAATTACGGACTAAATAATAAAAATGAGTTAGTGTTGATTGACTATGGAATGAGTAAAACCCTTTATGAAACAGCTTGGGTTCCAGCTGCTGAGAACGGCGAAGTACCTCAAATAGAAATTGAAGTATGTGAGGCGTGTGGAATTAAAAAGAGCTGCGAATTTACGGGGAAAAAGACAAAGATATGCGCTGTTTAGCATGTGGAAAAGAGTAAGCGCATAAATCGATAAATAAGGAGCCCATCAAAATATGAAGTTTTATTAATAGTCACGATGGGCAATAAAGGTTATTAATAAGAAATGAGGGTGTCTAAATTGAAAGTTGCATTTTTTGACAGAGATGGAACGATAATTGAAGACTATCCGGATCATGAATGGACATACATCAAAAAACCGGTGTTTTTGCCAGATTCAATTGAGACTTTAAAATCTGTTAAGGAAAAAGGCTATGAAATTATTATCATTACAAATCAATATTTACTAAATGAAGGATTTATATTGATGGAACAGTACAAAGAAATTACAGAAATGATGCTAAATGAGTTGGCTCTTCACGGAATTGAAGTTTTGGATATATTTTATTGCCCCCATAAACGAAATGAAGGGTGTACTTGTATTAAGCCACAAACGGGAATGATTATGGACGCATTAAAAAAATATCCGGATATAAATATTAATAAATCATTTATGGTTGGCGATTCGCCGGTGGATATTGAATTAACTATCAATATGAAAATGCAGGGTTTTGGCATAGGTGTAGGTTCTACTTATTGTAATGACAATATTTATGAAATAAAAAGTATAAAGGACTTACCTGCATATATATAAGAGTTTATTACGTTTGATAAGGGGGAGTTTAATTGTCAAAAGGAGTTCTTCATCACGTAGAAATTTATGTGTCTGATTTGAAGAAAACGGTTGAATTTTGGAGTTGGTTCTTAGGAGAATTGGGCTATGATGTGTTCCAAAAGTGGGATGGCGGAATCAGTTTGCGGCTTGGTGAAACGTATATTGTTTTTGTTCAAACGGAAGAAAGGTTTTTGGATGTTCCTTACTACAGAAGCCGAGTGGGGCTTAATCATTTAGCGTTCCATGCAGCAACACGTGCGCAGGTTGATGATATTACCCGGAAGTTAAAGGCAATGGGCGTTACGATACTTTATACGGATAGGCATCCATACGCCGGCGGGAAAGATTATTATGCCGTCTTTTTCGAAGATCCTGATCGTATAAAAGTAGAATTAGTAGCACCGTAAGGAGGGTTTTTTTGAAAAATTTTCAGTTGCATATTGAAACCGAGAGATTAATCATCCGCCCATTAGATATGCCATTATCTACAGAAGCCTGGTTTGTTAAATGGATTAATGGTTTTCGTGAAATGGCTGTTAAGGATGACATGTATATTTTAGGTTTATTTCGAAAAGAAGATGGCGTTAATGTTGGAAAGGTAGAACTAACAAAAATTTTACGCAGTGACTATCAATGGGCGATGATGGGTTATTCCATCCACAATCAGTTTTGGAAAAACGGTTATGCGACTGAAAGTGTGTTAGCTGCAACGAAAGTTTTTTTCTCGACATTGGGCTTTCATCGAATCGAATTACATATTAGCCTTGATAATAAGCCATCTATTCAGCTTGCAGAGAGAACCGGTTTTCAGTTCGAATGTGTGAGAGAAAAGTTTTCTTTTGAAAATGAGCGATGGACTGATTTTTTGATTTACTATATGACGGCAATTGATCGCGATTCCTGAATGATTCATTCTAGTAAACAAACGAGTGGGGGGTTCAATATGAAAAAGACGGCTCTTTTAATTATTGATGTTCAAAATGGTATGTTCACGAAAGAAGACTCTGTATACAATTCGGAACAAATTCTTTTCAACATAAAACATCTTATCGTTGATGCTAGAAAACATAACATTCCAATATTCTATATTCAGCACAATGCGATGACTGGCGGCGTATTAGAAAAGGGGACTGAGGGTTGGAAAATTCATCCCGAAGTCAGACCAACTTCATCTAGTAATATCATTCAGAAGACGACGCCTGACTCTTTTTACAAGACAGATTTACATAACCAACTTCAAAAGCAGAATATCGAACACTTGGTACTGACAGGTATTCAAAGCGAAATTTGTGTTGACACCACTTGCAGAAGGGCATTTAGTTTAGGATATGAAGTGACATTGGTCTCCGATGCGCATAGCACTTGGGATTCCGCGGAACTTTCCGCTCAGCAAATCATCAATCATCATAACCAACTATTAAAATGGTTTGCAACGCCTAAGGAAACAAAGGATATTCTGTTCGACGAATCTTATAGTCACTTGTGAATTATGGTAATATTGTAGTAACTAGGAAAGGTGGAGTTTGTTATGAAAAATAATCCAACAATTCAACAACAGAGTAGCAATGGAGACAAAATGCGCGACTAATCGGGTAAATAGAATGCTCGCCAGTCGTTCTACTACTAGGAGGGCATTTAATGCTAAACAAGCAAGGTTTCGATTTATGGGCAAATGAGTACGATCAAACGGTAAAAGTAAGTGAAGAAAGTAATGTATATCCATTCGCTGGCTATAAAAAAATCTTAAATACGATTTTTAATGAAGTGATGCAAACTGTTCAATCCAAGGTATTGGATATCGGATTTGGTACGGGCGTGTTAACGAGTAAACTATACGAAAATGGACATCAAATAGATGGGATAGATTTCTCGGGCGAAATGATTGCGATAGCTCAAGCCAAAATGCCGCTGGCGAATTTAATCGAGTGGGATATTTCAAATGGTATACCTAATGAAATTATAACCAAGAAATATGATGCAATCGTCAGCAGCTATGCACTGCACCATTTAACAGATGAAGCTAAAATCACATTCATTCAACAACTACTACCTTTACTAAACGACGATGGCAAGATTTTCATTGGCGATATCGCTTTTCAAACACGTGAAGATCTTGAAAAATGCAGAAAGGAAAGTGCTGGTTATTGGGATGAAGATGAATTTTATTTTGTTGCAGATGAAATTCATTCAGTTCTGGGTGATGTTTGTACATTGGAATTTCACCGCATATCCCATTGCGGGGGAGTATTTGTAATATCGAAATAAAAAGTTTTAAAAAGAAATCACTCATTTATTTTATTATAATGGATGAGTGATTTTCTTTAGTCGTATTATCGATAGGTATACCAAACATGCCACCCGTTGTCTTTATCTTTAATGACAAACATTACCCCTGAAGCAGCACTTGCAGACGGTAATAACTTAGGAAATTCAACTTTAATTAACCAAGAGTAATTAGCTGTTTTTTTATTGCATAACTTATTTGCCATTCCATAATAGGCCTCCTCGTAAGGGACTCCGATTAATGAGCGTAAAGGTTTTGCTTCTTTCACGATCCATTCACTGTATATATCATCTGGATAGGCATCTGGAATTAATTTATTTAGTTTTTGTAAGAGCTCATCTTTATCGTTATCATTCGTTTTTATTAACTCATCAGAAACAGGGCACACAGGTTTTAGATAGGGGAAATCTGTAGATTCAGCTTTTGGATATAAACTAAAACTTATTATAAAAAATAAAACACACATAAAAAATAAGGTTTTTTTCATGTAGTCACCTCGTTATTAATTGATTCGGAACCGTTATAATCATGTTTTTAAAAAGGAACTATAACCACAAAAGGCTTATAGTTCCTAACTTAATCAAGGTTTCAATATAACTTTAATACAGTCGTCTTCATGATCATTAAAACGCTGATACGCGATGGCGGCTTCTTCGAGCGGTACGATGTGTGTGATAATTTCGGATGGGTCGAATTCGCGATTAGTAATCATATCAAAAAGTGTTGGCATGTGGTGGATGACTGGGGCTTGACCCATCATTAACGTGATGTTTCTTTCCCAAAGATCACCGAGTGGAAACATGTTGTAAAGCAGCCCGTAGACACCAGTGAGTTGAATAGTTCCGAATTTACGGACGGCATTGTGAGCGATATCTATCGCGCTCAACGTACCGCCTTGCAGTTTAATTTTTTGTCCTGCTTTTTCGAAAATATTTTTCTTACCGTCCATACCAACGCAATCGATAACAATGTCAACACCTCCACTGGTCATTTCTTTAATATGTCCTCCCGTATCGTCGAAGTCTTCAAAATTCAATGCTTCTACCTGATTCATCCTGACGGCGTGATTTAAACGATAAGGTACATGATCGACAGCAATTACGCGCTTCGCTCCCTTCATCCAAGCGAACTTCTGTACCATAAGTCCGACTGGCCCGCATCCGAGGACCGCTACTGTGTCACCTTTTTTAACCCCGGCGTTTTCGACACTCCAATAAGCAGTCGGTAGAACATCAGAAAGAAAAAGAAGGGATTCGTCGGGTAGTTCACATGATTCGGGAATGAGGAAAGGCGTAAAGTTACCGTAAGGAACGCGTAAATATTCAGCTTGCCCGCCAGGATAATTGCCGTACCGTTCAGTAAAACCTAAAAATCCGCCCGTATCGACATGCGGATTTCGATTGGAATTGTCGCATTGACTTTCCATTTCATGCTCGCAATAAAAACAATTTCCGCACGAAAGATTGAAGGGAATGATGACACGGTCACCCTTTTTCAACTTGGTTACCGCGGGGCCAACTTCTTCTACAATACCCATCGGTTCATGCCCGATAACATAATCCTTGTGAGTCGGCACCGACCCTAAATAGATGTGCAAATCAGAACCGCATATTGCCGTTGAAGTGACTTTGATAATGATGTCATCGGCCTTTTCAATTTTCGGTGCATCGACCTTTTTCACTTTAATATCTTTTGGACCTTGATAAGTCACAGCTCTCATTCAATCTCTCCTACAGCCAATTTGAATTTACTTTCCCCCAATTCAGCATAACTATTCGATTTTTGAAATGAAAAAGAGAACCCAATTTACATGGATTCTCTGTTGGAATAAAACCCTATATTTCATTAAGCGATATTATCGCCTTCTCGTCTAAAGAATCCGAAAATCCCTACCGTTTGCACAATATTTGTGAAAGCATGCGGATCGACTTCTTTAATAATCGCTTCTAAATCGTATAATTCATAACGTGTGATGACGAGGTACAACATATTTCTATCTTCTTTCGAGTAAGCTCCTTTTGCGGGTAAAATTGTTATTCCGCGCACCATCTTTTGGTGAATGGCTTGTTGCAGTTCATCGGCTTTTCGAGTAATAATCATAGCAGTCACTTTCTCATGGCGCGTATGAATCATGTCGATTACAGCTGTAGTTATATAAAGCGCAAGCATTGTGTATAAAGCATTTTCAGGTTTATAAAGAATTCCTGCAAGGACAATAATGATGCCGTTAAGTGACAAAAAATACAAACCAATCGGTTTATCTTGCAAGCGCGATAATACCATTGCAACGATATCCATGCCGCCTGTAGAAGCACCTAGTTTTAAAGATATCCCAACACCGATACCGGCAATCACACCCCCAACGACAGCATTTAGAATAATGTCATCTGAAACCGAAATGACAGGTAAGATTTCTAAGAAAATCGTAGCAAAAATAACGGAAACAATACTATAGATGGTAAAACCTTTTCCTACTTTGAACCATCCTAAAATAAAGACCGGGATATTAAATAGTAATAATAAAATTCCTGTACTTAAGTTAATATTTAAATAATCCTCGAATACACTTGATGTTATCTGGGCAGCCCCAGCAAAACCGCTTGCATAGACATTCGCATTGATTAAGAAAAAGTTCAGGGAAACTGCAAGTAATAATGATCCGAAAATAACGACAGCAATTCGTTTTGTTTCTATAAAAAACATTTTGGGACCTCCTTTTTACGTATGTATATTTCTGGAACTGTTCTATTATGCCATAAGGAAGTGCGTAATTCAAAGCGCATGGGATGATTTCAATTCTTTTGTTTATGTATTCCCTAAACCAATGAAACTTAACGGATAATTTTCCGTAATATTGATAGAGAGGAGATGGTCGAATTGAATAACAGGCCGATTTTGAACTTGAAAATTACTCCGTTAGAGTTGTTTCTTAACGTCATTACATTGGCAGCATTTGTCGGGACGATCGTATACCTTATCTCGTCATGGACAATAATACCGAGTGAAATTCCTGCGCATTACAACGCCGCTGGAGAAGTAAATCGTTGGGGCAGCAAAGGCGAGATACTTATTTTACCCATAACGGCGCTTTTGATGTGGATTGGCATGACGTTTTTGGAAAAGTTTCCACATGTGTATAACTATATGAATTTAACGAAGGATAATGCCCGTGCGCAATATTTGAATGGCCGCCTGCTTGTTAATGTATTAAAAAATGAATGTGTCCTCTTATTTTCCTATTTGACTTGGAAAGGCATTCAGGTTGCCATTGGCGAACATGATTCATTGGGCGCTTGGTCTTCGCCTGTATTCTTACTGATTATATTTGGTTCGATGGTCTATTTTATTATGAAGTCAGTGCGTTTGTCGAAAGATTGAATGATTAATATATTCATTTATAGTTATTTAAATAATCAAAACATGATATTATTAAACCACAACTGAATATTGTGAGGGTGGATGGTTATCAATCCTTTCTTTCCATTTTGTTTGGAAAGGAGGTGATAATCATGGAAACATTTCTTGAATTTCTAGTAGAAGTTCTAAAGGGGATTGTGCGAGGGACAAGCGCATTTCTTTTCAGGAAAAATGTATTAGAGAACAAGAAAACCACCCCGCGCCGTCGCAAGCAAAGGGGTGGTTCACGAAGAAAATAAAACACTTTGATAACCACCACCCTGACGGTAGAGGTTGTGGGAGAAATGCATTTGCGTTTCTCTCTTTCAGTATATGTCCATTATACATAATATTATTCTGAAAATCCAGTTCTCATCACCGAGCTAAATAAGAAGCAAAGCATCTAAATCAACAATTTCAATCTCACGATTATTTAGCTGCCTAATCCAGCCATTATCTTCAAAGTCCGCAAGTTTCCGACTGACCGTTTCAGGTGTCGTCCCGAGGTGTGAGGCAAGATCTTTTCGACTCATTGGTAGCATTACGGTTTTACTCATCGTTTCATCGGAAACCTCCGCTAAATACATCGCAATGCGTGTCTCAACAGTTTCCATCGCGATATTCGCCGCTTGTTTTTCAGTTTTCGCTAATCTTCTAGAAAACTCGCCAAGAACTTTCAGCGAAATCGCCGGATATTTTAAGATAAACTGTTGAAAGTTATCCCGGCTCATGACGCATAGTTCCACGGGTTCCATTGCTTCTGCATAAGAATCATGAACCGATTCTGTGAATAATGAAAGATCGCCTGTAAAATCTCCAGGTCCCAAAATACGAACCAATTGTTCTTTGCCTGTCTCGGATAAACGATAAATCTTCACTCGACCTTTGTGTACGATATAGAGTCCATCGGAAGTATCCCCGGCATGATAGATTGTATGACCGCGAGGATGTTTTACAGAGTTGGTTTCTTTTACAATCTCGCTCATTTCATTCGCATCTAAATGGTTGAATATCGGTACAATTGAGATGCACATTTTCTGCATCTCGACCGTACCTTCGACGTGATGTTCACATTGATTGTTACCCATCAATTGTCCCCCCAATTCATTCTGTTTGCAAAATCGGCACCGGCTGTTTTACGTCTACTTGCTTTTTAGTATACCGTATTAATCGCACTGCGTTTAGAATAACGAGGAGTACGCTCAATTCGTGGATGAGCATACCGGATGCGAGAAATACTTTTCCTAAGAGAACGCCGGCGAGAAGAAGGACAACTGTGCCAACTGCGAAATATGTGTTTTGTTTCATATTTCGAATTGTTGCTTTGGCGAGCGAGTAAGCATGCGAGAATTGATCGAGTCTGTCGGCCATCAAGACGACGTCGGCTGTTTCCATCGAGATATCGGTTCCGCCTTCTCCCATCGCGAGCCCGATGTCCGCTGTTGCGATTGCGGGTGCATCGTTAATGCCATCTCCAGCCATTGCGACTTTGTGTCCTGCATCTTTCAACTTTTGAATCATGGCTACTTTGTCTTCTGGAAGTAGTTCGGCATGGATCGCATCTAATCCAAGCTGTTTTCCGACCAGTTCCGCAGTATGGCGGTTATCCCCGGTCAGCATGATAATTTGTTTCACGCCACTTGCTCGAAGTTCATTCAGAGCACTTTTGGCTTCTGGTCGAATTTGATCGGCAATGGAGAAAATCCCTGCAACGACACCGTCTACTGCTGCAAAAATTGCAGTGTTGCCAAGTTTTTCGCGTTTCACAGCATAACTTTCCACTGTATCTTCCACATTGATTCCGTTAGCAGCCATCAATTTTCGATTACCGATCGTGAGCAGTTTATCTTCGATTTGTGCGCGGATACCATTTCCTTCAATGACTTCGGCTTCTTCGGGTTCATTCAAAAGGGGAATATCGCGTTTTCGAGCTTCTTTCACGATTGTTTGCCCAAGGTGATGTTCTGAAATCATTTCAGCTTCCGCGACGATGCGAAGTAAATCGTTTTCATCAACGGAAAAGGTATGAATATCTGTCACTTCCGGGCGACCTCTTGTGAGCGTACCTGTTTTATCAAAAACAACGGTATCGATTTTAGCGAGCGTTTCCATGATGTCTCCGCCTTTAACGAGCACACCGTTTCGTGCGCCGTTTCCGACCCCTGCAACGATGGATACGGGTGCAGATATAACAAGCGCCCCTGGACAAGCGACAACGAGGAAGGTTAGCGTCATTTCGATATTACGAGTGAAAATATAAACGACTACAGACAAGATTACGATAGCCGGTGTATAAACATTCGCGAATCGATCCAAGAACTTTTGCGTCTTCGATTTTGCTTCTTGGGCATCTTCGACAAGTTCGATAATGCGAGCGAATGTCGTGTCATCGCCGACTTTATCTGCAATGACTTCGATAAATCCGTTATCGACAATCGTTCCGCTGAATACACGGTCGTCGATTGATTTTGAAGCGGGTACTGATTCACCAGTGATGGCAGCTTCGTTCAATGAAGCTTTACCCGAAACGATTGCACCGTCGATGGCTACTTTTTCACCGGATCGAATGATGACGCGGTCGCCTTTTTCCACGTCATCTACCGAGATAATAACTGCTTCACCATCCCGCATGACTGTCGCTTCCATCGGGGCCATGTCGATGAGGGAGCGAAGGGAGGAGCGTGTTTTTTCGAGCGTGCGCGCTTCGAGGAATGCACCAAATAAAAAGAGGAATGTAACGGCTGCGGATTCGACATATTCGCCGATGAAGAGGGCACCGATAACTGCGATTGTGACAAGAAGTTCGATACTGAATGCTTTCATTCTTAATGCTTGAAATGCTTTTAAGGAAATTGGAATACCTGCGATAACCGTGGCAGCGATAAGCGTACCTTGGCGCCATTCGTGTAGGCCCCCGAAATGGAGGCCGACTGCAATGGCTAGAAGAATGCCAGTTACCGCGGTAATTTGCGAAGTGCGTTTTGCGTTCATGACTTTTCCACCTCTCTTATTAGTTATGAAACTTTTTGCGATACAACTGGATAACCTAGCTTCGTGATGACTTCGTGAATCTGCTCCGCCTGCACAATATCTTCGTTAAACTGCGCGCGGACCTTGTTGGAATTAAATAAAACCTTAACTTCTTCCACACCATCCATTTTCCCAACCGTGTTCTCGATCTTCTTAATACAAGTCGGACAGCTCAACGGCTCTAAACCAAATACTGCTTTTTTCATTTTTCTCATCCTCCAATAGTGTATTTACTTTCTATATACATCATAAGACGCTTTTGCTAATGAATCCTTGACCTGCATCAAGTAACGCGGAAAAGATTGATTTGTAAAAGCGGCTGAAACGACCAAAGCCACATTCCGCCGCACCCACCGACAAACCAATAAAAACACAAAATCCCACACATTTCTTTTTCTTCCCGCAAAATTCCTTTATACTAGAGCTATAAGAATAAAGTTGGACGGAAAGGGACGAGCTCATGGAACTTCTCTATAAAGGCAAAACGAAAGACGTCTATAAACTAGACGGCGGAAATGTACTCTTGAAATTTAAAGACGATGTAACAGGTGAAAACGGCGTATTTGATCCAGGTGCGAACCAGGTTGGACTGACAATAGAAGGAATGGGGAAATCGGGACTACGCATGACGAAATACTTTTTCGAAAAAATGATGGAAAAAGACATTCCGACGCATTATGTAACTACGGATCTCGACGATGTATCAATGACAGTAAAATCGGCAACTGCATTCGGAAAAGGACTTGAAGTGATTTGCAGATACCACGCAGTTGGAAGTTTTCTTAAAAGGTTCGGCGCATATTGCGAAGAAGGCCAACCATTAGATGCCTTTGTTGAAGTGACATTAAAAGACGACGAGCGCAACGATCCGCCCATCAGTCAAGACGCGCTCAGTCAACTCGGCCTGTTAACAGCTGAAGAATATGAAACAATCGTAACGTTGACGAAAGAAGTATCTGAAATTGTCAAAGACGAGCTAGCGGCCAAAGGATTAGAACTTTATGATATTAAACTAGAATTTGGACGCAATAGTGAAACGGATGAAATCATGCTGATTGACGAAATTTCAGGTGGTAATATGCGTGTTTACAAAGATGGACTATCCATCGTCCCACTCGAATTAGAAAAATTATTTCTTGATTGAAAAAAAGCGACGCCTTCCTTACGAAAAGTAAGGAAGGCGTCGCTTTTGTTGTGGGGGAAAGTACCATGCATAATTTGGTGAAAAATAGGACATCCTAAGAAAATGAAAACATTTTCCTAGGAGGAGTTCTATTGAAACGCATATTATTACTGTTTATCAGTTGTTGTTTAGTATTCGTCATGTCCGGTTGCTTGCAGAAGAAAACAAAACTACCTGTCAGTGGTGATAAAACAGAAAGTCTGAGTGCCCCGATGATAAATGTCGATGGGGAAGAGATTGGGGAAGTGACGCTGACTGAAGATGGCAAAGGCTTAACCATCGATATTAAGGCGGAAGGGCTTAAACCTGGTCTACACGGTACCCATATTCATGAAAAAGGCGAATGCACACCGCCAACATTCGAGTCAGCTGGCGGTCACTTTAATCCGACATCCAAAGAACATGGTTTTGATAATCCGAAAGGTTTCCATTTAGGTGATTTGCCAAACATCGAAGTTGACGAAGACGGAAAAGTGAATGTCAGCTTGCACTTAACGGATATCACGCTGAAGCCAGGCAAGGACAATTCCATCCTCGATAAAGACGGCAGCGCAATTGTCATTCACGAAGGTCCAGACGATTACGAAACAGATCCTGCCGGTAATTCCGGAGACCGAATTGCATGCGCGGCAATTACTGCTAAATAATTTATTTCAATAAAAAGGTTTCGGTATAAAATGGCGTCGATTTTTCGTTAAATGCAACACCAGTCCCTAGATGACTATAAATATCTTGCAAGATATTATCTCGGTGGCCTTTCGAATTCATCAAGCCTTCATGTGCAAAGATGCTGCTCGTTTGGCCATACGCCAGATTTTCGCCTGCGCTGCGAAACTTGATGCCATTGTCTTTCATGCGGTCAAATGGAGATTTGCCTTCCAAGTTGTCATGACTGAAATAATTATTCTCAGCCATATCGACACTATGCATTCTTGCGGTGTCGGCAGATGGATCATCCCATTGGAGCGCAGCTAGTCCATTTCTGACACGTGCAGCATTCGTAAGGTCGAATAGCTGAGCTTCGAACCCGTTTCGAAGCGTTTGATCCCCGCCGGCGTACATGCCGGTTTTTTTACGTTCCAATGAAGTCGAAATGAGTTGCATCGCGGTAACGGTATCATCTTTATGCAAGTCGTAAAACACATAGGCATACATGCCGTCTACCTCGAACAAGTCGAATTCCTCACTGTCTTGTAAAATATATATATTTAATCCTTTGCGAATTTCTTTCAACGGTTCGCCGAACGTTTCCCGTACCACTGATTTTGCGGAACCGTACTCAATGCCGATATCGGACGAAATTAAATCATCATTCGTATAGATGGCATTGACTTTATCGTTCTTATCATAAGAAAGCATCATGAAATTATGGTAGCCATCGTGATACGCATTCCAGGTAGAACCGTATTCATTCAGTGAAACGCGATTTGGTTCACCAAGCTTCTCGGTGACTTCCGCTTCCGGCGTTCCTAGTTCTATATTATAAATCGCGAGCTTACTATTCATAGGTTTGACTAGCTTCGGTTTATCGACATGATCAACAGTCGCGCTCTTATCCGCCGTCTTTGAGGATAAGAAATAATAAGCTTTATCGACCGTATCATTTATCGAATCAATCGCGGAAATTACCGATTCGCTTGTCAAAAAGGTTTCGACCTTTTCATCGAAAGGTTCTAGAAATGAAATATCAAAATACTTTGAGACAGGTTCTTCCCAAAACGGTTTTATAAAATAAATTGTGGCAATGACTAAGAGTAAAAGAAATAATCTTCTCATAAATATAAACTCCTTTTTAATAGTATAACCCGAATAAGGCTGTGATTATAGCGGAAACGTTTCCCACTAAGGATTTCCTATAGCGGTCCACAAAATGTATACTAGAGAGACAACTGATGAACGGAGCAAAAGCAATGATATCTAAAAAAATGATGAATGCCGAACAAATTGAAAAGAACGCCCATTTATTTAGTTGTCCAGTTTGCGAGGCAGAACTTAAACTTATCGACAAGTCCCGGCTTGTCTGCACAGAAAATCATTCATTCGACTTATCAAGACAGGGCTATGCGAATCTGACAACGGGAGGACATCTCACGAAATATGATAAAGCCCTTTTTGAAGCGAGGAAAACGATAATCGATAGCGGATTTTTTAATCCGGTTCTAGATAGTATTACAAACTTAATTTCAACACAACTAGAAGATAAACCAGAAGCGGCGATTATCGATGCGGGTTGCGGTGAAGGATCACATTTATCGACCATACTCCGGGAACTCAAAAAAAATGTCACAGGCGTTGGAATTGACCTTTCAAAAGAAGGAATTCTAGCCGCCGCAAAGGATCATCCAGGCCATATATGGGTTGTGGCGGACCTTGCCAATTGCCCATTTGCCGATGAACAATTTGATGTCATTCTTAATATTTTATCGCCCGCTAATTACGCTGAATTTTCTCGGCTCCTCAAACCGGATGGATTGTTTGTGAAAGTCGTACCTGAAAATGACTATTTGAAAGAGCTGCGTGCTGTATTTTATGACGAAACCGAGCGCGAACAAGATTCGGATCCGACCGCTCGCGTTGCGGAGCATTTTAGCGCTGTGAAGACGGAACGAATTACTTACCAATTCCCGCTCGATCAGGAACTACTCGCGAAGTTAATTCGCATGACGCCGTTGACCTGGGGGGCTAGCGAAGAAAAGGTGAACGAAGCGCTTCGCATCGGGATTCCATCAATTACAATCGACTTTACTATTATTATAGCTACGCGGAGAAATGAGGGTACATTTGAATGTTGAGCAGTATTCCGAGTTGGTTCTATATTCTTGCCATTGCAGTCGTAGTTTTATTCATTATCTTCACGGAATGGAAAACGCGATAGGGGGGACTTAATATTGACTAAAAAGAAGATAGGCAAACGACAACGCCCGAAAGTATCGCTAGCACATGAAGAGTTGTCAGTAGCTGATGTCTGGCGCTTTGAAGGGTACATAGAAAGGTCATGTTTTAACGGCGGAACTCTGGAAGGTTCTGAAGATGAAAGGCTATCATTTGATGATGTCCACTTTAAAGAAGTATCCTTTTCTGGAAGCGAATTGAGAGCAGCTGAATTCGTCGACGTCGTGTTTCAAAACTGTGATTTTTCGAATGTTAACTTTCAAAACGCATTTTTCCATCGGTGTGAATTTGTTAACTCGAAACTTACAGGCGCAGATTTTGCAAATTCAAAAGTGAGCCATACATTATTCGAAGAGTGCGAGGGACGCTATAGCAACTTCAGTTTTTCTGGAATGAAAGAAGTCGACTATGCGAATAGTAATTTATCGGACAGCGATTTTTATGAATGCACATTTAAAGAAGTCCGTTTTTCTAAATGTAAAATGGACAATATAAACTTCTCCGAAACAAATTTAAAAGGCGTGGACTTATCGGACAGCACCTATGAACGAATTGAAGTCACGCTTCCGAATATCGCAGGTTGCATCGTCTCAAAAGAACAAGCGATTGGCTTTGCACGTGTTCTGGGATTAACAGTAAAAGAATCATAATGTTATACTAAAATATAAAACGAAAAGGGAGAAACCTATGCTAACATTTGAACAAAAACAAGAAATTATTGAATCCTTTCCAGAATTGACTCGAAAAGAAGTGTCCATGAAGCGCGTGAATTATCATTATGAAGATAGTCAGTTCGACAAAACAGTCGTCGTGCAGCATCTCCACCCGAACGGCAACGCATTTGTATATGTCGCTGGACTTCCCGGCTACAGCGCGGATGACCGCGGACTAGTGAATGTTCGAGAGGCAACTGAAGAAGAGCTTCGCAAAACGATTGCGGACTCCATCGCGTTGTTGTCAGAAGAAGAAGCAGAAGAGCCGACTGTTGAAGAAACATGGGTCAATGGTGAAGGCGTCGAGCTGAAATTAGTCGAAGAAGAAGGCGCTTGGAATATTTATCACGGTCTAAACTTAGAAGAAAGTTTCGGTAACTACGGCTACGCGCAAGGTTACTTGAAAGATGAACAGTTTACAAAAGTTGAGGAGTGATTAAGAATGAAAGGAAAGCACCTAGTGATTGGAATCGTCCTATTCGTTATCGCAATTGTCGCAGCCATTTATTTTACAGTCATGGCTGAGTACAATAAAGAACGGAATGGAATGGAGCCAGTTGCAACAATTATAGAAATTACGGAAGAAAATCATATTAGATAACATGCCAAACACACCTGGCACAGGAAATAACCCGTTCCGTTGAGTGGTACAAAACATAAATAAAACACGCCATTAGAGTCCAAATTCACATACGAATTGGACTCTTTCCTTTTGTCTATGTATCAACGTTTGCGAATGGTACACACCTATTTTATACACCCTACTGACAAGCCTATTAGCAGGTTTATAATTTCTATTGTAGGTCTGCTAATTTATGTGTCAATACCGCTGATAACTCGTATGTCAAAAAAGCAATTTTATGAATAGGAGCGACCACATTGAAACTAATCATAAATTAAACGTTTCGAAGGATTCGTTCGATATCTCTGGTATAATAGAGAGTGTGAAATGAAATTTGATTATTCAACAAACGAGCCATTTAACAGAATAAAGGGATGGTAAAGTATCTTAGAAATGCTAACAGACATTAGTATACAAATTATATTAATGGTGATTCGAATGGAGAGAGAATAATTGAGACCTGAGCTAACAAGTGATTTGAATGTAAACGATTTTTGCAATTTTTATTGGTTAAAAGAGGAATTGCAAAATTTTTGCAGGGAAAATGGAATAAGTGCTTCTGGATCTAAAATGGAAATTACAGGTAGGATAACAGTATTTCTTGAGACAGGGAAAATACAAAAGCCGATGAGAAAAAGGAGTTCCTCCTCGAAAAAAGGAAAATTGAAAGAGTTAAGTTTAGATACAGTTATTACAGAAAACCATCGTTGTAGTCAGATAGTTAGAGCTTTCTTTGAATCGGTAATTCCGAAATTTCACTTCTCAACTTATATCCAAAATTATTTTAAAGAAAATGTAGGAAAAACCTATCGGGATGTAGTTGATGCATGGTATGAGGAAGAAGAAAGAAAAAAAGACCCGTCCTATAAGAGAAAAATAGGCTCACAATTTGAATACAATCAATTTACGAGAGATTATTTTGCTGATCCAAAAAATAAGGATAAAAACAGAGAAGATGCAATTGAAGCTTGGAATATTATCAAAGCGTTACCAGGCAGCAATAAATATAAATGATAATCGCATTACAATTAGCAGTATCACTAATAAAGGAAAGCGCTATTCCAGAATCGGGTGCGATTGTTGAATAATTATTATCATAAAAGGACCTAATGGGATCCTTTTTTTATGTCGTCAAAAATTATATTGTTAGACGAAATTGAATTCTACTTTCCAGTTTTTCAATAGAAAAAGCACCGCCAAGGGTGCTAATTGATGCTCTGATACGATGCTATTTGTGGTGCTAAATGGTGTGTTAATTCACATTTTTTACCAGTGAACTGAACGGGTTATACAGGAAACCAGGTGTGTTTTTTATAGGTTTAAAATTCTCCTGGATATTCTATAACTAATTTCTCGTGTAAATTTGTCAGGACTTTGTCGGAGATTAATAAGTCTTCCTCAAAAAGTAATCGGTATCCTTCGACTGGGTTGTCCGAATTTATTAACCGAAAAGCTTCAGCTAATTCATCGATAATCGGATTCAACCAATGATCGGTTGGCACTTCAACTTTTGCAAGCTTGATTGTAGTTAACGCTTTCTTCGAATCAACTAAAAGATAAATTTCTGCTTGTTGTTTTAGGGTAATCGTTTTATTTCCATTCTCTTCATTCGAATTTAATATATCTAGTTGTGTTAATGCTTTTTCGAATAGATTTTGTTCCAAATATAGGTTGAGTAACTCATAATTAGCCCGTGAAACACTCGCCTGGTTTCCTTCATAAATAACATCTGTCAAAATCGTTTCAGATTTGTCGTAGTTCTTAGTGTTCATTGCCTCTCTGGCCGATGAAAACTTATCATTAATCAGTTCTTGTGCAGCCACTAGATTTTCTGGAAATGTTTGTTGAAATTCATCTAAGCTTTTATTTGTTAATTTTTCAAGGTTATCATAAAATCCGTCAATTGTTTTTGAAAGAAGAAGTCTTTGGAGTGCCTTTACTCCGTAATTATCAACAATAGATTGAACGGCAAAATAACTTTGTTGATATGGGTCATGCCCTTCGTGTCTAAGTTGATGGAAACTATCATAATGATCCAATAAATTAAAGTCCTGAATTGAAATATGATTTATATCGCCTAGGTTAAAATTATCAATCCCATGCCCCATAACTTCACTAAGTCCTTCATGAAACCAAACAGGTAGGCGTTCAAAAGAAGGAAAGTCATTCGCTTTTCCGAATTGATCTATCCGATAATGTGTATATTCATGAAGAAGGACTAGTGGCCAAATATTCTCTTCGCCTACAAGATGAATTGAGTGATTTTTTTCATTGTAATAGCCGCCGATATCGTTCAGGTATATTTGTTTATCGTTTAATGATTTCAAATCATCATAGATTTCAATTGTTAAGGGTGCCAAGTCATCACTTCCGAAAAAATTGTCAAATGTAGATTTTTCTTCGAGAAGTAGCGTATGAAATCGATTGATATACTGTTCAGTTTCAAGTGAATAGAAGTAGGTGATCCCGTCCTTTTTTTCTACCAATAAATTCTTCTGTGAAGGTACTTTGAAAAAATTGCTTATAACGAATCTGGTCTTTCCTTCTAAATCCAAGTTAGGAGAAATATGTACTAGTCCTGAATTTGCAACGGTAAATAATCCAATAAGTATTGCAAGGCATATCGAAAGTGCTAATAGACCAAATACTTCAAGTCGATTGCGAAGCATCAAGACTTTTAAATTTCCAATAACCATTCCGGAAGTAGCGATACAAAAAAGAATAGCGCAGAAAAAAAGTAACAGAAAACCAACGCCGATGCCAAACTTCAAATTCTGACTAAATATGATCATATAACTAATTGCGGATAATGCTATAAAGACTAAAAGGGGAAATAAGCAACTTTATTAGTTTTTTCATAGTGCCTCCTGGATGGATTGGTTAGATAATTGAATCTATTCGGGTAATTGTACCATTCAATCTATAAACAATTCAACAACAAAAAAATGGTTTCGTACTTCTATAGCAGAAGACGAAACCATTTTAAAATTATTGTTTTCCCTTACCTTTATAAAGCCCTTTCCCAAACGGCAACCACCAATTCCATTTACCGAACAACTTCATCAAGCTTGGAACGAGTAGAAGTCGAATAATCGTCGCGTCAATGGCGACAGCGATAGCAATGCCGACCCCGATTTGTTTCACGGGCATGACGTCTGTGAAGGCGAAAGCCCCCGTGAGTACAATCATGATCAGCGCCGCAGAAGTGATCACTTTACTCGTCGTCGCAAGTCCTTCGACCGTTGCTTTGTCATTATCAAACGAATTCGCATACTCTTCCTGCATCCTTGAAATTAAGAACACTTCATAGTCCATGCTTAATCCGAAGACAAGGCTAAAGACGATGACGGGGATGATTAGCGCGATAGACCCCGCAGTCAGTCCGAAATGCCCGTATTGGAAGATATACACGAGAATCCCGAATGTAGCGGACAATCCGATGATATTCATCAGAATGGCCTTCACAGGGATTAACAGCGATCTAAATGCAATCATGAGAATAAAGAACGTCGAAACAATAATCAATCCGAGAACATATCCGATTTTATCCCAAATTTCATCGAAGATTTCCTGGTTGAATTTTGCCGCTCCGCCAATCAGTAAATTCCAATCCGTTTCTTTATCCGACCATTCACGAACCCAATCCTGCGCTTCTTCAGATGAACCATCCGCTGACAGCGTTACAGGAATCATTAGTTGTTCATCCTTCACGAATGTTTCAATTAGCGGATTAAGTCCCGCCGCCATTTCAGGCACTTGCACGGCTTGATTCCACTGTTCAACGGAGTCGATTTCACTCGCGCTAAATATCGTCGTGGCATTTTTAACAAGTTTATCGTTTAGCAATTGATCCTCAAGTTCCTTCATTGACTTAAGTCCATCTTCATCCTCCCAACCGCCAGAGCGCTCGGCGATTAGATAAAGTGAAGATTCACCCGACAAATCAAACTCTTTTTCGATCAATTCAAAAGCGGAACGGGAATCGTACGACTCCGGGAGCGAATCGATTTCAGGAATCGCCAATTCCATGTTTTTCACAGGAATGACAGCAATGCCGAGTAAAATTACAGCAACAAGCGTGATTAGAACCGGACGTTTAATCACCGCGTTTGCAAATTTACGCCAAGCATTCGAGCCGTTGGAGCTCACTTTTAAAATGCGCAGTTTTTCAATCCGATCACCAAGTGCGATAAGAACAGAAGGTAAGAGCGTTACCGAACTGAGCACCGCCATGGCGACGACAATCATTCCGCCGACTGCAATGTTTTGAAAAATGTCAACACGAATTAATAACATGGCCCCGAGCCCGATAAAGACACAGAACGCTGAAAAAATCACCGAGCGCCCAGCAGTAAGAATCGTGGTAGTTGTCGCTTCAAGTATATCGATATGAACACGTTCTTCACGAAAGCGGCTAATAAACAATAAAGCGAAGTCGATACTGAGTGCGAGTCCAAGCATCGGAATAATATTCAAAACAAATATGGACAAATCGATTTGAGCACCTAAAATCGTCAAAATACCGAATGAAGAAATGACAGTGACGATTCCAATCATAAGCGGAACCATCGATGCAACAACAGTCCCGAAAGCGAACAGCAAAACAATAATCGCAATCGGAAGTCCAATCGCCTCTGCGGTAATAAGATCTTTCTGACTTGCTGTGTTAATATCTTTGGAAATCGCTGAAGCACCGGTTAAAGTAATTCCGGCTTGATCTCCGATGACATCCCGAATATCCGTTACGACTTCGGACATATTATCGGTTTCATCCCCGAAGTGGAGAAGTGCATAAGACACGTTTTCTTTATAAAGCGATTCGTCCTTTAATGGCGAATCAATTCCCGACGTCACATCAAGTTTTTCAATGTCTTCGATTGTCGATGAAATCTTCTGATCATCTACATGATCGAATACGAGCAACATGGTTTCAGCGGGCATATCAAACGTCTCTGAAACAATATCCATGACAGCCGCATGCTCTCCGTTCATTTCGAAGCCGTCACCTTGTAACATGCTAGGGAGGCGAATCGCGAAAATTGCCATAACGATAAAAATAGCAATCCATGCGAAAATTATGTATTTATAGCTACTTGTAACGAAACGAGCGAGTGTGCGCAAAGTAGTCAATCCTTCCATATGGAAATAGAATTCTATACTTCTATAATAATAACGGATAAAGTCTGGAATGTCTTTTTTAAAAGTTGTGCATTGCTCAAAAATAAACAAAGAAAAAAGCCATTCCCCTAAGGGAATGGCTTTTGAATGGTTAGTTCAAATTAGTTTTTTTCAACGTTTGAAGCTTGAAGTCCACGTTCGCCTTGCTCGATTTCGAAAGTCACGTCTTGGCCTTCTTCAAGAGACTTGAATCCTTCGCCTTGGATAGCTGAGAAATGTACGAATACGTCGTCGCCATCTTCACGTTCGATGAATCCAAAACCTTTTTCTGCGTTAAACCATTTTACTTTACCTTGTTCCATGTTTGTTTCCTCCTCGTGTGTAATATTTACACACATTGTGTTACTATCCTTGCTCAAGTCTTGAAGCGGTCAAGATTTTTCGAGACCATCATGTTGTCGAACAAAAATAATTCTTCTTTATCATAACAGGGATATTCGCAGAATGCAAGGGAAATGTTTAAGTTATAAAAACAATGCGAGTACTTTATAAACAATTGCTGCAAGTAATGCTGAAATCGGCAACGTAATAATCCATGTTAAAACGATTCTTTGTGCCACGCCCCAGTTAACTCCGCGCACCCGTTGCGCCGTTCCAACTCCCATGATAGCGGAAGAAATAACGTGCGTCGTACTTACTGGCAAATGTAGAAGCGTAGCAGCGAAAATAATTCCGGCCGAAGATAAATCAGCGGCGGCTCCGTTCACTGGGCGGATCTTCATGATTTTAGTGCCGACTGTTTTTATAATTTTATAACCACCAACGGAAGTTCCCAGTCCCATCGCTGCCGCCGCAGAAACCCGGACCCATAGTTGAATATCGTCGCCTGCTTGCAATCCACCTGCGATAAGGGCCATTGTAATGATCCCCATCGCTTTTTGCGCATCATTTGTTCCGTGAGTGAATGCTTGAAGGGCAGCCGTCCCGATTTGTAAATAACGAATTCGAGTATTCGCCGTGAATAAGTTTCTGTTTTTCAATAATACCTTGAATAGCGACATCATTAAGAATCCAACGAATAAAGCGATAAACGGCGAAATAAGAAGTGCCTGTAAAATTTTACCGAAACCTCTGTAATTTAAAATACCGAATCCTGCAGCGGCGATTGCAGCTCCAGCAATCGAACCGATCAATGCGTGTGAGGAACTCGACGGAATTCCAAAATACCAAGTAATCAGGTTCCAAGCGATCGCCGCCGTGAGCGCTGCTAAAATAACGAGTGCTCCATTATCAAGAACGAATGGATCAACAATGTCTTTGGAAATTGTTTTGGCAACGCCGGTAAATGTTAAGGCTCCGATAAAGTTCATAATTGCCGCCATATAAACAGCTGTTCGCGGTCTCAACGCGCGAGTCGAAACAGAAGTTGCGATTGCGTTTGCCGTGTCATGGAATCCATTAATAAAGTCGAATGCCAATGCAAAAATGACGACGAGTATTGTAAGGACCAGTATGGTAGTCATTTGGTTCCCCCTTACGCGTTACGCATAATAATTGCCTCAATTGTGTTCGCAACATCTTCACAATAATCCGCAATATCTTCAAGTTGTTCATATATATCTTTAAATTGGATGATTCGAATTGGATCTTTTTCAGTGATGAAAAGTTGTTTTATAGAAGTTCGGTAAATGTCATCACAAATACTTTCCAATCTTTTAATCGTAATGGCATGTTCTCTCATTTCGACTAATTTTCTTTTTGAAAGTAATTCTAGCGCTTTGACGATTTCATCCGTACTTTTGACGATATTTTCCATGAACGAGTGAACATATTCATCAATATCTATTAACGAAAACATTTCAAGATGCGCAGCAAAGTGCTCAATCCCATCGAGAATATCATCCATTCTGATGGAAAGATGTAAAATATCATCACGCTCAATAGGTGTCATGAACGATGTGTTGAGCTTCGTCGTCAACTCATAGACTAAATCGTCGCCCGATCTCTCATAATTTTTAAGTTTAATACTTACTTCTTTCAAATCCGCAGCATTATTTATTTTGAAATCATGCGCGTAGTGAACTGCTTCTTGCACATGCTCCGCGATTGCCAATAAAGCCGTGAAAAATGGATCTGTTTTTCGTAGACTAAACATTTCAAAGCCTCCATCCGTGTTATCGGAATTTAATTATGTACAGCTCAATTATAACAATAAAACTGGCAAATCAAAACATTAGCAGAGTTATTTTTTAAAAACTAGATTATTTAAAATAAAACTTCTGTAATTTGAAACTTTCGCCAACTTCATACGTATCTATAGTTGATGAAGAGTATAGTAGGGTAAAGGGGTGTGGAAAATGGAGCTATTTGGTTTGCCAATCGTGCAATTTTACTTGTACGCGTTAATCATTTTAGGTCTCATTACAATTATTTACGTCTTTTTTAGTGACGTCGCAGAAGGAATCGGTGAAGCAAGTCCATTTTTGGATCCAGCGGTTGTGCTTTCATTTTTAACATTTACGGCTGCTTCCGGATATATTTTGGAACTCGCCGTGGACTGGAACAGTGGCATCATTATAATTGTAGCTTTAGCCATCGCCTTTGTACTTGATTTACTACTTTACTTTTTTGTTTTACTTCCGCTTTCATCAGCAGAGGTATCGCTTGCCTACACGGAAGCTTCATTAACTGGGCAAGTCGGTAGAGTTATTGTGCCCGTGCCAGTAGATGGATTCGGTGAGGTCGTCATTGAAACAGTGAATGGACTTATATCAAAACGTGCTTCTGGTTATGAAAACAGTGCCATCGATTACGGGAAAGAAGTGCTTGTAATTGATGTGAAAGAAAGCACGCTTATTGTAAAAGAATATGAACCATTCCGTTTCGCAGATTAAAAACTAAAAGGGGGAAACACCATGCCAGGAATTTGGTTAGCAATTGGAGTTGTCGCATTTGTTTTATTGGCAGTCATTCTTGTGTACATTTCAAAATACAAAACAGTTGGCCCAGACGAAGCGCTTATCGTAACAGGAAGTTACCTGGGGACCAAAAATGTACATAAAGACGATTCAGGAAACCGGGTAAAAATCATCCGTGGCGGAGGTACATTTGTATTTCCGATTTTTCAACAAGCTAAACCACTAAGTCTCTTATCAAGTAAGCTTGAAGTAACAACGCCTGAAGTCTATACGGAGCAAGGAGTTCCAGTAATGGCCGACGGAACAGCGATTATTAAAATCGGCGGATCGATTACTGAAATTGCAACAGCAGCAGAACAGTTTTTGGGGAAATCAAAAGAAGATCGTGAAAATGAAGCAAAAGAAGTGCTAGAGGGTCACTTGAGATCGATTTTAGGATCAATGACTGTCGAGGAAATTTATAAAAACCGTGATATGTTCTCCCAGGAAGTACAACGGGTCGCATCACAGGATCTTTCCAAAATGGGACTTATCATCGTTTCATTTACAATAAAAGACGTTCGCGATAAGAACGGCTACCTTGATTCACTCGGAAAACCGCGTATTGCGCAAGTAAAACGTGATGCAGATATTGCAACAGTTGAAGCAGAAAAAGAAACGCGTATTAAAAATGCGGAAGCATCCAAAGAAGCTCAAAAAGCAGAGCTTGAACGCGCAACTGAAATTGCAGAAGCAGAAAAAGAGAATCAGTTAAAAGTTGCGGAATATCGGCTTGAGCAAGACCGCGCAAAAGCACAAGCGGACCAGGCATACGAATTGCAATCTGCTCGTTCCAAGCAAGAAGTTATGGAGCAAGAAATGCAAATCCAAATCATCGAGCGTCAAAAACAAATCGAACTTGAAGAGAATGAAATCTTGCGTCGCGAGAAGCAATACGATTCTGAAGTTAAGAAGAAAGCGGACGCTGATCGTTACGCAATCGAGCAAAATGCAGCAGCTGCAAAATCTAGACAAATGGCTGAAGCAGATGCCGAGAAATATAGTATTGAAGCTAGAGCTACAGCTGACGCGGAAAAAGTTCGTCTTGATGGTCAGGCGAGAGCCGATTCTCAACGTGCACAAGGTGAATCTGAAGCAGATATTATCCGCCTGAAAGGTCTCGCGGAAGCCGAAGCGAAACGCAAAATCGCAGAAGCGTTCGAACAATACGGCCAGGCAGCTATGCTTGATATGGTTATTGAAATGATTCCTGAGTACGCGAAACAAATTGCAAGCCCGCTTTCAAACATCGACAAAATTACAGTTGTTGATACAGGTGGCGGAGAAGGCGGCGGTGCGAATAAAGTAACATCATACGCAACCGATTTAATGTCAACACTCCAAGAAACATTAAAAGCCACTTCAGGCATCGACGTCAAAGAAATGCTAGAAAGCTACGCAGGCAAACACAATCTGCGCCCAAGCATCGACCAACTAACACACGCCGTACAAAACGGCGACTCGGTCGAAACTGACACTGTAAAAACGGAAGAGTGATAGCTTGATCGAAAACGGAACCCAGAAAATTGGGTTCCGTTTTTATATTGGTTGAAGGAAGCTTGATAGTTGTTCCCAGAACCGTTACGGGAACAAACCACCACGCAACGGGAATAACCACGTGCGCAACGGGAGCAACCGGGACCGTTACGGGAATAAAACTGGTGTCGCCGCCGTTACGGGAATAAACGACCTCGTTACGGGAACAACCACGTGCGCAACGGGAGCAACCGGGACCGTTACGGGAATAAAACTAGTCTCGCCACCGTTACGGGAATAAAACGCATCCGAAGTCGCGGCTCCACTCCCAATCTGCTTTTAAAGTAAAAACCTTAAGAATTTCTTCATTTTTTTCCTCACACAACCTTAAGAACAATCCTCTATAATTAAAACCAGTATCAGATGGAGGGGAAAATATGATTACGGTCAAAGGATTAAATCATTCATTCAAAATCGGTAAAAAAGGAAAAGAGAAACATATTCCGGTATTAAGAGATGTGAATTTCGATGTCAATGATGGTGAGATTGTTTCAATTGTAGGGAAAAGTGGTTCGGGGAAATCGACGCTCTTACATATACTCGCGGGATTCATGACACCGGAAAGCGGAGAGATTAAAGTGAACGGCATTGAAACGTCTATTTTCAATGAAGCGGACAATGCAGAATTCAGACTGAACAATTATGGGTTTATCTTTCAAAACTTTCAACTCATGCCTGGTTTAAATGCATTTGAAAATGTTGAATTACCGCTAAAGCTTAAAGGAATTGAAAGGGCGGAACGCAAAGAAAAAGTGAAAACATTAATGAAATACGTTGGCCTAACAGAAGTCCAAGACCATTATCCAAACGAATTATCTGGAGGTCAGCAACAACGGGTCAGTATCGCGCGTGCTCTTATCACAGATCCACCTATCATCTTGGCGGATGAGCCAACCGGAAGCCTCGATTCTGAAACAGAACAAGAAATTCTATTACTCATTCAATCACTGAATAAAAACCGCGGCATCACATTTGTCATCATTACTCACGACGATGAAGTTGCGCAAACAGCGAACCGAGTTTATACCATGCACGACGGCGAATTAACGGAAGGAGTCGTTCAACATGCAATTTAAAGATCAGATTGATTTTGTTCGACAACATATTTCAAAGAATAAATTACGCGTGTTTATGACGGTTCTTGCCGCAACAATGGGGACAGCATTTCTAATCGTGCTCGCCTCAGTCGGATTTGGAATTCACGACACAATCACCAAAGAAATTTTATCAGATCGAAAAGTAACCGAAATTCAAGTGCACGCCAGTGAGATGTCGCAGGAATTAGCCAATGAATTTAAAACAATCGACCATGTAAATGCGGTAGTTAATCGACAAGAATTCAATGGGCAAACAGAAACTATCTTTAAAAACATGACAGGCCATAACGGTGTTATAGCGACCGATTTTATTGAAGAGGGAAAAGTAGGATTTAAACTTGCTGAAGGAAGATTGCCCGAAAATCCGAATGAAGTTGTTGTCGGCAGCCATTTTGGTCAATTTCTACTCACAGAAGAAGAGGCGAATGGCGAAGTCGAAGTCGAAGAAGGGGAAGAAGGTTTCAAGGGCTATGAAGGGAAATTAATCGGTGAACAATTTACAGTCCGATTAGGCGATTTTGATGGTAAAATGTTCGAAAAGGACGAACTGAAACTAACAATCGTCGGTGTCGCGACACCACCTGCTAGAGACTGGTTTACCGATCAAAACATCTATACAAATGCATCACTCATTCCAACGATCAACCAAATCTATACCGCAAACTCAGAAGTAGAGCTAGACGACCATCCAGATGCCATGCATTTATTTTATAATAATGTAATGGTCTACGCCGATAACTTGGAAAACGTAAAAGCCATTACAAAAACGCTAAAAGACCAAGGACATAGTGTATATTCCGTTACGGAAGAGTTAGATCAACTCGACGTATTCTTTTTTGCTTTAAAAGCAGGGCTTATTTTCGTAGGAACAATTGCAATCTTAATTTCATCAATCGGGATCTTCAACACAATGACCATGGCGGTGACGGAACGAACTCGTGAAATTGGCGTCATGAAAGCGATTGGGGCCAATCCGAAATTAATCCAACGTCTATTCCTAATGGAGAGTGCGTGGATCGGGATATTAGGTACATTCCTTGCCATCGTGATTTCATACGGTGTCAGCATTATCGCAAACTTCGTACTTCCGATTATCGTTACAGCGGCTTTAGGGGAAGAAGACTTCGGGGACATGCAGGTCAAATTTTCAATTATCCCATGGCAACTCGTCGTTATCGCTTCTACCATCAGTATTGGCGTTGCAATGATTTCTGGATGGCGTCCAGCACGAAAAGCGACAAAAATTGACGTGATAAACGCATTGAGAACTGAATTATGATAAAATCGTAAACTGTCAATCAAATGCAGAAGTTATCGTATGAATTCCAACTTACACTTGTTATAATAAATAAGGGGTAAGCATAATTCGATAAGATACGTCAAAATCTGCAGGAGATGTTCAAGAAGTTGTTGCAAAATAAATCATATTACACCCAAAATGGGTATCCAACCTTACACCTCGGCTATGCAGATGTAATCTTATATGGCAGATGGCAGGGTTTATCAAATGCCCTTTATTCATTGCAAAAAGACAACGTCCTGTGGGTTCAACATAGTAAAAATGCAACTGATTCTATCATTGAAACATACACCTTATTAAACGGTGTAGTTGAAATGCGGTATGACGGCAAGAGTCGCCAATTGAAAATCGGGGAAACGATTGATGCTTCTCTTTATGAAAACACGATTTTTTTATACGGTAATACGGATGCCGACATATTAATTAAAACGTCCCATGAAGAATTCGAACCCGAATTTTTTGAAACACAATTACTGCAAGAAGAAGCCGACGCAATTGAAGCGCTGGATGGATATACGTATAATCACTGCAACCGCATCAAAGATTATTCACTAGAAGTGTGGACACACCTAGGATTACCAAATGAAAAACTTCGTATCCTTAGATGGGGCGCCTACTTTCACGATATTGGAAAGCGTGAAATTCCGCTTGAAGTGTTAAATAAACCCGGTGATTTGACAGCTTGCGAGTGGGCGATTATGAAAACACATACAATCGAAGGCGCAAAAATTATGCGTGAACATAAAGTCAAATGGTTAAAAGACGCGGCCACCATTGTCGAGCAACATCATGAACGATTTGATGGAAGTGGGTATCCCTACGGACTGAAAGCCGATGAGATTTCACTTGAAGCTTCGATTGTTGCCGTGGTCGACGCTTTTGACGCCATGACGACAAATCGCATTTACAAAAAAGCATTGCCCATTAAAGATGCGATCAAAGAGCTTATTAACGAAAAGGGAAAGCAATTCAACCCGAAAATCGTCGATGCGTTTATCGAGGTTTTGAAGAGAAAGAATTATAAATGGGAATACTAATATAAATGACTATCAAAGTGTGTGTGAATTGATAGTCATTTTTTCATTTACAGTGATTTGTTCGAAGCATTCTCTGAATGAAGTTAACATACTAAAAAGTCATGTTATAATAGAAAAGAATGTAATGATACATAACGGAAGGCGGATGAAAGATGGATTATCGTATTGAACATGACACATTTGGTGAAATTCAAGTTCCAGCGGACAAACTATGGGGTGCACAAACACAACGCAGTAAACAAAACTTTAAAATTGGCGGCGAAACAATGCCGGTTGGCGTGATTCGCGCATTTGCACAATTGAAAAAAGCAGCAGCGATTGCGAGCCATGCAAACGGTGCCATTTCCGATGCTAAATTGAATGCGATTTCAGCGGCAGCAGACGAAATTATCGCAGGAAAACTAGATGACAACTTCCCGCTCGTCGTGTGGCAAACAGGATCCGGTACGCAGTCGAACATGAACGTCAACGAAGTCATCGCATACCGCGGCAACCAATTACTCAAAGCATGGGACGAAGAAGAACGTCTTCACCCAAATGATGACGTGAATAAATCTCAAAGCTCGAATGATACATTCCCAACAGCACTTCACGTTGCGGGAGTAATCGCAGTACAAGAGCAATTACTTCCAGCACTTGCAAAACTTAAAGAAACATTCGCGAAAAAGTCCGAAGAATTCTCAGATATTATTAAAATCGGACGTACGCATTTACAAGACGCAACACCATTAACGCTTGGTCAAGAAATTAGCGGATGGCACCGTATGCTCGAAAAAACCGAGAAAATGATTGCGGACAGCGTCGAGTCAATGAAAGAACTAGCCATCGGCGGAACAGCAGTTGGAACTGGATTGAACGCACCTGAAGGATTTGGTGATCGCGTAGCTGAAGAAATCAGCAGTGCAGTCGGCATTGAATTCACATCTGCGAAAAACAAATTCCACTCACTGACAAGCTATGATGAAGTTGTCTATGTTCACGGTGCGGTTAAAGCGCTTGCGGCAGACATTATGAAAATCGCAAACGACGTACGTTGGTTAGCAAGCGGTCCGCGTTCTGGTATTGGTGAAATCACAATCCCGGAAAACGAACCAGGCAGTTCCATCATGCCAGGTAAAGTGAACCCAACACAAAGTGAAGCCATCACAATGGTTGTCGCGCAAGTGATGGGGAACGACGCAACAATCGGGTTTGCGGCGAGCCAAGGAAATTTTGAATTAAACGTTTTTAAACCAGTGATCATTTACAACTTCCTGCAATCCGTGACACTACTTGCGGACGCAATGATCAGCTTCAATGACAACTGTGCGGTAGGAATCGAACCGAACCGCGAAGTCATCGAACATCACGTGAACAATTCATTGATGCTTGTAACTGCGCTCAACCCGTATATCGGATATGAAAACGCGGCGAAAATCGCAAAAACTGCGCATGCAAACGGTACAACATTAAAGGAAGCTGCGCTCGAAACAGGTTTGTTAACAGAAGAACAGTTTGACGAATATGTTGACCCATCGAAAATGACGGGTAATTCGTAAGTTTATTGAAATAGAAATACGAGGAATAACCTTGTCGTAAAATGAGGTTATCTTTTAAAGGCAACTGTTACTAACTAACAGTTGCCTTTTGCTATTATTAATATTTATCGTAGTGCTATAATTAAAACAATTAATTGAGAACGGTTTTCAATAACTAATGAGGGTTTTAATAATAACGGGACACTTGACTAAATTATGTGCCCTGGGCAAAGTGACGGTGCTAAAGCATGCGTTTTTCATACACATAAGATAGACGTTATTTTTCAAGTGAAGTATCGAACGACCAAATTTGCACAATAACTTAAATTAAAATAAAAGGAATGATTTTTATGTTGCATGCGAAACTGGAACCTGAAGTGCTTGAGGTCTTAAAAGGAAAAATCCAAATGATAAAGACTGATGAAGGCGCCATCTACTTGGTAGGTCCAATCAACCTACCCGTTAATCTATACGGAGAAACGGTTGTCTTCCAGTGGTATTGTTGGCTAAGCCAATGCCAGGTAACGGAGAATTACCAAGAAATCATTGATAAGCTTTCATCCGAGAATTTGGCTGAGTACCAACAGTCAAGCGTGCTTGTCTACGGTGATTTTGAAAACGCAGAGGATGCGCTAATCCGAATGCATTCTATTTGTCATACGGGAGACATATTTGGCAGTAAAAGATGCGATTGCGGTTTTCAGTTAAAGCAATCGATGCAGAATATCGCGGACCACGGGACGGGTGCGTTGTTTTATTTGGCGAACCATGAGGGACGTGGGATTGGCCTATTCAGCAAGGCGATGGCTTATGTACTTCAGGAGAATGGTTATGACACGGTGGAAGCGAACGAAAGTCTAGGATTTGTAGATGATTCCAGAAATTACGACGATGCAATCCAGGTTCTAAAGACACTACGAACAAAACCGGTCAAGCTTATGACAAATAATCCGAAAAAGCTAGAAGCACTGCAAAATGCTGGTCTTCCTATATCGGGACGCGAACCACTATGGGGCGATAAGTCAGAGTACAACGAAAAGTATTTGAAGACAAAGATCAAGCGATCTGGACATTTGGAGGAAGGAGGCACTTGTCCAAATGACTAATCACGAGTTTTATATGAATTTAGCTATTGAGAATGCACGTGCGATGAAAGGACAAACTGACCCGAATCCGCTTGTAGGGTCAGTTATTGTCAATGAAAATAGAATCGTTGGTGTCGGCACGCATTTGAAGGCTGGAGAACCCCACGCTGAAATACATGCCATTCGAATGGCTGGCGACAAGGCGAGAGGTGGCACGATTTATGTGACCCTTGAACCGTGCTCGCATTTCGGACGGACAGGTCCGTGCGCAGTAGCGATTGTGGAGGCGGGTATTAAGAAAGTAGTGATTGCTACACTGGATCCGAATCCAGTCGTTGCAGGCAACGGCGTTAAGATATTGGAAGATGCGGGAATTGAAGTCGTCATCGGGGTAATGGAAGAGGAATCTCGAAAGATGAACGAAGTATTTAACAAATTCATCGTTGAACAGAAGCCGTTCATGACGATGAAAGCTGGAAGCGCATTAGATGGGAAAATTGCTACCCATACAGCCGACAGCAAGTGGATTACTTCTGAAGAGGCGAGAAGCGATGTGCATGTGCTGCGCAATGAACATATGGCTATTTTAGTCGGCGTAAATACGGTAATCGAAGATGATCCTGAATTGACAACAAGGATTCCGAATGGCAGGAATCCGATTCGTGTCATATTAGATTCTACATTACGAATTCCACTGGATTCAAAGGTTGTAAATGACAAACAGGCACCCACTTGGATTTTCACTTCAAACAAATATGACCAAAAAGCCAAAAGAATATTGGAAGAACGCGGCATTTCAATATATCCAACTTCAGGTAAAGAGCACGTAGACCCGAATGATGTCGTCCGCATTCTCGGTGAAAAACTTGTTTCTTCAGTTTTAATTGAAGGAGGCGGCACGATTCATGCTGCATTCCTTGAAAACCAGCTGGTCGATAAAGTAGAGATTTATATCGCTCCGAAATTAGTCGGAGGTTCACAAGCGCCTACATTTCTTGAAGGCGCAGGCGTCGAACTAATGCGCGATGCTGTGGATTTGGAAAATCTTCAAGTTACCCAAATCGGTAAAGATTTCAAGTTCACCGGCTATCCGAAATATAAAACAAACTAAGGGAGTTTACTATGAAATTTGGTTTTGACATCGATGATACATTGATTAACCTGAGAGAACATGCTTTTCAACTATACAATAAAAAGCTGAATCGGGATGTACAAGTGGATCTCTTTCATGCGCTGGATAAAGTTGAAATTCACGAACTTTTTGGCATGACTGCCGAACAAGGAAGTAAGATGTGGAACAGTTCACTAGATGAAATCTATTACTCGGGGTGTCCGCCGTATCCGGATGCAGTGGAAACATTGCAACAGCTGGATAGAGAAGGACATGAAATTTATTATATTACCGCCAGACCGAAAGAACATGGTCAGCGTACGATGGAATGGATGATTGAAAATAACTTTCCGGTTCAGAAAGACAGGTTTTTTTACGGAATGAATGACGAGGACAAGGTTCATATTATCAATGATCTAGAACTTGACTATTATTTTGATGACAAGCCTGCCGTTTTGGAGACATTAAGAGATCACCCATTAAAATTGTATGCAAAAACGCAGTCCTACAATAAGCATTTGGACATTCCACGGATTGAAAACTGGTCTGAACTAAATGATATACTCAGGTTCACAAAGTTGTAACGCCTAAACCCGACAATCTCGGCTATGATAGAAGGACAACTATGCAATTTGGAGTGAGGCACAGTGAAAAAGCCAATACTATTAATTTTACTCGCAACAGTTCTCGTACTATCAGCATGCGGGAAAAATACGAATACCACTCATGAAAAACACGATTTGGCTGTCGGCGAACAGCATCAGCTTCCGAATGGTGATCTCCAAGAAGTGACGGCATCTACCGATATTTTGCCAACGTTTCTTGATGATAAACCCGAAGATATGAGACTCGTTTATCAAGTAGCTGCATCAGCCACCGATATTATCGAATGGATGCCGTGCTACTGCGGTTGCGGTGAAAGCGCGAATCACGGAAGCAATATGAACTGCTTTATTGATGAAATCCGTGAAGATGGTTCAGTCGTATGGGACGATCATAGCACGCGTTGTCAAGTGTGCCTTGAAACCGCTGTAGATTCGGTCATGATGACGCAAGAAGGCAAGTCGCTCAAAGAAATTCGTACGATTATTGATGAAACCTATAAAGAAGGCTACGCGAAACCAACAGACACGCCAATGCCGTCATAACCTAGGGACGCAGACACGAAAAGTGCCTGCGTTTTTTCTTTCCAATGTTATACTTATCTAAAAAGGATGAATAGAATGATAGGATTACCATTTGTAGCATCATGGAGCGGCGGCAAAGACTCCGCGATGGCTTATTACCGAGCCCTCCAATCTGGATCCGTTCCAAAAAGAGTATGGACAATGTTTGAAGAAGACCATGAACGGTCGAAATCCCACGCACTTCCAATTGAAATCATCAAAGCGCAAGCGGAGAGTCTAGGCGTTCCGCTTATGATTCGCGGGGCGGACTGGAACGGTTACGAAGAACAGTTTTTAGACGCGATGAAAGAATGCAAAGATGCAGGAATTAGTCACGGCGTATTCGGCGACATCGATTTAGAAGATCATTTAACATGGATTCAGGAAACTTGTGCGAAGGTCGGTATCGAAGCGGTTCATCCGTTATGGATGGAGCCGCGAAAAAAAGTCGTAAAGGATTTCGTAGAAGCAGGATTTGAAGCATACATTGTCGTAGTGAATACAGCAATGATGCCGAGCAAATTCATCGGAAGAAAATTCACGAATGAACTTATTGATGAACTAGAGGCGCTCGGCATCGATTCATGCGGTGAAGCCGGCGAATTTCATACCGTCGTCGTGGATGGGCCGATATTCAGCGAACGGGTTCCCATCGTATTTTCAGGTCAACATGAACGTGATGGTTATGTGTTTTTAGACGTGACATCGGAATGAAAAAAGCTTCTCCCATTTTGAATGAAATGAGGGATTGAATGAAAAGAATTCTGCTCTTTTCTGCACTACTTCTAACTTTGACGCTATCAGCTTGTTCAAACGACTTGATGATTTCAGAAAGAATTTTGACAGATGAAGAATCGATACTCATAAGTAATTCTGGTGGTGGGTCGGCCGACCATTTTGAAATCATCGGTCAAATTCCGAATGACTACGAGCTATACTTTATGATCGAGCAATACGAAAAAGGCGAGTTTATTCAAAACAAAATTGCTGAAAATCCGGTCAATTTGGACACTGAAGATCGGACGGTGAGTTTCGCTGTCAATACGTATGGCGATGAAGGGGAAATCGTTTTCGGAAGTCCAGGCGGGGCTATGAAAATCGAGGCAATAAAACTTCAAGGGGGTTCATCGAGCGCCAAAACTTTCGAAGGAAAAAACCCGATAAAACCCGACGAGCCAGTCTATTTAGCGTATTGGTATTCCGAGTCCGGGGATACGATGCTGGGAGCTGACGGCGAGTTAGAAGATATTAAAAGTAGGGAATTAAGTTATTTATTCAAAGCGGAGCTTAAAAAGAAGTGATTCGTTAATCTTATTGTTCGATAAAATAGGATAATTGAAAAAATGGACTTGACACAAACAAAGTTCTGTTTTATGATACTCGTTAACAACAAAAGCAAAACATGAAAAACTCAATTGAATAGTTAGTCTCTTATCGAGAGCGGCGGAGGGAATAGGCCCTGTGATGCCCGGCAACCTGCAAACATTGTTTGTGATGGTGCTACATCCTACAGATTTTTAATCTGGAAGATAAGAGGGGGACCTGTATATTATCGCCCTCTTCTTATTTCCGAGAAGAGGGCTTTTTCTATTTTAAAATTCCAAAAGGAGCGAATGCGAATGGGAAATCATGTCGAAGAGAAAGTGCAGAAAATCTTAGATGCTTTGGAAGGATTGGAATTCGGATCAGTCCACATAACAGTCCACGACGGGGTCATTACACAAATTGACACGACAGAAAAGACGCGTTTTTCATTGAAGAAACGCCAGAAAGCCTAATAAAATACACTTGCCGATTAGACAACTAAAGGCATCTTATCATTACGAGAGTACTCGGGTGAAAGATGTCTTTTTTTGTTGATATCTTTCGGGAAAGGGGAAGAAGCAATTGACTTATCATCAAGAAACAGTGTTCGTGCAAATAGGCAATGAACGTGATGAACATTTTCGAGCCGTGAGCACGCCGGTTTATTTTTCGACAGCTTTTCGTCACGAAGAGATTGGTTTGTTGTCAGGATACGATTACACGCGAACTGGCAATCCGACGCGCGATGTACTGGAAAAGTCGGTGGCATTATTGGAGAAAGGAGAGCGGGCTTTCGCTACAAGTTCAGGAATGAGTGCCATTCAACTCGTCTTTTCTTTATTCGGAAAAAATGATCACATCATCGCTTCACGTGATATTTACGGCGGTTCATATCGTTTGTTTGAAATTTTCGAAGAGAAGTATGGGTTGACGTTCAGTTATTGGGACGGTGAATCAATTGATGAATTAAAGGGGTTGATTCATAAAAGCACGAAAGCGATTTTCATTGAAACGCCGACAAATCCGTTAATGAAAGAGACGGACATTGAGCAAATTTCAGCCATAACGAAACAATATGAACTTCTATGCATTGTTGATAACACGCTGTATACGCCGTATATACAAAGGCCTTTGGAAGCAGGCGCGGACATCGTCATTCATAGCGCAACGAAATACCTGGCGGGACATAACGATGTGCTAGCGGGATTGGTCGTTTCCAAAGGTAAGAAAATTAACGAAGAACTCGCGTTTCTGCATAACTCAATCGGCGCGGTGTTGGGACCTCTGGATTGTTGGAATTTAATAAGAGGGATGAAAACATTGGCCCTTCGAATGGATAAACATGAACAAAATGCAAAAGAAATCGTGCCCTTTTTACAAGCCCTTCCGATTGTGGACGACGTCTTTTATCCGGGACGGGGCGGCATGTTGAGTTTTACGATCACCAATGAATCACAAGTCTCACCATTTCTAAAAGCGTTAAAGCTTTTCACGTTTGCGGAAAGTTTAGGGGGCGTCGAGAGTTTCATCACCTATCCGAAGACGCAAACGCATGGAGATATTCCAGAAGAAGTTCGCTTATCGTATGGATTATCGAACAGCCTATTACGCGTGTCCGTCGGCATCGAGCACGCTTCTGATTTAATCGCAGATTTGAAACAGGCGTTCAAAGAAATTGAATAGAAGGGAGTGTAGGCATTGAATTTACTTGGATCTTTACAAGAAAGAATATTAATTGGCGACGGGGCCATGGGGACGATTTTATATGCAAACGGTGTAGATCGTTGTTTCGAGGAATTAAATATTACACATCCCGAACAAGTTTACAATGTCCATAAAGCATATATCGAAGCTGGCGCGAATGTCATTCAAACGAACACATACGGCGCAAATTACAGCAAACTCGCCCGGTATGGATTAGAAGAAAAAGTGAAGAAAATCAATGCTGAAGCCGTTAAAATCGCTAAAAAGGCGGCAGGTGACAAAGCGTTTGTCATCGGAAATATCGGCGGCATTCACGGCACGCAAACATTATTCGGCACCGACGAAGAAATTAAGCGCGGATTCAGGGAGCAACTCTACTGCTTACTGCTTGAAGGTGTCGACGGCCTTATTTTAGAAACTTATTATAATTTGGATGAATTAACGACCGTGTTAAAAATCGCCCGTGAAGAAACGGACATTCCGATTATCACCAATGTTTCAATGCATGAGGCAGGTATTTTAGAGAATGGCATACGATTACCAAATGCACTAGAAACGCTCGAACAATTGGGGGCAGATGTCGTCGGGATTAATTGCCGATTAGGCCCTCATCATATGATTCAATCGTTGCGCGAAGTCCCTTTACCGAAGAAAGCATTTCTAGCTGCTTATCCGAATGCGAGTTTGCCGGAGTATCGGGATGGGAAATTGTTTTACGAAAATAAACCGTTCTATTTTGAAAGTAGTGCCCGGGACTTTAGAAATCAAGGTGTTCGACTCATCGGCGGTTGTTGTGGAACGACACCCGACCATATTCGAGCAATCGCGAAAGGAATTGAAGGTCTCTCGCCGCTGACAGAAAAGAAAGTGTTGCCGAGAAAGCGTCCTGTCGTTGAGACGTCTAGTCGGACCAGGCAGGCAAAACCGCTTCATGAAATCGTCAAAGAACGCACGTCCATTATTGTTGAACTAGATACGCCGAAACATTTGGATATCACAAAGTATTTAGAGGGTGCGAGGAAGTTAAAGGAAGCGGGTGTGGACGCGATTACGTTGGCGGATAATTCACTCGCATCGCCGAGAATATGCAATGCATCTATTGCGTCCATTATTAAAAGAAAAATCGGCATCACGCCGCTCGTTCATATTGCTTGTAGGGACCGCAACTTAATTGGGCTTCAATCTCATTTGATGGGGCTTCATACATCGGGCATTCATGAAATATTGGCGATTACGGGGGATCCGTCGAAACTCGGTGATTTTCCGGGCGCGACATCCGTCTTTGACGTAAATTCATTTCAACTCGTTCAGCTTATCCGGCAATTTAATAATGGCATGTTGACATCAGGAAGAACGCTGAAACATTCTACCTCATTCAATATCGCGGTTGCTTGCAATCCGAACGCGAACCGATTGGAAATTGAAGTGAAACGTCTCGAGAAAAAAATCGCCAATGGTGCGAACTATGTATTAACGCAACCGATTTATTGCAGTGAGAAAATCATCGAATTGAAAGAAGCGACAAAACATCTCGATGTTCCCATTTATATCGGAATCATGCCGCTCACTTCAACGCAAAATGCCGAGTTTCTGCATAATGAAGTGCCGGGCATCAAGTTGACTGATGAAGTGCGTGAACGCATGCGCGCCGCAAGCGGTAGCCGCGAACAATCGGCCGCGGAAAGCATCCAAATATCCAAAGAGTTGGTGGATACCGCACTTGAACATTTTAACGGGATTTACTTTATTACACCATTCATGCGTTACGAATTGATCGTCGCGCTTGTGGACTATATTCATCAGAAAGAAGAAGAAGCAAGTCAAGAAAAAACTTTGGTTTATTAAACATTATGAGGAGGAAATAACATGACAAAAACAATTAGTTCAAATATTGGGTACCCAAGAATCGGAGAAAAACGAGAGTGGAAGCGCGCGCTTGAGAAGTTTTGGAATGGCGATAGTTCAGAGGAAGAATTATTGGCGGAAACGACGAAACTTCGATTAAACGACTTGAAGAAACAACAGGACCTAGGCGTTGATTTGATACCGGTAGGTGATTTTTCCCTTTATGATCACGTTCTTGATACGTCATTTATGTTCGGCGTGATTCCTGAGCGTTACGGATATGAAGGCGGAAAGGTAGATTTATCAACTTATTTCGCGATTGCGCGTGGTGAAAAAGAGGCCGTTGCATCTGAGATGACTAAATGGTTTAACACGAACTATCATTATATCGTTCCAGAATTAAATCACGCGAAACCGACCGTGAAAGAAAATCGTCCACTTGCCTTTTATCAAGAAGCGAAAGAAAAACTCGGCATCGATGGCAAACCAGTCGTTTTAGGACCGGTCACTTATTTGAAGCTATCAAAAGGGTTCGATGAAAAAGATTTCCCTCAATTGCTGAAAACATTTACAGCGCTTTATATCGAAGTGTTGAAAGAGTTAGAAGAAGCAGGTGCGAGATGGGTTCAGATCGATGAACCGATTTTTGTGACTGAATTGTCGGCGGCAGATATCGAGTTAGCGCGACAAGCTTATGATGAAATCCATCAAGCAGTACCTAAGTTGAAAATCATCTTGCAAACGTATTTTGAAGCAGTGACGGATTATGAAAAAGTTGTTGAATTCCCAGTGGCAGCAATCGGACTTGATTTTGTACATGGCGATTCATTATCCCTAATCCAAAAACACGGCTTCCCGAAAGGCAAAGTGTTGGCGGCGGGCATTGTGGACGGTCGAAACGTTTGGCGAGCGGACTTATCCGAGAAATTTTCCCTGTTGGAAGAAATCCAAAAGTATGTCGATAGCGACCATATTATCGTTCAACCATCTTCCTCATTGCTCCATGTGCCGGTGACGAAAGCATCGGAAGAACAAATAGATCCAATCATTCTAGGCGGTATATCATTCGCGGATGAAAAGCTTCAAGAAATTGTGGCGTTGGCAAAAGGATTACGAGTCGGGAAAGCACAAATTCAAAAGGCACTGGATATAGCAAGCGCAGAACTTGAACTACTTAATAATTCACCTTATCGCACGAATAAACAAGTTAAAGAAAGTTTAGCGACGTTAACAGATGCGGACGTTCAGCGCACATCTACATTTGACATCCGTTTGGAAAAACAACGCCAACGCCTCAATTTACCATTACTGCCTACGACGACAATCGGAAGTTTGCCGCAAACGAGCGAAGTGAGACAGACGAGAACGAAATGGCGTAAAAAGGAAATTACAAACGAAACTTATGAGCAGTTTATCAAAGATAGCATTCAAAAATGGATTAAGATTCAAGAAGAAATCGATATTGACGTACTCGTTCACGGGGAGTTTGAGCGAACGGATATGGTTGAATATTTCGGTGAAAAGTTAAATGGGTTCGGCGTCACGCAGTTTGGTTGGGTACAGTCATACGGTTCTCGTTGCGTAAAGCCGCCGCTGATTTTCGGTGATGTTTCATTCGACAAACCGATGACATTAAAAGAAAGCGTGTATGCGCAGTCGTTAACTGAACGTCCAGTGAAAGGAATGCTGACAGGCCCGGTGACGATTTTGAATTGGTCATTCGTTCATGATGATGTCCCGCGTTTCACTGTGCTGAACCAGATTGCGCTTGCGCTTCGTGAAGAAATCGAAGTGTTGGAAGAGAACGGTATTAAAATCATTCAAGTCGATGAGCCGGCACTGCGCGAGGGTCTTCCTTTGGCCGCGGATAAGAAACAAACTTATTTAGATGCTGCTGTGTATGCATTTAAACTAGCCACTGCCTCTGTCGAAGATGACACGCAAATTCATACGCATATGTGCTATTCGGATTTCAATAAAATCTTCGACGCCATCGACGGACTCGATGCGGACGTTATTTCTATTGAAACGTCAAGAAGTCACGGTGAACTGGTGTCGACTTTCGAAGAAAATACGTACAAAAAAGAAATCGGTCTAGGCGTCTACGATATCCATAGCCCACGTATACCAAGCGAAGCGGAAATCGAACAAAATATTACGCGTGCATTAGCGACTATTTCACCAAAACAATTTTGGATCAACCCGGACTGCGGATTGAAAACGAGAAAAGAAGATGAAACGATCGGGGCATTGAAAGTAATGGTGAAGGCTGCGAAAAAAGTGAGAGAAACCGTGTTGGCAACAGTGAAATAAGTGGAAAAGAAAAACCGAGCCCATTCGCTCGGTTTTTGTGTGTTCGTAATTATTCTTATCAATGAGATGATATACTTATGGCAAGTGTATGAAACAAATAAAAGCGGATAGGTTTATGGGGGAATAATATGAGGAATTTTATGGGGTTACTTTTGATTTTACTCGCTTTGTCTTTTTCTCTATTTGAATTCTTAACTAGAGATTATTGGCCAACAAGAGTTTTTCCATTCGTATTTTTCGTATTTTTTATAATAGTATTTATTGTATTTATTAAAGACTCTCTGAAAAAAAGAAAAAAGTAGCAGGGGCGGATATGATGTACAAAACAATCGGAATTCTAGCGCATGTAGATGCCGGAAAAACAACTTTCTCCGAGCAGCTACTTTACCATACAAACAGCATTCAGCAAAGAGGTCGCGTTGATCACAAAGACGCATTTCTCGACAGCCATATCATCGAGCGAGACCGAGGCATAACTGTGTTTGCCGATCAAGCTCAATTTACATACAACAATTCTACTTACACAATCATCGATACACCGGGACACGTAGACTTTTCGCCGGAAATGGAACGCGCGATACAAGTGATGGATTACTCGGTCGTTATTATTAGCGCGGCAGACGGCGTCGAAGGGCATACCGAAACGGTGTGGCAATTGCTTAAAAAACACCAAGTACCAACCTTTTTCTTTCTGAATAAAACCGATCGAGAAGGAACGAATGTTGCCGATGTCATCAAAGAGATTCGAGAAAACTTAACGGAAGATGTCTATGACTTCACGAATAGTTTTACTCAAAGTGTAATGGAAGAAGATTTAATTGAATTCATTGCAGAACGCGATGAAGACTTATTTGAACACTATATGGAAAAAGGGTACGAAAAGGATCTGTGGCTGGAAAAGGCACGAGAAATGATTCAACATCATCAAATCTTTGCGTGTTCAGCAGGATCGGCATTACATGATAAAGGTGTGGCAGAGTTCCTTGATTTGCTAGACCAATTAACAAAAACATCATACTGTAACGACAGCGATTTCGCGGCACGCGTGTACAAAATTAGGCATGACGAGAATGGAAACCGAATCACCTATCTAAAATCAATCAGCGGTTTACTAACTGTGCGGGATGATGTGGAAGTTGGAGACCAGACGGAAAAAATTACGCAAATTAGACTTTATAATAGTCGTCATTTCGAATCGGTCAATCAAGTGAATGCCGGACAATTATTCGCTGTGGCAGGTTTGAAAAATGCCAATGTAGGTGATGGGGTAGGGGGATTAAAGGAGAAGGCGAGTTTCGATTTAGTGCCTACACTGACATCCAAAGTTGTCTATGATTCATCTATCCATCCGAAGGAAATGTTGCATTGTTTCAAGCTTTTAGATGCTGAAGATCCTTCATTACGCGTGGTTTGGGATGAACATTTTAAAGAAATCCACGTTCATGTGATGGGCATCATCCAGCTTGAAGTGCTCGAACAAATTGTTAAAGAACGCTTTTCTTATACGATTTCTTTTAGCGACCCAGACATTCTTTACAAAGAAACAATCGAAACAACCGTCATTGGCTATGGCCACTTTGAGCCTTTGAGACATTACGCTGAAGTCCATCTTAAAATTGAGCCGGCCAACCGAAATAGCGGCATCGCATTCGACAACGTCTGTCATGCCAATGATTTGTCTATTGGCAATCAAAACCTGATTCACAGCCATTTATTTGAACGAAATCATCACGGGTTATTAACAGGCTCCACCTTAACAGACGTCAAAATCACATTGCTGACAGGAAGAGGCCATAACGAACATACTTCCGGCGGCGATTTTAGGGAAGCGACATTTCGCGCTTTACGACAAGGACTGGAACAAGCAGAAAACATTTTACTCGAACCCTATTATGACTTCAAAATAAAAGTAGATATCGATGTAATGGGTCGTGTCCTGACCGACATTCAAAAAGCGCACGGCACATTCAATTCACCAGAAACAGTCGGGGACAAAACAATCATAAAAGGACGCGTACCCGTCGCCACCTTTATGAATTACAGTCCTACTTTTGCATCCATCACCAATGGAAAAGGGATATTGTCATTGCAATTCGGCGGTTACGACCGTTGCCACAACCCTGAACAAGTAATCGATGAAATTGGATACGACAAAAATGCTGATCCAGAATACACGTCCTCATCAATCTTCTGCGCCAAGGGAAAAGGGTATTCAGTTCCGTGGCATGAAGCACAAGCTGCGATGCATTGTTTGTGAAATAAAATGCCCTTTCGATTTAATAGCCGAAGTGGAGGTATAATAATATGTTTGAACTTAATGTTGAAGAATTGAAGGATAAAATCGTTATCAAATGGCAACTTTCTAAAATAGCAATTCCTATTTCTGAAATTGTAGAAGTGACAGATGACGATACATATAGTGGTCGAGAAAAGAATGCTATTCGAATTGGGTTTCCTTATGGTACTGACGATAGAATAGTTATTAAAACTACGACTGAAACTTATATTTTGTTTACAAGTAGCGCTACCATTAAAAAGAAAATATATTCGATTGTAAATTGATGATAGTTTCTTGCAGGAACCGATAAATAAAAAACCGAGCCCATTTGCTCGGTTTTCCTATGTTTATTCAGCTTCATATCGATAAATCAAAAATCGCTTATGATCATCTTTTTCATATTTCTCAGGAACGCGAATTTCTTGTACAACTTTAAAAGGCGTGCTTCTTTCAAGAAAACGAATGTATTCGATCGTTGGATAATAAAGAATGATATCGACGGTGCGATTTTCTTCCTCAACAGAAAGCAATATATTATTTACAACTCTTCTGAAGTTCTCAATTGAAAACGGATTAAAGAAGTAAAAACGATTGTCTTCAGGCTTTACTTTATAATTTTCAGCCAATTTATTTTTAAAGCGGATAGATCCCTTTGCGCGTTTTACTCGCTGGCGGTAGTTTGCTTTATTTTTAAGTGCTTTCTGATGAAGTTCTTCACTCATCTCGACACCCTTCACCAAAGTCTGGAAGCGGCTGTGAATATAAAAGGGAACCCGCCCTTTTCCGCATCCAAAATCGACAACGACATCCGATTTCTTTAAATCATACTCGAAGAAAAGTTCATCCAATGCTGAATATGGCGTCGCTTCATAACGGTGATGGTGAGCCGATTTCTTTAACCCACTACGCATTCCCGTTGTTTTAATACGAAGCAAACGCTCATAATCTTGTACCTTCACTAACAATCCCTCAATTCATTTATTTTATTCCATAAGAAAAAGCCAGGTTAGTCATTTGACTAAACGGACTAGTGTTGACGAAAGTATTGATTATAGTAACGTGCTCCAAATCAACTAATCTAGTATACACCCTTTCTAGAGAATTAGCACTATGTTTCTGACTTCCCACGAATTACCTATTAAAAAACTGCCCACGAAAAATTATTCGTCGGCAGTTAAATATTTTCTTTCGAAAGGCGCATGTAGTCGTAGCATGGTTCAGTCATCTTCTACATCCACGAGAAAAATGCGTTCATCGAATCCGCCGCGTTTCCTTGCTTTATCGATACGGATTTTCTCAAGCTCTTCAATGGTGGTCCCAAAAGTGTTCGCGGCTGCATAAATCAATTCAAGGAGATCCGCAAGTTCCTCCACCGAATCTTCGTTTGACGTTGCTTCTTCATATTCAGCAAGTTCTTCGTGCATCTTTTTATTTATTTCCATCAAATAGTCATCTTCTTCAAGAATGCGAGTCGTAAAAACCTTTCCCGATATCTCGATGATTTCTGGAATGCGATCGCGTACAAGTTTGTTATAAACCGGCATATCCACAACTCCTTTATGAATAAACAGATATCTTCTTATAATAATAGCACGACTTTCTATAATTGGTAGAATTATCGTGCAATAGAATTCAAAATAAAGATTCTATACTTTCTTTCCACTTTTTGGCTTATAATAACAATGACGCTATTTTTTTCATTTGAAACGAATTGCTAGAAACGAACGTCATATCTATAGAATTATAGATTGAGAAAAGTCCGTCACATACACAAAGAGAAGGTGTGCAATATTGGGCAATCAGCTAATCACATTTTTACTTCCAGCTTATAATGAAACGGAGAATATCCTGCCGATCTTTGATGCGATTTGCAATCAAATGCAAGGTAGCGATTATTCGTTTGAATTGTTGTTCATTGACGATGGAAGTCAGGACGAGACGTTATCTGCAATACGAAGTTTGGCCATCAATTATAAATTCGTCAAGTATGTTTCATTCTCGAGAAACTTTGGGAAAGAAGCTGCGATTTATGCTGGGCTTCAACATGCAAAAGGGGATGCGGTCATTTTAATGGATGTGGATTTACAGCATCCGCCTTCCTTAATTCATGAACTTATTGAAGGCTACAAGGAAGGCAATCATCAAGTCGTTGCCAAGCGGAACCGAGAAGGGGATTCTAAGTTACGTACATTTCTATCAACAACATTTTACCGATTTATGAATCAATCCGTAAACGTCAAATTAATCGATGGGGAAGGTGATTTTCGGCTACTCAGTCGGAAAGCTGTTGAAGCGCTATTACGGTTGAGCGAGGGGAATCGCTTCTCGAAAGGGCTTTATGAATGGATTGGCATGAGGAAAAAAACGATTTCTTATGAAAATGTGGCTCGTGAAAACGGAAAGTCTAAATGGTCAATTGGACAACTGTTGAATTACGGAATTGACGGGTTGGTTTCCTTTAATACGAAACCGCTTCGGCTATGTTTTTATGCCGGGGCTATAATTATGAGTCTTTCATTGCTTTATATTCTTTATAGCTTCATCTCAATCTTGCAATTCGGCATCGACGTTCCCGGGTATTTTACATTAATCTCGGCCATTCTTTTTTTGGGCGGTCTACAACTATTTTGTCTTGGGATTTTGGGCGAATATATCGGCCGTATTTATAATGAAACGAAAAAGCGCCCGCATTATTTGATTGACGATACAAATATTATGCGTAGTGAAGGCGAGCGGGAAAGAAGGATTTACCATGAGTCGTGAATTTATACGTTTTGTCCTTGTCGGTGTTGCCAATACAGCTGTTTACTACATAATCTATTATCTTTTCTTGCAAATCATAGGGATCCATTATTTATTCAGCCATGGGATTGCGGTTGGACTTAGTATGATTTTCTCTTATTTTTTGAATGTCTATTTTACCTATAATGTGAGACCGAGTTGGCAAACATTTTTCCTGTTTCCCGTGACTCAAGCGGTGAATATCATTGTGACCGCTATTTCGCTCTGGGTGCTTGTGGATATTGTTGGATTTTCAGCTTTATATGCACCATTTGCCGCGCTAGTATTGACCGTTCCAATTACTTTTTTTGTAACAGGGAGAGTTTTAAAACGAAATGAAAGAACAATTTGAGATAGATAACCCAACTAAACAGGCTAAACGCCAATGGCTCTGGATCATTTTAATCGCCTTAGCAGTGTCGATTACTAGCCATGCATTTTTTATTACCGAATTTTTCAAAGGGAATTTGATGACAGGGATGAATGATGGGTTATCGCAAATGATCCCTTTTAAGCAATTTATCTATAACGAGTATACGAGCGGAAATTTCTTTTACTCCGACTCTTTCGGATTTGGCGGCGGATTTTTCTCTCAACTGGGCTATTACTTCACGACGAATATCCTCTATTTACTAGTCGTTGTCGTGGTCTTTTCTATGGAATGGATCGGACTAATTCAACATCCAGATATACAATTTTGGACGGATGTTTTATTGCCAATCAGTATTTTTCGGTTAACATTAATTATTCTTCTTACAACGGCTTTTTTCCGCCAGCTTTCTTTTTCGATTCGGGCATCTAGCGTGGCGGCGATAGTGTACGGGACGGGCATCATATATTTCCGCCATGTCATGTATTGGGATTTCTTCAGTGACGGCATGTTATGGCTTGTTTTATTGTTGATGGGTGTCGAGAAGATTATTCGGCGTGAGTCACCCGTATTATTTATTGTTGCAGTTAGTTTCAATCTAATCACAAACTTTTATTTTTCCTATATAAACTTTTTGCTCGCTTTTATCTATATCGTCACGCGTTTATTTATAAACTTTAGTGCGAATGAAGAAAAATGGTGGAAACAAGGTGTGCAATTTAGTTTGTATGGCCTGTTGGGCTTTCTCGTGAGCGCCTTTGCTTTTATTCCAAGCGTTGTCGGCTATTTGAATAATTCGCGTCCTACTTTTGATGACGCCATTCCTTTACTCAGCTTCACGGAAAATATCATTTTGAATGCCCGCATTATTTATTTGCCAGCAATAGTGTTTATTGCACTTTTTTTCTTCACGCTATATAAGCATCCACGCTTTCGTTTTTTTGCGTTGCTAATCATGATTGGCATGCCAATGCATTTTAGTCCGATTATCGGAAGTGTTTTTAATGGGTTTTCCGCTCCGCAATACCGCTGGGAACATTTCTTATACCTATGTTTCGCGGGGATTATCGCATGCGTCTATGATCATGTGAAAGAATTTCAATTGCGCCATGTAATCTATGGTTCTTCAACTTTTATAGGTGTCGTCCTAGTTGTCGTCATTTACGATTGGAGTTCATTCCCAGACAGGTGGATTGAACTTACAATTCCATTGCTATCATTGTTGACGATTTTACTTTATGTGATGCTGATGAAATTGAATGCAACACGAGCCCGTCTTTCTTTTATGATTGCAACTGTTTTTATCGTCTTAAGTACAGCGAATTATTATCAGGCGACGATACTAACGACGGCTTCAAAAGTGACCAGCGAAGACTATATGAACTCGGAATTCTATAATTCTCCCGAGCAACAGCAGCTGATCACCAAGTTAACAGCTCAGTCGACGGATGCGCATAGCAGGATCGATTGGCTTGCGCCTACAAGAAATAATACGCCGATTGTGCAAGAATTCGATGGGATGAGTGTTTACTCGAGCATCCTGAACAAGCATTTGCTCCACTTTTATTACGAAGATTTACAAATAGACATGCCGTTTGAAAGCGTTAGCCGATACGCTTCTTTAGGCGTGCGAACAAATTTATATAGTTTGTTGAACGGCCAATTTTACATGCGCGACAAGGATGAAAAAGCTGTGCCCTATGGTTTTAATGAAGTCGAGAAGTCAGCGAATTATAGCGCCTATGAGAATAACTATCTTCTTCCTTCATTCCGAAAAACAAGTACGCTGTACAACAGTGCCTTAATGAAAGAGGAACCGATTTTGGCAAGAGAACATGCGATGCTCCAAGGAGCAATTGTCGAGGGTGATCATGAATTTACAGACCCCCCTCAAGTGCTGGAATTGACTGATTACGAATTAACCCCCTTTGACGCGAAATATGATGGCAAGCTGCTTGAAGTCGCTGAATCAGGAGGACTAACTTTTCAGTTCAATGAAAACGTAGGTGACGGCGATATTTATGTTTCTTTTTACATAGAAGGGATTAAACAGCCAGAGCGTTTTTTATTGGAAATAAACGAATATAATACGCTTAGAAAAGCATCAAAGTCGATTTACCGGACGGGTGTCAACCAATTAACGATCCGAATAAAAGCGGATGACTTCGTTAAATTAACACTACCGAAAGGGAACTATCATTTACGCGATATTCGATTCTACAAGGAAGATTATGAAATGCTGAAAAAAGTGAAGACATTCTATGATAATGAAGAACCTTTGCCTATTCAGTGGGAAAATGGAAATGTAACTGGATCCGTGGTTAGTGAACAACCAGGTGAAATCATTGTTACTCCGATTCCATTTGAACTCGGCTGGTCGCTACGTGTAGACGGTGATTCAGTACCATTAGAAAAAGTGAATTTCGCCTTCCTCGGAATTCCTTTGACTGAAGGCGTGAATGAAATCAAAATGAAGTATCGACCGCCTTACTTTGGTTTGACGTGGAAGATGAGCGTTTTCGGTTTGTTGTTGTTAGGTATTGTTACGGTTTGTCAATATAGAAAAAGAAAATATTCATAATCTAGTATAGCGGGTCGTCTTGGAGGCTCAAACGACCAAAGCGGACTGTGAAACGACTAAAGTCAATATAAAAAAAGCATCGGTTATAGTTCCGATGCTTTTTTAATGGGAAATTCTAAATTCTTATTCAAAAAATACACTAGGATATTCAACAACCCCCGAAACCCCACTGAGCGTATTTTCACTTAGTTCTATTGCCATAAATGCTTCATCCGGCACTTCAAAAGGCGCTGTTATCCCCCATAAGGATGCTTTCTTGAAGCCGAACTTCGGATAATATTCCGGGTGCCCCAGGACAACAACTGAGTTGTATCCGAGTACTTCCGCTTCTTTCAGCGCTTCGCTAATTAGAAGCCCGCCTATACTTTGATTTTGATATTCTGGTAGGACGGAAACAGGCGCAAGCGCAAGGGATTCTGCTTTATTAATTTTTATCTTAGATAAAAGAATGTGGCCTACAATCTTGTCACTGTCTATATCCGTTGCCACCAATGATAACTTTGGAATGAAACTATCGGATTTTCTGATTCGCGATACTAACTCATGTTCTTTTTTATCGCTGTGTTTTGCATCAGCAAATGCCAGCTTTACAACACGCTCGGTTAATTCATAATCTTCTACCTGCTCTTGCCGGATTTCCAAGTTCGTTATCCGTATCATGGCAAAAGCTCTTTCAGTTCATTCTCTAAGAAAGGCGCGGCGTTTAAAAGGTTTCGAAATTCCTTATAGGTATTGAATTCATCATCTGTCGCTTTACGCCCGGTTTGATACGCACGAATTAAAATGTTTTTCGGTGTATGCTCCATATCGATAAATTCGAGTAATTGCGCTTCATAGCCGACGAGCGATAACAGTTCCGCGCGGATTGAATCAGTTGCGATTGCTGAAAAACGCTCTTTAATTAGCCCATGCTTGAGCATAACGTCAAGCGTTGGAGATTTGATCTGATTGAAAAGCTCGTGTTGGCAACAAGGCACGCTTAAAATAACTTTTGCATCCCATTTAACGGCGCGAGCAAGTGCCATATCCGTCGCAACATCGCAAGCATGCAGCGTAACGACCATATCCACGGACGTTTCCTCATTATACTCATTAATGTCGCCGACAAGGAATTCAAGATCATCGTAGTTAAGGTCTTTTGCAATCAAACTACATTCCTCAATCACTTCTTTTTTCAAATCAAGCCCCGTGACTTTAATATCCAGTCCTTTTTCAATGCGTAAATAATGATAGAGCGCAAATGTTAAATATGATTTTCCTGAACCGAAATCGAGAATCCGGATGGTCCGATTCGTTGGTAAATGGGCGAGGCTGTCATCGATGAATTCGACAAATCGGTTAATTTGCCTGAATTTATCATAATGCTGATTCCGCACTTTGCCTTCAGGTGTTTGAACGCCAAGTCGTATTAAAAACGGATAGGGCGTATTTTCATCGAGCAAGTAGTTTTTCTTGCGATTATGCGATAAATCAACGACTTTCTCCGATGTCGATTTTTCGGATCTCCAAAGGACTTTAAACTTTTTTGAAATTTGGATTTGAACTTTCTCGTTAGAAAACTCCATATGCGCCTGGCGGAATCGCTCAAGTAGCTCTTTCAATTTATTATGCAAGTCGTTTAGCGGAATATTTTCATGATTTAAGATCCGTTCATATTGATATTCAAATTGGATGTGCAGTTCACCCTGCAACTCCACCGGTTTAAGCCGAACGCGCTTTAGCTCATCGGATTTCATGCGCGGCTGGCTAATCGTACCGCCAATAAACAATCCGCTTGATAGGCGTTCTGTAAGTGTATTTACTAATTCTTCAAATTGCATGGTCAGTCGCTCCTAATGAACATTGATGTAATCAGTATTCTACACTATTTATCGGGATTTTGATTGCCGGGCGCTCGACGTTAGTTAAACTCAAATCCACGCTTTTTAAGAAAATCTTTCATATGCGTACGTCGAGGTTCGCCCAAAAATGCCGACATAGAGTCTGACCATGCGGCGTCTTTTTGGTTGGAACCGCGGCTCATGTAATAATCATTCATCGTATTATCATAAGCTGGAATGATCGCGTCATATTTTTCCCCATCATAGCTGTTTTCATGAATGATCGCTTCGACCGGGAGTCTTGGTTTCACTTCATTTGCTTCATCTGGCACACCAATCGTCATCGCATACATCGGCGCGACGCCTTCCGGTAGATTTAGAAGTTCGCTAATTTCTTCAGGCGCATTACGCACGCCGCCGATATAACAAATTCCATAACCTTTCGATTCAGCCGCAATGGCAATGTTCTGTGCGAATAAAGCAACGTCCGTGGCACCGACAAGTAAGTGTTCGGCAAGGGAAAAGTCAATTTCCTTACCTAACATTCTTGCGCCTTGTTTTACGCGATAAAAATCCATGCATAGTACAAGAACAGCGCCAGCAGATAAAATTTGCTGCGGATTTTTTGACAAGCGCGCAAGTTCTTCTCGTGTTTCCTTTTCGGTCACATGAATTACAGAATAAGCTTGTACAAAGTTAGAACTAGCAGCATGTTGCCCGGCACGCACGATTTCATGAAGTTCATTCTTAGATAGTGTAACGTCTTTATATTTTCTTACTGAAGCATGACTGGTTAATAATTTAATGGTCAAAATTCTTCCCTCCCAATTAATCGATAATTCAAGAGTATCAAACATCATCCGGGGTAAACTACTAATAATGCTTGGGAAGGGCGTGTGGGAGATGAATTGGTTTGTTGAAGGGGTATCGATTACGACGATGATTGTCATCTCGATTCTTGTGATTGTCCCAATTGGAATTATGGTTTTTCTATACTTATTAGACCGTCGACAAAAGCAACATGCCATTTTAAGAAACTTTCCGATTTTGGGCCGAATGCGTTATATGCTGGAGAAAACCGGACCCGAGCTCCGGCAATACTTATTCAATGATGATAATGACGGGGAGCCGTTTAATCGTGAAGAATATTTGCATATGGTCCTTCCGGGAAAATATTTAAGCAGCGTCATCGGTTTTGGATCCAAACGCGATTTCGATGAGTCGGGTTATTTTATTCGAAACGCGATGTTTACGAAACAGAACGAGGAAATGCGCGTTGATAATGAAACACTTGTCGACACGATGCGTTATCTCGTTGATGAAGACGGGTTATTCGCAAGACGTGAGCATCGTGAAGAAGTTCCGGCGTTGCCGTGGTTGTTGCCAGAAGAAGATGCGGTAATAATCGGTCCGAACTGCGAACATCCTTTTCACGTTCGTAGTTTGCTAGGTCAATCAGGAATGAGCTACGGGGCACTAGGCGAAAATGCAATTACAGCCTTATCAAAAGGCATTGGCATGGCAAAAGGTGCTTGGATGAATACAGGCGAAGGCGGCTTGTCCAAATACCATTTAGCCGGAGGTGCCGACATTATCGCGCAGATTGGTTCGGGCCTTTTCGGATTTAGAACTGAAGACGGGGAATTCAGCTGGGAACGGTTACGTGAAAAAGCAGAGATTCCCGAAGTGAAAGCCTTTGAAATTAAATTAGCGCAAGGGGCGAAAATGCGCGGGGGACATGTCGAAGGGGAGAAAGTGACGGAGGAAATCGCGGCAATCCGAAACGTCGTCCCATTTACGACCATTAACAGTCCGAATCGTTTCCATCAATTCAGCGATTACCCGACACTTTTCGATTTTATTGATAAAATTCGCGATCACACGGGGAAACCTGTTGGGATTAAATTGGTCATCGGCGGAAAGCAAGATGCAGAAGAACTTGCTTCCTTTATGCACGAAACAGGACTAGGACCGGACTTCATTTCCTTAGATGGTGCTGAAGGCGGATCCGGTGCGACGTATCAAGATTTGGCTGACGGAGTCGGATTGCCGCTTCGTTCCGCACTTATTCTATTAGACGATGCGCTTCGGAAATTCGAAGTTCGTGATCGCGTGAAAATTATTGCATCAGGGAAAGTAACAACGCCTGACCGGGCCGCAATTGCTTTGGCAATGGGCGCCGACCTTGTTCAAATTGCACGCGGTTTCATGATTTCAGTTGGTTGCATCATGGCCGAACGTTGCCATACAAATACTTGTCCTGCAGGTGTCGCGACGACGGATCTGAAATTGCAAAAAGGACTTGTTGTTGAAGAGAAAAAGTTCCGTGTGACAAACTATATTTTAACGATGCGAGAAGGCTTATTTCGAATTGCGGCAGCAGCAGGCCTTGATTCTCCGACGAAGTTTGAAAGAGAACATGTCGTGTATAAAGATGAACGCGGAAGAGTGTTTCCTGTCGAATAATAGTAAACTTCCGTTTCTCCGCTAGTCGGTGAAACGGATTTTTTAGATATATATGTTCATTTATGTGAAAAAATATCATTTCAAGGAATATAAGCATTCAAAAGTCCCTTTAACCATTTTGAATTTTGTGATAAAATAGATTTACAAATAAAATTTAGAAATGGGGGATGGCTTTGACACTATTAGAAAAGACGGTAGGGGAAATCGTTAAAGAACAAGCAGAACGTCATCCGAATCAGGAAGCTTATGTATATCCTGAACATGGAATCCGTAAAACGTATAAAGAATTCGATGAAGAAACAGACTTACTCGCAAAGGCGTTTATTGGCATGGGCATTAAGAAGGGCGATAATGTAGCGATTTGGTCTGATAATAAGCGGGAGTGGTTATTAAGCCAATTTGCGACAGGCAAAATGGGGGCTGTTCTTGTCACGGTAAATACCAATTACCAAGCGGCGGAATTAGAATACTTGCTTAAACAATCTGAAGCCACAACGCTCATACTAGATGAAAGCTTTAAAGGGACGAGCTATATCGACATCATTCGTTCTATTTGTCCCGAACTTATACATAGTAAGCAAGGCGTTATTTCGAGTGAAAAGTTCCCGCACTTAAAGAAAGTGATTCTAATGTCAGAGCGCGGCGAAGAAGGAATGTACAATTGGTCAGAGTTCATGGCTCATGCTTATGGCGTTTCAGATGCTGTTTTAAACGAGCATTTGAAAGGACTTCATCCTGACGACGTCATTAATATCCAGTATACATCGGGTACGACTGGGTTTCCGAAAGGTGTCATGTTGACGCATAATAACGTCGTTAATAACGGGAAGCAAATTGGAGACATTATGAAATTGACTGAACAAGACCGAGTTTGTATTCCGGTTCCGTTTTTCCATTGCTTCGGGTGCGTTCTGGGAACGATGGCGGCGGTGACGCATGGATCTGCCATGATTATTATCGAACAATTTAATCCGGAAACAGTTTTACAAGCGGTTCAAGATGAAAAATGTACAGCGCTCCACGGCGTTCCAACCATGTTTATTGCCGAATTAAATCATCCGAATTTCAAAAAGTATGATACTTCCTCACTGCGCACGGGAATAATGGCTGGTTCAACATGCCCGATTGAAGTCATGCGCCGCGTGATCAATGACATGGGGGCAAGCGAAATCACCATTTGCTACGGTCAAACGGAAACATCACCTGTCTTTTTACAGACAAGAACTGATGACCCGATTGAAAAGAAAGTAGCAACGGTTGGGCAGCCGCATCCGAATGTTGAAGTGAAAATTGTCGATCCTGTTAGTGAGGCGGAAGTCAAAGTCGGTGAACCTGGTGAATTATGGACACGCGGATATCATGTCATGAAGGGTTATTATAATAACGAGGAAGCCACAAATGAGGTTATTAACGGGGAAGGTTGGTTGCGTACGGGGGATATTGCCATTGAAGACGCGGAAGGTTATTTCAGTATCACGGGAAGAATTCGGGATATGGTCATCCGCGGCGGTGAAAATATTTACCCGCGCGAAGTTGAAGAGTTCCTTTACACGCATCCGGCAATAGCGGATGTTCAAATTGTAGGCGTTCCGGATCCTAAATACGGCGAAGAATTGATGGCGTGGATCATCCCGAAAGAAGGGGTGGAAATCGATGAGGAATCTGTGAAGGAATTTTGCAAAGGGAAAATTTCATTCCATAAAATTCCGCGTTACATTGAATTTATCGATGAATATCCAATGACCGCTTCGGGTAAAATTATGAAGTTTAAACTACAGGAAATGTCCGAAGGGAAAATCTAATAAAATAAGCGTATTCCCTAGATAGGGATACGCTTATTTCATTAATCATATAAAGTTTCTTCATGCGAACCGTCTTCGTGATAAATGGTCAAAATGCCATTTTGTTCATTCACGTAAGGTTTCGCTTTCTCCAATAAATCAGTTTTGGTTTCATTCTTGAAAATCGCTTTTTCACCATCTGCTTTTTTGAAAATCCATTGATCTGATTTTGACATCACTTCATATTCAGGTCTATTGGCGTCATCACCGTGAACAAATTCGCGAGCTTTTGACATTGCGATTGGAATTGCGCGCTCATCTTCATAGCCTTCTTCCAAAAGTGCATTCGCAATTTCGATGGCCTTATTTCGAACTTCTGGTTCAAGGTTCTTGAACGACGCGGGATAATCATTCTTATTCCAGGGCATCGTGAATCGCCTCCTTGCAATCACGATACCCACCGGAAACGAAGTCAAAACCTAAGCTTTCATATTTTTTCGATTCCACTCATGAAACGGTGCTAGGGAATTCTCTGTTTTCATCTGAATGAAAGGAACTTCGCGGTTTTCAGGTTCTTTAGTTTGATCAGGAAAAAATTCAGCAAGCGGATTGTCGAAATTTGCATCTTCTAAAGCATCGGCCTTGCTGCATGCATAGTAAATATTTCCGACAGTCGACCAATAGGCGGCACCTAAACACATCGGACATGGTTCTCCGCTTGCATATAATACGCAGTCAGAAAGATCGATTGATGAAAGTGCAGTGCATGCCTCGCGAATTGCGAGTAGTTCCGCGTGAGCTGAAGGGTCATTGTTCAGGTGAACTAGATTTGTTCCCGTTCCAATGATTTCTCCGTCTTTCACAACGATTGCCGCAAATGGACCGCCGCCTTTTCTCACATTTTCGATTGCCATTTTCACAGTTTTATCAAGCCATTTAGTATGTACCATAATTTTATTTCCTCCTTGTCGTTTCTTGTATATTTCCCGGGGAATTTAGGGGAAATAAACAAATACTGTCTACAAGTGTACTATATTTCTAAGGGGGAATTGGAAAAGATGTATCTTAAGGAAGGGAAACCTGTTTTAATAGGGAATATAACATAAAGGAGTGAATATTATGTCTAGCGATTTCTATCAATTAATTGCAATTATTTTATACATGGCTGCCATGTTAATCATCGGGTACTATGCCTTTAGGCGAACATCGAATTTGACAGATTATATGTTAGGCGGAAGATCTCTGGGGCCTGCAGTCACTGCACTTAGTGCCGGGGCGGCGGATATGTCCGGGTGGCTACTGATGGGACTTCCGGGTGCCATTTATGTCAATGGGTTAGGGGGCGCTTGGATTGCCATCGGATTAACAGTTGGCGCTTATTTAAACTGGTTGTTCGTTGCGCCGCGTTTACGTGTCTATACCCAAGTTTCAAATGAATCCATTACGATTCCAAGCTTTTTGGAAAATAGATTGAAGGATAAATCGGGGCTACTTCGAATCGTTTCAGGAATAATCATATTAATATTCTTTACGTTTTACGTATCATCAGGAATGGTAGCGGGCGGTGTGTTTTTTGAAAGTTCGTTTGGACTTGAGTATCATACCGGTCTACTAATCGTTTCTGCTGTCGTCTTGGCGTACACGCTTTTTGGCGGATTCCTTGCGGTCAGTTATACGGATTTCGTTCAAGGGCTTATTATGTTCCTTGCGCTGATTCTCGTTCCGCTGTTCGGTGTTTTTATCACGGGTGGATTAGGAGAAACAGCAGCCAGTATTCGTGAAGTGAATCCGAACTTATTGAATATGGTTTCGGGTGTGACAATCCTTGGTGTTCTTTCCTCGGTAGCATGGGGACTGGGTTATTTTGGACAACCGCATATTATCGTTCGGTTTATGGCGATCACATCTGTTAAAGAAACGAAAAATGCAAGAAGAATCGGCATCGGTTGGATGATCTTAAGTTTGGCGGGAGCTATTGCGACGGCGCTTGTTGGAATTGCCTATTACCAACAAAATGCGGGAACGAAGTTGGTTGATCCCGAAGCAGTATTTATCGCGCTGGGTCAAATTATTTTCCATCCGTTCGTTGCCGGAATTATGCTCGCGGCTGTTTTAGCTGCAATTATGAGTACGATTTCTTCACAGCTCATCGTCACATCCTCCGCGCTTATCGAGGATCTATATAAAGCCATCATAAATAAAGATGCATCTGATAAAAGTTACGTGTTTTTGGGCAGAATGTCAGTCCTGTTAGTTGCTATCGTAGCTGCAATCTTGGCGTGGGGCGACCATGATACAATCCTGAAACTCGTATCGTTCGCTTGGGCCGGGTTTGGGGCGTCATTCGGTCCGATTATATTGTTATCGCTATACTGGAGAAAAATTACCACAATCGGGGCATTGTCAGGAATGGTAGTCGGTGCGATTACAGTTATTATTTGGGGAAATATAAAAGTGCTTTCCAATACGTTATATGAAATTGTTCCTGGGTTCATCTTATGTCTGCTTGTGACATATTTCATTAGTTTAGTTACCTATAAAAAAGATCCTGTAATTGAACAGGAATTTACAGATACGTTGGAAAAACTGACAAGGGAAAGATAACGATTTGAAAGAGGGATGGGAATGATTAAACTTGATCATGTTGTTTATTTCACAGAGAAATCTCCCGACGACGTAGTAAATGAACAAGAAAAAATGGGGTGGCATGCGGTAATCGGCGGTAGTCATGAAAAATGGGGAACGCATAACGCACTTATGTATGTAGGAAATGCGTATATTGAATGGCTTTCTGTTGAAAATAAAAACATCGCAGAAAAATCGGATCATCAACTAGTAAATTTATTATTACGGGATGTTCCTGATGGGGAGGCTTGGGGTACGATTTGTCTTACCGTCGATGACATTGAATCTTTCGATATGAAAATCCGCGCACGGGGTTATCAAACTTCTGGTGCTATCCAAGCCGAGAGAAAGACGGCATCGGGCGATATCCGAAAATGGAAAATGCTTTTTGTCGACCAGCAACCGTCAGCGAATTTACCGTTGCCATTTTTTATTGAATGGGAAAAAGATGATGAAGAACGTTTCAATGAGCTGCGCGAAGATGGAACGATTTTACCGGACAATGAGAAATTGATCATTACGGAATGTATTTTCACTGTGAATGACCCCGAGAAAGCTGCCGAGGAATGGTCGTCCTTGTTATCGACGACCCATTCTGAAAACACAATTGCATTACCAAATGCCGATCTTAAATTCATTGGTAAGGAACAAAAAGTAAAAGAAGAAAGGCTGGCAGAAGTAGTCATTGAGCATGTATAAGATGACCTAGTATAATCCCTTCGTTTGTTGCAAAAAACTGAATATGGTAAAATTAGTCTAGGTAAGTCGTTGAAGGGAGTCGTTTTATTGGATATATTAGTCGAACGCGCCGTGCTAGTCGGTGTAAATGTTCAGACAGATGATCATTTTGAATACTCGATGGAGGAACTTGGAAACCTGGCTGAAGCGATTGATGTGGAAGTCGTCGGCACCGTCGTTCAAAATATGGAGCGTGTTAATCCTTCCCATTACGTCGGGACGGGAAAAATAGGTGAAATTCGAAATTACTTTGAAGGAACAGATGCGAATTTAATCATTTTCAATGATGAATTATCGCCATCCCAAATTCGTAATTTGGAAAATGGGCTAGAGTGCAAAGTAATCGATAGAACCATGCTGATTCTTGATATATTTGCGAGACGAGCTCGATCTAGAGAGTCGAGAATGCAAGTGGATTTAGCGCAATTACAATATATGTTGCCTCGTTTAGTTGGTCTTCGCGCGTCATTAAGCAGACAAGGTGGCGGAACGGGCGGCGGTTTTCAGAACAAAGGAGCCGGTGAAACGAAGCTTGAGCTTGACCGAAGAGTGATTGAAGATCAAATAGCCAAATTAAAACGCGATTTGGAAAGTGTCGGGGCGCAGCGTGAAACGCAACGTAAACAGCGCAGAAGAAGCGGTTTGCCTGTCGTTTCACTCGTAGGTTATACGAATGCGGGAAAATCGACGCTTATGAACGGACTTCTCGAGAAAATGAATGTATCGGTAGAAAAACAAGTGTTTGAAAAGGATATGCTATTCGCGACACTTGATACTTCTGTAAGGAATGTCAAACTGCCTGACAATAAAGAATTTCTGTTAACAGACACAGTTGGTTTTGTCGGTAAACTACCACATAGCCTAGTAAAAGCATTCCGTTCCACGTTGGAGGAAGCGCGTGATGCGGATCTTCTGCTTCAAGTCGTTGATGTTTCGCATCCTGAATATCGGTTCATGATGGATGTCACCGATCAAACATTGAATGACGTAGGTGTCGAAAATGTACCGACAATAAACGTGTTCAATAAATCGGATTTGGCGGAAGTTCGTTATCCGCAAGTAAGTGAGAATAATGTATGGTTGTCGGCGAAAGACGGCAAAGGCTTAGACCAGCTTGTCGATTTAATCAAAAAACATGTTTTCGATAAGTATGTTACGTGTAAATTACTTATCCCATTTGACCGCGGGGACGTTGTCGCATATTTAAATGATAAAGCAAATGTGAAAAAAACATCCTACGACGAAGACGGAACAGTTATGACTGTTGAAATGTTAACCTATGACCGTGAACGGTTCGAAGAATTCGTTACAAGTTACTAAAAGGGAAAATGCACCGCATGACCGGGGGAGGTCAATTGCGGTGCATTTTTTTTGAGAAAGGGGGATGAACTTATACTGTCCAAAAAATCGAAACTTAAACTTAAACTTTTTGAAATTGAATATTATGCAAATGCGCAAAAATGCCGTCTTTTTCAAGAAGTTCTGCGTAGGTTCCATCTTCTGCAATCCCGTCTTCAGTTACAACGATGACGCGGTTTGCATCGCGAATCGTCGCAAGTCGGTGAGCAATAACAAGCGTCGTTCTATTTTCGGCAAGTTCGGTAAGTGACTGCTGAATAATCCGTTCTGTTTCAGTATCAAGTGCAGACGTCGCTTCATCTAAAATTAGAATCGGTGGATTTTTCAAGAACATGCGCGCAATGGCAAGTCGTTGTTTTTGCCCGCCCGAAAGTTTTAATCCTCGTTCGCCAATTTGTGTTTCGTAACCTTTTGGCAATGAATTAATATATTCCTCAAGATGGGCTTTACGCGCCGCCTCATAAATTTCTTCATCAGAAGCCGCTAAATTTCCATAAGCAATATTTTCTTTAATGGTTCCGGTAAATAAGAAGACATCTTGCTGAACAATCCCGATTTGCGACCGCAGCGATTTCTGCGTCATTTCACGAACATCGATCCCGTCGATTGAAATAGCCCCTTCATTCACATCGTAAAATCGAGGAATTAATGAGCAAATCGTTGTTTTCCCGGCGCCTGATGGTCCGACGAAGGCAACTGTCTCGCCCGCACGGATACTTAAGTTAACATCCTTGAGAACAAGCTTCGTGCTGTCGTAATTGAACGAAACATCTTTAAAGTCGATATCGCCAGTTAAATGATTAACTGCAATTGCGTTTGGTGCATCCTCAATTTCAGGTTCTTGATCAAGCAAATCTCGGAAGCGGCGAAAACCAGCCATTCCTTTTGGATAAAGTTCCAGCAATGCACTAATTTTATCAACAGGTTTGATGAGAATATTAACAAAAAGAATAAACCCGACAAGTTCTCCGTACGTTAACTTTCCGTTGAATGAAAACCATGCACCAACGACGAGAACGACTAAGGTCATCAATCGCGTCATCATATACATACTTGAATGCGTCCACGCCATCACCTTATATGCAACAAGCTTCGCAATTCGAAAGTTGCCGTTATCCGTTTCAAAACGTGAGATTTCAAATTCTTCGTTAGTAAAGGATTGGACAACACGCGCACCCGAAACGCTATCTTCAACACGGGCGTTAACATCTGCAATTTTTCCGTACATATTGGTCCATGCTTGATTCATTTTAATATTACAGAATGTAACGAGCACCACAAGTAGCGGAACGATGACGATTGCAATGACGGCAAGTTCCGGATTGATATTGTACATAAGAATAAATGCGCCGACTAGCGTCATGATCGCGATAAACAAATCCTCGGGACCATGGTGAGCAAGTTCTCCGATGTCGAATAAATCGTTGGTGATCCGACTCATAATATGTCCAGTTTTCGTATTATCAAAAAATCTGAACGATTGTCTTTGAACATGATTGAAAAGTTGTTGGCGCATATCTGTTTCAATATTTATGCCTAGTTTATGGCCAAGATAACTGACGATATATTGAAGGAATGTACTTAAAATATAGACCAGAAGTAATAGAATGCTGACCGTAACGATTTTTCCCCAATTCCCGCCTGGGAGCAAGACATCGATGAACCACTGAACCGCCAATGGAAATGCGAGTTCGAGCAAAGCGACAAATACGGCGCTCGAAAAATCTATGATAAACAGCCGTTTATGGGGTTTATAATAAGAAAAGAATTGTTTTAACAAGTAATTTACTCCTCCTTCATTAAAATATAGTATAGCGGATTTTGCTAATTAAAACGATAGTTAGATTCGGAATTCGAAATATATTTATATAGTTTATTACATCATAAGTGCTTCTTTTTTGGATATTTTTATCATATAGTCCATTGTAATCTAATTGATAATCATTTTCATTTGTAATTGACATCGATTTGACCGATGCTATAATTGAGATTGAGTCTAATTGATAATGGTTTTCAGTACATCGTTCTCAATTAGAGTTAAATAAATCGATATCGAGGCTGCCATGAAGAAACGTTATTTGATAATCGCATTAATAGGCCTTTCCTTCCTTTCGTTGTTTGTAGGAGTCAGCCATATTACCCCGATGAGTTTACTAGATTTCAAATCGGAAGAAACGGAAATATTTTTGATTAGCCGCATGCCAAGACTCGTTGCAATCATTCTAGCAGGTGCTGGTATGAGTATTTCGGGACTAATTATGCAACAGCTAAGCAGAAATAAATTTGTCTCGCCGACAACCGCTGGTACGCTCGATGCAACAAAGCTTGGAATTCTTGTTTCAATGCTTTTGTTCGCGAACGCATCAACAATTGAAAAGATGATCGTCGCATTTGCATTCGCGCTTGCCGGCACGCTCTTGTTTATGCAAATTCTTGATCGGATAAAGTTCAAGGACGCGATTTTCATACCACTAGTCGGACTTATGTTCGGGAGCATACTGTCATCTGTAACAACGTTTTTAGCCTATCGGGCAAACGTTATACAAAATATGTCAGCATGGTTGCAAGGCGATTTTTCGATGATTATGAAAGGACGTTTTGAACTTCTCTACATAAGTATCCCCGTTATTATAATTGCGTATCTGTACGCAAATCGATTTACGGTGGCTGGCATGGGAGAAGATTTCTCTAGAAACCTCGGTCTTGCCTATCGGCGAGTCGTAAATATCGGTCTTATACTTGTTGCGCTCATTACGACAACTGTTGTTTTAACAGTCGGGATGATTCCATTTCTAGGTTTAATTATCCCGAATATCATTTCAATCTTTAAAGGCGATCACTTGCAAAAGACTTTGCCGCATACTGCGCTGCTAGGCGCGATATTTCTTCTCATTTGCGATATTTTGGGTCGAGTGCTCATTTATCCTTATGAAATATCAATTAGTTTAATGGTAGGCGTCATTGGAAGCGGAATATTCCTCTACTTGCTGTTTAGGAGGAAATCGTATGCGTAATTCAACAAAAATGATTATTCTTAGTGCATTCGCTTTATTCTTCTGTGGACTTTACTTATTTCAAGGATTAAATGGAAGTTTCGATTACGCATTGCCGCGCCGTGGAATTAAAGTGTTAGCAATGGTTTTAACAGGTGTTGCGATCGCCTATTCGACTGTCATCTTCCAAACAATTACACATAACCGAATTTTAACCCCGAGTATTATGGGATTCGATTCACTTTATTTACTCTTGCAGACTGTTGGAATCTTTTTCCTCGGTTCATCGCATGTGACGATTGTTAACAAACATGTGAATTTCATTTTATCCGTATCGGCAATGATTGTCTTTGCGCTACTGTTGTATCAGTTTTTATTTAAATCTGGGAAGAGACCCATCTATTTTCTGTTGCTCGTCGGAATTATTGTTGGGACATTCTTTGGAAGCATCTCAACATTTTTGCAAGTCCTGATTGATCCGAATGAGTTTTTAAGAGTCCAAGACAAAATGTTCGCGAGCTTTAACAATGTCAGCGGAGACCTTGTTTGGTGGGCGCTAGCCATTATTGTTATTTCAATGATCATTGGCTGGAAATCGATAAATGATCTTGACGTTTTGTCGCTCGGCCGGGACACTGCCATCAACTTGGGCGTATCCTACGACAAAGTTGTTAAAAAGACGCTTATCATCTCTTCGGTGTTAATCGCAGTTTCAACGGCGCTCGTTGGTCCAATCACTTTTTTCGGATTAATCGTCGCAAATTTATCTTATCAGTTCTTTAAAACATATAAGCATTCTGTTCTCATTGTCGGTGCATCCATTATGAGTATTTTCGCTCTCGTTGGTGGTCAATGGGTTGTGGAACGCGTGTTTACATTCTCCACGACGCTAAGTGTCATCATCAACTTCGTCGGCGGCATTTACTTCATCTACTTACTATTAAAGGAGAGTCGATCTACATGATTCAAGTCCGTGAGCTAACGAAGTTTTACGGGAAGAAAGCGGTCGTTGAAAACGTCAGTGTGAATATACATCCCGGAAAAATCACTTCATTTATCGGGCCGAATGGTGCTGGAAAGTCAACGCTCCTTTCGATGGTAAGCCGCCTTCTTGATGCGGACACAGGTGAGGTACTTGTCGATAAAAAAGACGTAAAAAAAATGAAATCGAATGATTTTTCAAAACGAGTTTCGATTTTAAAACAGTCGAACTTCATGAATGTCCGTTTGACAATTCGTGAACTCGTCTCTTTCGGCAGATATCCATATTCAAGAGGCCGTTTAAATGCAGAAGACATTCGTATTATTGATCAAGCCCTCGATTATATGGATTTAATGGGCATGCAAGATAGTTATTTGGAAGAACTCTCGGGTGGTCAGCGCCAACGCGCATTTATCGCAATGGTTATTGCGCAAGACACCGATTATATTTTATTGGATGAACCGCTGAATAACTTAGATATGAAGCACTCAGTTCAAATAATGAAAATATTGCGCAGACTTGTTGATGATCTCGGAAAAACAGTCATCATCGTCTTGCATGATATTAACTTTGCATCTGTGTACTCAGATCGAATCGTTGCACTGAAAGACGGCCGTGTCGTTAAAGACGGACCGACCGATGACATTATTAACTCGGATTCATTGAAAGAAATTTACGACATGGATATCCCGATTAAACAATTAAGCAACTGCCGTATTTGCGTGTATTTTAACTCTTAAATTAAAGGATGGGAACAAATGATGAAAAAATTATCTTTAGCAGTTATGATGTTTGCGTTAATGGCTTTTCTTGTGGCATGTGGAACTGATAACGAAAAAGCAGATAAGACGACATCTTCGGATGGGAATACCGAAAGCGAAGTTATTGAAGTTACGCATGAACTTGATAAAAAGCCAGTTGAAGTGAAGAAAAGCCCCGAAACGGTCGTCGTGTTCGATTTTGGAATACTTGATACACTAGACGAACTTGGAATCGAAGTAGCAGGTCTTCCGCAAGCAACCATTCCTGCTTACCTGTCAAAATTTGAAGATGCAAAATACAAAAATCTTGGCAGCTTGAAAGAACCCGATTTTGAAGCTATTCACGCAATGAAACCAGATGTGATTTTCATCTCTGGACGTCAGGCTGATCTTTATAAAGAATTTAGTGAGATTGCACCGACTATTTTCGTTGGTTTAGATACGGCGCACTATATGGATTCATTTAAAGAGAATATGGACCTTGTCGCAAAAATCTTTGATAAAGAAGATGAAATGAAAACAGAGTTGGCTGAAATTGATGAGCAAATTGCTGCGATTAACGATAAAACTTCAAACTTCGATGAAAATGCATTGATTGTTCTTGGAAGCGAAGGAAAAGTAAGTGCGTATGGCCCTAATTCACGTTTCGGTTTAATCCATGATGTCTTCGGATTCAAGGCAGCTGATGAAAAAATCGAAGTATCTACGCACGGTCAAAACGTCACGTTTGAATATATTGTGGAAACAAACCCAGATATTCTTTTCGTGGTAGATCGTGATGCGGCAATCGGTACGGAATCAAGCGTAAAAGATTCGATTGAGAACGATCTTGTGAAGAAAACGGATGCTTATAAAAATGGCAAAATTATTTATTTAAACGCTGACTACTGGTACTTATCAGGCGGCGGTCTTCTTTCAATGAAAGAAATGATTAATGAAATGGAAGAAGCATTTTAATTTAAAAGAAATAGGGGACCGGTCTTTCTATAGGCCGGTTCTTTTTTGTTTTTCAAATTAATAGTTTAAAGAATTATTTAAAGTTTTGCACATGGGAAACACTTAGCATACAATAGCAATAACTAAGAATTAGAAAGAAGCTGTGTTTATGGATGGGAGTATACTTTTTGCATTTGCGTTAACCCTATTTGCAGGCCTTGCTACTGGAATAGGAAGCTTGCTTGCCTTTTTTACAAAGCGGACGAATACCAAATTTTTATCAGTAGCACTTGGATTTTCAGCCGGTGTAATGATTTACGTATCGTTGGTGGAAATCTTCGTCAAAGCGAAAGTCGAGTTGGTACTGGAACTTGGAACGAAAAACGGTTATTGGATGACGCTTGTTGGATTTTTCGGGGGTATGCTGTTAATCGCACTTATTGATCATTTCATTCCAGCAATCGGAAATCCGCATGATGTGAAAAGCGTCGAGGAAGTAAATGAAGGACCGACGAATGACGAGTATGCGAAATTGAAGAAAATGGGCATGTTCACTGCGCTGGCGATTGCGATTCATAATTTCCCAGAAGGCATTGCAACGTTTACTTCAGCACTGCAAGATCCTACGCTCGGTATAGCCATTGCAATTGCCGTGGCCATTCACAATATACCTGAAGGAATTGCCGTCGCCATTCCAATTTATTATGCAACGGGGAATCGGAAGCAAGCGTTCAAACTTTCATTTCTTTCGGGATTGGCTGAACCGGTCGGCGCGGTTGTCGCTTATTTAATCCTCATGCCGTATTTAAATGGGGTCATGTTTGGCGTGATTTTTGCGGCTGTTGCAGGGATTATGGTTTTCATTTCCATTGATGAACTGTTGCCCGCTGCAAAAAAATACGACGAAGCCCATTCGTCAATCTATGGAATGATGGCAGGAATGGCGGTTATGGCGGTAAGTCTCGTACTTATTCTTTAAAAAAATCTTTGTGTTAGGTTAATAAGTGAGGTATAATGACATGTGTCATGACACCTGAATATGAACACGGGGAGTAGAAGAATTTTGAAGCAGAAAAAAGAAATATCACGTAATCGCTTGCTTGGGCTAGCAGGAACAGGATGGATGTTCGATGCAATGGATGTCGGAATCCTGTCATTTGTTATTGCGGCCATTGCTGTTGAATGGAATTTATCGTCTGTTGAAATGGGTTGGATCGGAAGCGTTAACTCCATCGGAATGGCAGTCGGTGCATTCGGATTCGGCTTATTAGCGGATCGAATTGGGCGGAAGAATGTCTTTATGATAACGCTTGTTTTATTCTCGGTCGCAAGCGGTTTGTCTGCGTTGACGATGACGCTAACTGCTTTTTTAATCTTACGTTTCTTTGTAGGGGCCGGCCTAGGCGGGGAACTGCCAGTGGCATCGACGCTTGTATCTGAAAGCGTTGATGCGAAAGAACGTGGACGAGTTGTCGTATTACTGGAAAGTTTTTGGGCGGCTGGATGGTTGCTTGCTGCATTAATTGCTTATTTTGTTATTCCTTCATTTGGCTGGAGAGTTGCCTTGATCATTACTGCGCTACCAGCATTTTATGCAATTTATCTACGCAGAAATTTACCGGATTCACCGAAGTATGCCAGGGAAGGTAAACCGAAGCAATCAGCCGGTGCAAAGATGAAGCTTTTATTTTCAAAAAAATATGCGAAGCGCACGGTGATGTTGTGGATTGTTTGGTTCATGGTCGTGTTCTCGTATTACGGCATGTTCCTTTGGTTGCCCAGTGTGATGGTGATGAAAGGCTTTAGTATGATTAAGAGCTTTGGGTATGTACTATTAATGACACTCGCGCAGCTGCCAGGTTATTTTACAGCGGCTTGGTTAATTGAACGAGTAGGCCGGAAATTCGTATTGGCAACGTATCTTCTTGGAACAGCAACAAGTGCTTACATATTTGGAAATGCGGAAACACTTGGCTTATTACTCGTTTCAGGTGCATTGTTGTCATTCTTTAATTTAGGCGCATGGGGCGCTTTATATGCTTATTCGCCTGAGCAATATCCGACATCCATTCGTGCAACAGGTTCAGGAATGGCCGCGGCGATCGGTCGAGTCGGCGGTATTTTCGGCCCGTTGCTCGTTGGATCTTTATTGGCGGCGGGATACGGTTTCGGCTTTATCTTCGGGATTTTCTGCGGAGCCATTGTTATCGGTGTCTTAGCAGTTGTTTTCTTGGGGACAGAGACGAAACAGTTGGAATTGGAATGAAACATCGAGTGTTTGAACGATTTATTGTTCAAACACTCGTTTTTTTTCATTGGCACGAATTTTTTACGGTGTCCAAACACGATACGAGAATAAATTGGATAGCAACGAGAATAACCTGACGCGCACCGAGAGCAACATCAGCCGAAACGTTTTGACTGGGGCGCTGGAAAGAACTTTTCCAACAGTGTAGAAAATGCGCTAAATCCGTTCATAATCTAAGAAATCCAGAGCCTTTCCTTTAGTGGAGAGGTTATTTTTGTTAAAGTAAAACATAGGAAAGGGGTGTTTCGATGTTCCGCATACCAGAGTCAATTGCACAACTTGGAAAAGACCGTATCGAAGGGTTTCCTGTAGAAGGTTTTATTTACGGCGAAGGCCCAAGAAATCCTGAACTGATGCTGATCGGCGAAGCACCCGGTGAGTTCGAACTCGTGGACGGCATTCCTTTTATTGGCCGTGCCGGAAAAGAATTGATGAAATCGCTGGATACAATCGGCTTATCGCGGGAAGATGTTTATATTACTAGTGCTGTGCGGAGTAGACCGTACAGATGGGGAACGAAAAGAAATCGTGATGGTACGTTAACGGAGCGGAAATACAATCGGCCTCCTACGCAAAAAGAAATTTTGGCACACGCGCCCGTTCTCGATTATGAATTATTGACCGTTAAACCGAAGTTAATCGTCACGCTAGGCAATGTCGGGTTGCAGCGTTTATTGGGAAGAGATTCGAAAGTCACCGAGTTGCACGGACAACTGTTAGAAAGACCAGTTCAATATTTGAAAGAACTCGATGACACAAAATTTAACTGGACGAGTGAAACCCATACCATCGTCCCGACTTTTCATCCGGCAGCCATCTTTTATCGACCTTCGCATCGGCCGACTTTAGATGCAGATTGGTTGGAAATCGGCCGACTACTTAGTAACATCTCAAAGGTATAACCATAAAGAAATACACGCCAAAAGGGGAAGTGCTAGAATGTCGGAACAACTCAAACCTCGTAAAGAATCCTCTACGAGAAACTTTTTTGCTTTATTGAAAAAGTTGAAATGGCCTATTGGCGTCACAGTCGTTGCACTAATTCTTTCATTGATGACAACAATCGCGGGGTTAGTCATTCCGCTTATCACGAAAACACTTGTGGATACGTTGGCAGATGCATTATTTAATTGGAAAACAGCAGCTTTTTTATTCGTAATCTTTATTGTTCAAGCACTAACCGGCGGCGTTTCTCATTATCTATTGACATATATAGGCGAAACGGTTGTCGCGGATTTGCGCGGCAAGTTGTGGAATAAAGTGCTCCGTCTACCCGTCTCGTATTACGATGCGAATGAAACCGGCGAAACGATGAGCCGGATTACGCAAGATACAACGACACTGAAGGAATTGGTGACGAATCATCTGGTGACTTTCGTATCGGGAGTCATATCGATTGTTGGATCGATAATTATTTTATTTTTCTTGTCCTGGCAAATGACATTAATCATGCTGATCAGTATTCCAATCAGCATGGCGATTATCATTCCGCTCGGTCGCATCATGCATAAAGTTGCCAAGGCGACGCAAGCTGAGATGGCAAAGTTTTCAGGTCATCTAGGGCGTGTCCTTGGCGATATAAGATTAGTAAAAGCATCCCGTGCGGAAAAGACGGAAGCGGAACAAGGGCAAAAAGCAATTCGGTCATTATTTGGATTCGGTTTGAAAGAAGCAAAAATACAAGCTGTAATCTCGCCGATTATGACGTTAACAATGATGAGTATTCTTGTTGTTATTTTAGGATACGGCGGCTCACAAGTATCACGGGGAATTTTATCCGCGGGCACGCTTGTCGCCATTATCTTTTTCATGTTTCAAATTATCGTGCCATTTGCGCAGATGGCGTCGTTTTTCACTTCATTCCAAAAAGCTGTTGGAGCGACAGAGCGCATTCAACATATTATTGTAATGGAAAGTGAAGTCTCAACGGGAGAACAAGTTGTTCCAGAAGGAATCATTACATTCGAAGATGTCCATTTTTCCTATGAATCTGGAAAGGAAGTCCTTAGTGGAATCTCGTTTGAAGCAAATCCCGGAACGGTAACCGCATTGGTAGGACCGAGCGGGGGCGGCAAGACGACGGTGTTTTCATTGCTGGAAAGGTTTTATATGCCGACAAGTGGGGAAGTTTCAATAGGAGGCAAATCGATTCATACGATCGCTTTGTCCGAGTGGCGCGGTAAAATCGGGTATGTTTCGCAGGAAAGCCCATTACTTAGCGGTTCGATTATGGATAATATCGCATACGGACTTGATAAGAGACCGACGACTGAAGAAGTGAGAAGGGCTGCAGAAGCGGCGAATGCACTTGATTTCATCGAAGAGATGCCGGAACAGTTCGAAACGCTTGTCGGCGAACGCGGAATGAAATTATCAGGTGGACAGCGCCAACGCATTGCAATCGCCCGGGCATTACTTTACAATCCCGAAATATTACTTCTCGATGAACAGTGGTTCAGAAACTCATGTTCAAGAGGCGCTCGTTCGTCTTATGGAAGGGCGAACAACGCTTATTATCGCACATAGATTGGCGACTGTAATTCATGCGAATCAGTTGATTTTCCTGGAAAAAGGAAAGGTTACTGGCATAGGGAAGCATGAGGAACTCATTGCAACACATGATTTATACCGTGAATTTGCACAAGGACAAGGACTATTCTAACAATAGTCTATAGGAGTGAAGACGTGATTCGATTCGACAACGTAACAAAAGAGTTTCCAGATGGAACGAAAGCTTTAAACGGAGTTACAGTAACAATCCCTACTCATAAATTAACCGCGATTATCGGTCCGAGCGGTTGTGGAAAAACGACGCTTATGCGGATGATCAATCGACTTGAACTCCCGACATCGGGCGAGATATTTATCGATGAACAGGCAGTCTCCGAAAGAGATGAAGTCGAACTACGCCGTTCAATCGGGTATGTGATTCAACGAATCGGCTTGATTCCGCATATGACAATTGAAGAAAACATTGCGATGGTTCCCGAGATGTTGGGATGGGAAGAAGGCCGGATTTCAGATAGGGTCGATGAATTACTGGAATTGGTCGATTTGGATTCGGAAACATATAGAAGTCGGTATCCCTTTGAATTATCTGGTGGCCAGCAACAGCGAGTCGGGGTAAGCCGCGCATTAGCAAGTGATCCTAATATTATTTTGATGGACGAGCCCTTTTCAGCGCTTGACCCAATTAGCCGAGAGCAACTTCAAGTTGAGTTGCGCAAACTCCAAAAACAAATTAGGAAAACGATTGTGTTTGTCACGCATGATATGGATGAAGCGTTAGAAATTGCCGATGAAATCATCATTATGCGAGAAGGTCAAATTGAACAGATGTCTTCACCAGATGAATTAATTGAACACCAGGCGACAGATTTTGTTCGTGATTTCATCGGTCAAAATCGAATTGCACGTAGACGCGATTTTGGGCATAGACAACTCGGGGAATTCACCGAGCTTTTGGATGAAACCTGGGCAGGCGATAGCTTGAAGGTCGACTCTCTGATAACGGTTCAGGAAGCAATTGATTTACTAGATAATAATTCGAATAGACGTCTTGCAATTATAAGTCAGGGCATGACATTGGGCTATCTCGGACACCATACGCTATTGAAGGCTGCCATGAAGGACCGGGAAGGGGAGCTTTCAGTATGAGTAATTTTTTTGAGACGATTAGCAGCCGTTCAGATTTAATAACGGAAGCATTTCTTCAACATATCTTTTTATCTTTTGTAGCGCTTGCTATCGGAATTCTAATCGCGCTTCCCGCTGGAATCTTGGTCGCCAGGTATCGCCGTTTTGCAGAGCCGATTATTGGCGTGACCGCTGTACTGCAAACAATACCAAGTCTCGCGTTATTCGGATTTTTAGTTCCGCTCATTGGAATAGGATCGAAAACAGCACTTATTGCACTCGTTATTTACGCATTATTACCGATTGTTCGCAATACATATGCCGGGCTGACAGGCGCCGATGAATCGATTATCGAAGCCGGTCGCGGAATGGGGATGACCCCAAATCAAATATTGAAAAAGATTGAAATGCCGATTGCATTGCCGGTCATTATGGCCGGGATTCGAACAGCTACTGTTTTGACTGTCGGAATTGCAACGCTTGCAACCTTTGTTGGAGCAGGCGGATTGGGGGATGTCATTTACAGAGGTCTTCAGTCGTATAACAACGCTTTAGTTCTTGCGGGGGCATTGCCTGTAGCACTCTTGGCAATCGCGTTCGATTTAATCTTGAAATGGGTGGAGAAAAGAGTAACACCAAAAGGTATCAACAACCAATAATATGGGGGTATTCATGTGAAGAAAAGCATTGGGATTATCGTTCTTTCACTAGCACTTTTACTTAGCGCGTGCGGTTCGAAAGATGAGATTGTGATCGGTGGAAAGCCGTGGACAGAGCAATTTATTTTACCGCATATATTAGGTCTTTATATTGAATCGGAAACGGATTACAAGGTGAGGTATGAAGATGGACTCGGTGAAGTCGCCATACTGACGCCTGCCATTCAAAAAGGCGAGATTGATTTATATGTCGAGTACACGGGGACAGGCCTTAAAGATGTATTAAAGGAAGAGTCGAAGGCCGGCGAGAGTTCTGAAAGCGTATTTGACCGTGTGAAAAAGGGTTACGAAGATAAGTTCGAAGTCACATGGTTGGAGCCGCTCGGGTTTGAAAACGGGTATACACTTGCCTACACGAAAGATAAATCCTATGATTCGGCCACTTATTCAGAGCTTGCGAAGAAATCTTCTAAAGAAGATATGGTATTCGGAGCGCCGCACGCCTTTTACGAGCGAAAAGGTGACGGGTATGATGATTTAGTCGATGCTTACCCATTTTCGTTTTCGGATGCCAAAAGTTTAGATCCGAATGTGATGTATGAAGCGGTGAAGAATGGCGATGTCGATGTGATTCCAGCTTTTACAACGGATAGCAGAATTCAGCTTTTCGACTTGGCAACGACAAAAGATGATTTAGGCTTTTTCCCGAAATACGACGCAGCACCTGTTGTTCGTCAAGACACGCTCAAAAAGTTCCCGGAGCTAGAAAAGGTTTTAAACAATCTGGCAGGGAAAATTTCAGAGGAAGATATGTTGAAAATGAATTCCCGTGTGGATTTGGATAAAGAAAAGCCGCAAGATGTAGCGAGGGAGTTTTTGATTGAAAAGGGATTGATTGAGGAATAAAATACCGGTAACTAATGGAGTTGCTACTATATCTTTAGCGATTACTTGAAGTATTCATTATTCGAGTAATCGTTTTTTATTTGATCCGTTGATTTCCATTCCGGGCGGACGCTTTCCACTCCAATCAACTAATTTCATTAATAAAGAGTGTTATTTAGTGTGATTGAATACATTGAGTCGCTTGAATATCAGTTTTTCCGCAGGTAAAAGGTCCCAACTTGCAAGCAAAATCATTTGAGTGCAAGCAAATGGCATATGAGTGCAATTAAAACCCATCGGAGTGCAAGCAAACCCCTTAAATCTGCAAGCAAATTACCAACGACGACAAAAAACAAAAAAGCCGTCTATCTAGACGACTTTCACCTCACTATTTATACAAAAACCTAATTATCAAACAGGAAACCGCTCCTCATTCTTCTCAATCTTCTTCCGTGCTTCTTCTTTCAAATCAATCCCAAGCAAATCTGCAAACTGCAACAAATAAATAAAGACGTCTGCAGCTTCTTCAGCAATTTCTTGCTTATTAGTCGCGAGCGCTTCTTCGGCTGATTGCCACTGGAAATGTTCGAGTAATTCACTGGCTTCGAGTGAAATGGATATGGCGAGATTTCGTGCATCGTGATTTCCGTCCCAGTTGCGCGCCTTGGTAAATTGTATAATATCCTTTTGCAGTCGTTCCATGAAGGCATCACTCGCTTTTCTTTTTACTTAATTATACCGTGTTAGTAAGTCAAAATGAAGGGAATAATAGCGAATGGAAGGGGACGATTATGTATGTATACACCAGTCGATAAATCATTTTTCGAATCACCCGGATTAGAACTTGCGAAACAATTATTAGGACAATATATCGTTCACGAACAACCTTCAGGCCTATTAGTCGGAAGAATCGTTGAAACAGAAGCCTATCAAGGACCAGAAGATCAAGCTGCCCACAGTTTCAACAATCGAAGAACCAAAAGAACGGAAATCATGTTCGGAAGTCCGGGGCTCGTTTATACTTACCAAATGCATACCCATACACTTATTAATGTCGTTGCCGGCCCAGTCGGCACGCCGCACGCAATTCTTATCCGCGCGGTTGAACCGGTTCTCGGTCATGAAGTAATGCGTAAAAATCGCGGAGAGCATATGAAAGAAATCGATTGGACGAATGGTCCAGGTAAATTGACGAAAGCCATGAACATCTCCATGGACTATTACGGCCATCATTGGTCGCACGAACCGCTCTTCATTGCCGAAGGAAAGAATGTCGAGGAAATCGTAGCCGGTCCGAGAGTCGGAATCGGAAATTCCGGAGAAGCGGTCCATTATCCTTGGCGATTTTATGACAAGGACAGTCCGTACGTTTCGAAGTACCGCTAAGTTTTCTTATATGCAAATAGGGTAAACAAGTAGTATAACGAACAAAGGAGTGTCTGAATTACATGGCTAAAATCGCAACACTAATCACAAATGAATTTGAAGACTCGGAGTTTACAGTACCGAAAAAAGCATTTGAAGACGCTGGACATGAAGTTGTAACGATTGAAAAAGAATCAGGCGTGGAAATCACGGGTAAAAAAGGAGAATCGCTCACAGTGGATCAAGGCATCGATGACGTGAAACCTGAGGATTTCGATGCGTTACTTTTACCTGGCGGATTTTCACCGGACATCTTACGTGCAGATGATCGCTTCGTAGAATTTACAAAGGCATTTATGGATGACAAAAAACCTGTATTCGCAATTTGCCATGGACCTCAACTATTAATCTCGGCTAAATCGCTTGAAGGAAGACATGCAACAGGATACAAATCCATTAAAGTCGATATGGAATACGCGGGTGTCAACTACTTAGATCAAGAAGTAGTTGTTTGCCAAGACCAACTCGTGACAAGCCGAACGCCAGATGATATGCCTGCATTCAATCGCGAATCACTAAAATTACTAGAAAAATAACACTTTCAAAAAATAATAATTACCAGCAGAAGGTCAGGAAACTGGCCTTCTTTCAGTTTGAATAAACCCCTTAGTTATGATAAATTAAAGTAGTGTCATCTGAAAATAACTACTAAACTTTAATCAAATTAATTTATAATGAATATCAATAGTCTAGGGGGGGAAATTATGCTTCATTATCGAACTTACGAAGTTGGCCAAGATGCACCATGGGTTACTTTTGTACACGGGGCAGGCGGCAGTTCTTCGACTTGGTTTAAACAAATTCGTGAATTTAGAAAAGAACATAACGTCCTTCTTATTGATCTGCGCGGGCATGGAAAATCTGAAGGTGGTCGCTGGAAAAAAGGCGATACTTTTTTAGATATATCAAAAGAAGTCATTGACGTTTTAGATGAATTGAATGTAGAAAAAACACATGTTATCGGCATGTCGCTCGGGACAATCGTTGCCCAAACGATGGCAGATAACTATCCAGATCGTGTAAAGTCGCTTATCCTCGGCGGCGCGATTATCCGTTTTGATATTCGAACGAAACTATTATTATGGATCGGCCGTGCTACAAAACGCTTCGTACCTTATATGTTCCTCTATAAATTATTCGCCTATATCATCATGCCGCGGAAGCAACATGAAGAATCACGCCTGGCTTTCGTCAATGAGGCGAAAAAAATGTATCAGAAAGAATTCATTAAATGGTTTTCTTTAACGAAGCTTATCAATCCTTATTTAACACGTCTTCAGACTTCAACGACGGACATTCCGACACTTTTTCTCATGGGGGACGAAGATTATTTATTCATCCCGCCGATTGAAGAAGCGGTTCGGAAAAGCGAAGTGTTTGAATTCATCAAGATTAAAAATTGCGGGCATGTCTGCAATATCGAACAGCCTGAAATCTTCAACAAACTTTCAATCGACTATATTTCCAAAATTGAACAAACAAAAGCCGTTCCCGGGTAAGGGAACGGCTTTTGTATTAAGCATTAACGAGTTCAAGTTCTACAGCTGGACCGAAGAATTCGAAATGGACTTTCTCTTCCGGAATTCCAAGGTCATGTAAACTGCTAATGACAGCTTGCATGAATGGAACTGGTCCGCACACATAAATATCACTGCCATCAAGGACATGTTCAGCTAAGAATTCACGTGTGATGAAGCCATCTCCTTCTTCCGAATAAAGAGCCTCGTACGCTGAATTCGGCATAGATGCATTTAATTCGACTAAGCGCTCATGGAAGGCTTGGTGTTTTCGAGTTCGTGCTGAATGGAGAAACGTCACAGGGCGATCCGGTGAATCTTTCGCAATTGTTTCAAACATGCTCATCATTGGCGTAATTCCTACACCGCCGCTAATAAGTGTGACAGGCATCGAACTTTCTGTATCCAAATAGAAGTCGCCAGTCGGCACGCTGATTTCAACTGTATCCCCGATGTTTACATGATTATGAAGGAATACAGATACTTTTCCGTTTGGCTCAATTTCATCTTCCCGTTTAACCGAGATTCGATAAACATCACCAGTTGATGCTTGAGACAGGCTGTATTGGCGATTAAATGTATTCGTTTCGCCTGGAATATCGAAGCGAATCGTTAAGTATTGACCCGGTTTGTAAGAAGGAAGTTTTTTACCGTCCGCCGCTTCCAAATAAAATGATGTGATGACATCACTTTCAACGACTTTATTGACAATGGTAAAGTCTTTAAACGTTCTCCAACCGCCGTCAAGTTCTTCAGCTTCGTCATACATGTCTTTTTCGAGTCCGATAAAGACATCCGCAATCACACCGTATGCTTCTCCCCACGCCTCGATAATCTCAGGCGTAGCAGCATCTCCGAGAACTTCTTTAATCGCGCCTAAAAGGTGATGTCCGACAATCGGATACTGATCTTCTGTAATTCCAAGTGATTTATGCTTGTGTGCAATTTGAATAACCGCCGGTAAAATAGCGCCGAGATTATCAATATTTGCCGCTGCCGCATAAACAGCGTTTGCCAGGGCAGTTTGTTGACGACCTTGGGATTGGTTAACGTGATTGAAAACATTTAATAGCTCTGGGTGAGCTTCAAACATATTTTTGTAAAAGACAGTTGTTATTGATTTTCCATGTTGCTCCAGTACGGGAACCGTAGATTTAATAATGTTAATTGTTTCTTGTGAGAGCATGGTAACACGTCCTTTCAGTTGATAACCTAAGAATAACGCAGATGGAATTTTAAAGCTATATAAAATATATAACTTTAGAAAGTGTTGCTTTTTTGGTCACATTTCTTTCACGTGACTGACACAAAAGGTATAATGGGCTAGGAAAGTGCGGTGAAATAAAAGATGCGTTTAACGATGTACACGGATTTTTCCTTACGTGTTCTTTTATATATAGGAATAAAGGGTAAAAATGAATTATCGACTGTTCAAGAAATATCAGATGCGTATGGTATTTCAAAAAATCATTTAACGAAAGTCGCTCATGAATTGGGAAAGCATGGTTTAATTGAAACTGTGCGTGGTCGCGGTGGGGGCATTCGATTAAATTTGGAGCCAAGCGATATAAATATCGGAGAAGTTGTACGGAAAACAGAAGATGATTTTCATCTTGTCGAGTGTTTTAACTGCGAGTTGAATAAATGCGTGATTACGCCCGCTTGCAGATTAAAAGGTGTTTTGCATGAAGCGCTCGCTGCTTATTTTAAAGTACTGGATAGTTACACACTGGCAGACTTTGTGGAAAATAACGATGGGCTAAGAGCAATTCTCTTTAATGAAAGCGTGCAGAATACATCAGTGGATAAAAGTATCACGCTAGAGGATACCCCATTGTGATAATATATATGTGACGATAGACAATCAGGAGGAATTTTACATGGAAAAAGTTTTAGTTTTTGGACATAAAAACCCGGATACGGATACAATCACCTCAGCAATTAGCTATGCATACCTTAAAAAACAATTGGGCATGAATGCGGAGGCGGTTCGTCTTGGCGAAGTTACAGGCGAGACGGCGTTTGCACTCGACCACTTCGGCTTTGATGCACCACGTTTAATCAAACTAGCGGCACCAGAAGCGTCAAAAGTAATATTGGTCGATCATAATGAAAAACAACAAAGTGTGGACGATCTTGACGAAGTTCAAGTCATTGAAGTTATCGATCACCACCGTATTGCAAACTTTGAAACGAGCGATCCGCTCTATTATCGCGCTGAACCTGTAGGCTGCACAGCGACGATTTTGAATAAATTATTTAAAGAAAACGGCGTAGAAATACCTAAAAATATCGCGGGACTTATGCTTTCCGCTTTAATTTCAGATTCACTATTGTTTAAATCGCCAACGTTTACAGAAGAAGACCGTTTAGCAGTGGAAGAATTAACGGCAATCGCTGAGGTTGATGCGGACGCATACGGGCTTGAAATGTTGAAAGCCGGTGCGGATTTAAGCGATAAAACGATTGCAGATCTCATTTCGCTAGATGCCAAAGAATTCACATTGGATGACGGCTTAAAAATTGAAATTGCACAAGTGAATGCAGTGGATATCGAAGAAGTCATGGAAAAACAACCGGAGTTGGAAGCGGCAATCGATGCGGTAATCGCGGCCAAAGATCTTGGGTTATTCCTATTTGTCGTAACCGACATCATCAACAACGATTCCATCGTCCTAGCACTAGGCAAGGAAGCAAACCGCGCGGGCGCAGCATTCGACGTCTCGCTAATGAATAACACAGCGACATTAAAAGGTGTCGTGTCACGGAAAAAACAAATTGTTCCGGTATTGACGGACGCATTGAAATAAGATAATAAAAATAAGAAAAGAGACAACCTGACTCGGTTGTCTCTTTTCCAATTTCAATAGAGTAAAAAACCTTTACGTAACTGTTCAAACTCTTTCAGATCATCTTCCCATTGTTGCTCGATTGATTTGATTGATTCTCCATTTTTAATCGCGTCCATTACCCAGCCGTTTCCGATCAGGTTATCGAAAAATGAAATGCCTGCACTATTTCTGGCTCTGAATTCAAAGTCATTCGGATACATATCGTGAAGTGTTTTTACGATATGCAGTCCTGTTACAATCGGGTCATACGGTTGCTTGTTTGTCACGTGAATTTGAACCCCATGGCTTAATTTTCCGCTATGCTTTGAAAATGTCGGCGTAAAGGATGCTGCACGGAATGTTACCCCGGGCAAATTCAATTCATTTAATGTTGCAGCGAATTCAGTGCTATTGACAAACGGAGCGCCGATTAATTCAAACGGTTTAGTCGTTCCGCGTCCTTCTGAAACGTTTGTACCTTCAATTAAAGCAGCGCCTGGATAGACCAACGCTGTCTCAAATGTTGGCATATTCGGTGATGGCATGACAAATTCCAATGGCGTGTCATGGTAATACATATTGCGTTTCCAGCCATTCATTTGGACTACAGTCAAATCAGCGCCGATTTCAAATTCTTCATTAAACAATGTTGCCAATTCGCCAACGGTCATGCCATGGCGCAGCGGGATAGGATAATTCCCTACAAAAGAAGCATAGTCAGGGTCAAGCACTGGTCCTTCAACTTTCTGTCCGCCCAATGGGTTTGGACGGTCAAGTACGATAAATGGAATATCGTTTTCCTGTGCTGCCTCCATCGCATACGCCATCGTGTAAATGTATGTGTAGAAACGCGTTCCTACATCCTGGATATCAAAGAGGAGAACATCAATATTTTCAAGCATTTCAGGTGTTGGCTTTCTTGTTTGTCCATATAGACTGTAAACAGGCAAACCTGTTTCTTCATCAATATAATACTCGACATAGGAACCGGCCTGCGCATCGCCGCGGACACCATGTTCAGGGCCGTATAATGCAGTTAATTCAACGTCGGGATCATTGAATAGCAGGTCAACAATACTGTTCAGGTCTTGATCGACTCCTGTTGGATTTGTGATCAAACCAACACGTTTCCCTTTGATCAAATCCTTTTGCTCATCCAGCAGAACCTCGACACCTAGTTTGAATTCATTTGAATTCCCCTTATCATTCTTTCCGTTGTTCCCCTTATCCGCAAAAGCTACGGTAAGGGAACTGAGCACCAATAGAAATGCAAACAGTGTGACAACCGTTTTCCTCATATTTCATTCCACCCCTTTTTAGTATGAAAGTCCATGACCATAATCATATAAAACGCCGCCGTTCTGACCCGGAATGGTTACTGGAAGCAGTCCTGTAGGATTGTTTTCGCCAAACAACGTTGCAGCGGTAGCCTTGAAGCTGGCATCCCTGAATCCATACTGTGCCAAATAAGCATCAATGTCAGGGAAGGCCATAATGTCATATGGATTACGTATGCCAACACCGATGACAGGTGCATCAGCTAGTTCGATCAGCTGATTGACCAAACGCATTTGTGCACTGTTAGGATCGCGTGCGCTGACGGTTGATGTATTCGTTCTGACAATGACTGCGCTTGCATCCTGTAATTGTTGGAGCTGTGCATCCGTTAACGGTCCTGAAGCCTTGATAAGAACCGTATTCCCATGGTGAATTTTTACTGAGTTATACAGATCCTCAATATACGTATTACCTACAACAACAATTTTTTCGTTGTCCGCAACGTTCAACGGAAGTGCATGATCATTTTTAACAAGTGTGATTGAGCGATTGGCTGCATCAGCTTCGACTTGCTTATGTGCATCGGATCCAACAACGGCTTCGGCATTGGCTACTACATCTTCGATAGGCTGAGGGTTTTCGGCCTTTACAATGTCGCGTCCAATTTTTAACGTCATGATTCGTTTTACCGATTCTTCAATGCGTTCTTCACTGATTTCACCCGTTTCAACAGCCAGTAGTAAACCATCAACAACAGCTTCTAATTCTACAGGCATTAATATGATGTCTGTCCCTGCTTTAACAGAACGGATAACCGCATCAACTGAACCGAAGTGATCGGCAATCGCCAACATATTCAATGCATCGGTAATGATAACCCCTTCGTAGCCCATTTCTTCGCGCATCAATTCGGTTAGAACCTTATATGACAGCGTGGCTGGCAAAGAAATTTCGGTACCATCTTTTTTGGAAATCACTTTTGTATCGTCAATTTTCGGAAACGTAACATGTGCAGTCATGATTGCATCAATGTTTGCTTCCATTGCTTTTTGGAATGGATAAAGCTCCACTTCCATCAGTCGTTCTTTATCATGCGGAACTTCCGGTAATCCAAGATGCGAATCGACTGCCGTATCTCCGTGACCCGGGAAGTGCTTTGCAGTAGCTGCAACACCAGTGCTTTGGAGACCTTTCGTATAGGCAACACCTAATTCCGCCACCAATTCCGGCGATTCGCCAAAGGATCTGACACCGATTACCGGGTTATCTGAATTGTTATTGACATCCAAAACAGGTGCAAGATTCATATTGATCCCAAGTGCATTTAATTCTTCTCCAATGACTTGTCCAACATCATGGGCAATTTCAGGGGAGCGCATTGCCCCGAGTGCCATATTGCCAGGCATGTCCGTACCTGATTGAAGGCGTGTTACAATGCCGCCCTCCTGGTCAATTGTCATCAGAAGCCCATATTTTTCGGTAGCTTCTTGATATTCTGCTACAAGTCTTGCTGTTTGTTCGGTTGTCACAACATTTTCCCGGAATAAAATAACGCCGCCAAGATGGTACTCTTGAATCAACTGTTCAATCTCCGGAAGCATTTTCGTTACATTTTGACCATTCCAGTTCCTGAAATCAGGCATCAGCATCTGGCCGATTTTTTCATTCAATGTCATGCCATTGATTGCATGATCGATGACATTGTAGCGATCACCTTTTTCTTTGACCACTTGATGTTTAATGGATTCATTCGCTTTGTAGTGAACGGCGATTTCATCGGTAAACTCGCCATTCGTCACAGTGATAAACGATCGTCCGTTTTGTCCTGTAAATGTTACGACACCGTCTTCATTAACAGATGCCACATTTTTATTCTTGGAATGCCATGTCAAATCTTCGGATGTCGTTTTAAAATGTCCGTCATCATATAGATGCAGGACTTTAAGTTCGATTTGGTTATTTTCCACTTCAATCGTTGCCTCAGGAATGTTTTGAAAAATGATCAAGTCCTTCACATGATCACCAGCTTCCGCTTTAACGACATTCCCCGTGGAGCCAAAAGGACTGATCAGCAATGCAACTATCGCTACCAAAATAAATGGCGTTTTTCGAAATAAATTCAATTCTTTACCTCCTTGAATTTTTAGTAATTACGTTTCGTCCAGCCGTCACCGCTTACATCAAGTGGCAAGTTTTCATTTGATTGCCCTGTAAGCTTGAGATTGGCTACGTACCAGCCACGCCCATTATTATAAGTGTCTGTATCATATCGAAAGCGAATGTGGGTAGTGCCTGCAGGTATACGTGCTTCATCGGATTGCCAATCACCGTTGCTGCCTGTATATGGATCCACGACAGTATTCCAATTTACGCCATCACTCGATACCTCAACAACACCAAAGTCATAGCCTTGTTCTGTTCGGTACCATGTGTCGAATGAAAGTGTCGCATCCGTTTCCAGATCGACTTCTGCAGTTAGGGTTCTGTCTAAAAGGCCACCGTATCCGGAGAACCATGCGCCTTCTTTTTTGTTCGGCATAGAAACAGGGATGGCATCGGCAACCTGCCCGGCGAACTGGCGTCTGGCCGGGTTGGTTGAGACGGTTGCACGAGTCGGATGAACACGATTTGTCAATAATATAGCGATTGTATCGTTGTTTTTATTGATAACGATCGATGTTCCCGTATAACCAGTATGTCCAAGTGTGGAAGCTTCTGATAATCCATCCATATACCATATTTGTGAAAGCTCCCATCCTAAGCCGTGGTCGTTTCCAGGGAATTCAGGTATTTGATTTTCAACCAATAATTGAACTGTTTCAGGCTGAAGTAGTTGTTTGCCGCCATAACGGCCATCATTTACATACATATGTGCAAGTTTCGCCAAATCATTTGCGGTGGAGAAAACCCCGGCATGTCCGGCAACCCCGTCAAGTGACCATGCATTTTCATCATGGACTTCGCCCCATACAAGTCCTCTGTTTATCCCGGGCTGATATTCTGTCGCAGCGATTCGATTTTTCAGTTTTTCAGAAGGGTTGTACATCGTATCCTTCATATTGAGTGGTCCAGTAATATTTTCTTTTATATATTCATCCAGACCCTTGCCGGAAATTCGTTCAATAATTTCTCCTAAAGTAATCATGTTCAAATCGCTATATGTGTATTTCGTTCCTGGTGAATTCGCCAATGGATATTGAAACACGTACTGCATGCGGTCTTCCCGGTTTTCGCCAATCGTGTACAAGGGAACCCAAGCAGTAAAACCTGATGTATGTGTCATTAATTGGCGGATTGTTACATCGCCTTTACCATTTTGCGCAAACTCGGGTATATAGGTTGCCACTGGATCATCCAATTCAAAATGACCCTCTTCATAAAGCATCATTGCGGCAGTCGTTGTAAAAATTTTACTGATAGAAGCCAGGTCGAATATTGTATCCTTATCCATGGAGATGGGGTTATCAACTTCTGTGCCGTTGTCATCTTGATACAACACGGCATGGCCATAAGCTTCATTTTGAACAATATGGCCGCGCCTTGCCACAAACGTTACAGCACCGGGCATTATTCCATCTTCAATCATCTCATCCATAACTGTATCAATCTCCAGTAACGGTCCTTCTATCATGCCGGCACCTTTAGCTGAGCCGGGATGAAGAACCGGGGATACTGGACCAGAATTCCCCCAAGAAAATTCAGGATGTGGATTTGATGTTGCTACCTTGTTTTCTTGCTTTTCCATTGAACTATGAATCTTCCCATCTTCGGCATTTGTCGCGGTCCCCGTATTAAATAGTAATGTAGTCGTTAAAACCGCAGCCATCGAAACATACATTGCATTGCGTCGCATACGTCTCCTCCTAACTAGTTTTAATAGAATAAACAAAAAAATGAAAAATCTTACAACACATTAAAGATATAGGATAGTAAAAAAACTGTCTATGCCACTTGAGAACTGTAATTTGTAAATAGTAGTGAAATTATGATTTAAAAGTACCGGGTGTAATGACATATGTACAACTTTGAAAAGAAGCCGAGAAGGTGGGCGTATCAAGGGTTTGAGGGGATATTATCTTTGCGAGATAAATAAAGCGAAGTTTCATAATATAATAAAAACATTGAAACGAAATTTCAAGTGTTATGTAAATTCAGAGGACGTACTCAATTATTACCTTATCAAGGGACCGAACTAGAATTACCATGCGAAAGTACAAATCAAACAAAAAAATTTACTCTGGAAAAATATCCAGAATAAACAAAAGTACTTACTTATTTAATTACACATTCATTTTTTTAACTCTATATTTATCACTTTATTTAATGACGAAACTATAAGATCTAGTGATTATTATTCAATCCAACAAATGCCGCAAATACCTCCCAGGTTCATTCAAAAAGTTCCTTGTTAGCTGAACATGTTCAATCTCATCAAACGAACGACTAACAAGTTCGCCGTCCTGGATTTCATATAAATCCGCGCCGGGATAGGCCATGAGAATCGGTGAGTGGGTCGAAATCAAAAACTTAGCCCCTTCGTTCGCCATATCATGCAGCATGGCAAGCAGACTCAGTTGCCTATTTGGCGACAACGGTGCCTCAGGCTCATCAAGTATGTAGAAGCCATCGGGTTTAAACCGCGCTTGAAATAAATCAAGAAAGCTTTCGCCGTGGGATCTTTTATCAAGACCTTCGCCGTACAAATGACGAAGTTCATAATAAGTGCGGGCATAGGGCAATACTTCAAGACTATTTGGGTCGCGTTTTTTAATTTCTTCCATCGTAATTCGTGCCTCTTCACGAATATTTGCGAGACTGCGTGTGTATGTAATGAAATCAGAGGCTCTGAAGAAGAAACCATTTCCTGTTTTCACAGACCATATTAGTTTTAATTCATCCGCTAATTCAAATGCCGGGGAAAAAGAACGATCCATTTCCATATGCTCTCCGCTAATCAAAATACTTCCAGCGGCAGCCGCGATTCCTTCGAGGAGCGTCGTTTTGCCGCTACCATTATCGCCCGCAATAATTGTCACGGGAGCAGTCAAATGTAGCGAGTCAAAGTTTTTAACAACTTCAGGATTGAACGGGTAACGGTCTTCTGTTGACCAGCGAATACGCTTTATTTCTCGTAATGTCAGTGGAAACACCCCTTTACGATAGTATACCGCAAAGGGGAAATGAATAGTTTAAAGATTTAGAGGTTTTGTCGCGGGGCCTTCGAGAACTGAACCGTCTTTTCTAAAGCGTGAACCGTGACACGGGCAATCCCATGTTTCTTCAGCATTATTCCACCGTGTTCTACATCCCATATGTGTACAAATCGGTGCTTCCCGCCTTGTAATATGGCCAATCGTGAATTCTTTTGTGACTAGCCCCGTTAATTTTAAGGCTTGAAGCACAAATGCCCCGAATCCAGTACGACTTGGCGCGAATAGGGGAGTCGCACGGTTCTTTTTCCCGGCAATTTGATCGCTAATAATTCTCGCGCAAGCTAACGAGTTTGAAAGTCCCCATTTTCTGTACCCCGTACTTATATAGATATGTGGCATACTTGAAGAAATGATTCCAGCATAGGGAATAATGTCAGGTGTCTCGGGATCTTGGGCTGACCAACCCAATTTGGATCTGGAAAGTTTAAAAGTATCCGCCATATCATCATATAAACGAATGTAATGCGCTTCCGTATTTTCTTTCATTCCCGCGGGATGGCTCGCACCTGATAATAGAATATAAATTTTCCCATCAATTTTCGCAGTTCGAACAGATCTTTTCGGCGAATCAACAGAAATATACTGCCCTTGTAATGCCATATCAGCTTCGGCAGAAACGATATAAGAACGATCAACCGCTAACTTCATAACTTGGACACCCCGCAACGCTTCAATGGGGTAATGCGTACATAAAACAAGTTCATTAAAATGAACTGTATTACCGGTTTTAGTCGTCAGGTATTTATTATTGAAATCCATATCGATGACATCTGTATTTTCAAAAGTTCGTGCACCGGCTTCGACAGCTAATCGGGCCAACTTCTGTCCAAATCGTACGGGATGTATTTGGCTTTCATTTTTCAAAGTCAGCGTTGCGTCAAAGGAAACTGGAAGCTCTGAATTTCTGCCGAGCTCCCCAGGAATGCCGATTTCCTGATAAGCATCAAATTCTCTTCGAAGCTCCTGGGTACCGAAATTAGATTGCGAATAAAGAATGGAATCCGCAGTTCTTAATTCGTCATCCGAGGCGATTGATTGTCCGAAATGAACGGCCTCTTTATTCACTTCGTAATATAGCTTTGCTCCGTCTAGTCCAAACTTTTTTAATAAATTCGCATAAACGATATTATGTTGGGCGGTCAGTTTACCTGTGGAATTTCCCGTCGCGCCTTCCAAAATTAAGTTTTTCTCTAGAAGAATGACATCTTTTCCTTCCTTTGCGAGAAAGTAAGCATTCGCGATTCCGCTTAAACCGCCACCCACAATGCAAACATCGCAATGTAGATTTTCCTCGAGTGAAGGGTAATCGTCGCGGGGATAGGCAGTTCGTAGCCATAATGATTGAGACATCCAAAAAAGCCTCCTTTTTGAACTTATGGTGTAGGCATATACATTGTTACCTAATTTCAAAGAATTTATGATAAATAAAAGGAGAGGTGTTCAAGATGAAAATTGAAATATGGTCCGATTACGTTTGTCCTTTTTGTTATATCGGCAAACGCAGATTTGAAGAAGCCTTGGAGAAAACGGGTCTAGGAGAAAAGATAGAAGTTGTTTTCAAAGCATACGAACTCGGTCCAAATGCTCCAGCGACATCCGATGAAACAATGCAAGAATCCCTTGCTGGAAAATATAATATTAGTGTAGATGAAGCGAAAGGAATGACCGATAATGTTGTCGTACAAGCTGAATCTGTTGGTCTAAAGTATAATTTCGACACGATGCATCCAGCGAATACATTCAATGCTCATCGCCTAGCAAAACTTGCAGAGCAAGAGGGGCTTGGAGAAGAAATGACTGAGCAATTACTGCAAGCGTATTTTATTGAGGCAAAACGAATAGGCTTGGATGAGGTACTTATCGACATTTGTGAAGAGGTAGGCATTTCAAAAGAACGAGCGGAGGAAGTCCTTAAATCGGAGGAGTTCGCAGATGATGTGAAGGCGGACATTACCGAAGCAGGACAAATCGGCGTTCAAGGCGTTCCATTTTTCGTCATTAATCGTAAATATGCGATATCTGGTGCACAACCCGCTGAAACTTTTGCCGAGGCGCTTCAAAAAGTTGCCGAGGAAGAAGGCATTCAATAATTGTGACAAATAAAAACGGACATGTGGTTTATAAGCCACATGTCCGTTTTCGGTTATATATTATTGTGCAGGGTTTACTTGCACTTCAATTGTAATCGTAATATCATCGCCGACAAGAACGCCGCCAGCTTCAAGCGTTTGGTTCCATGTCAGGCCAAATTCTTTTCTTGAAATTTTACCTTCAACTTCAAAAGCAACAACATCCACACCCCATGGATTCTTTCCGCTACCTTCGTAAACAGCTTTGAACGTTTCTTGTTTCGTAACGTCTTTAACCGTCATATCTCCTGTAATCTCGTATTCATTCTCGCCAGTTTTCACGATATTCGTAGAAACAAACGATAGATTCGGATATGTTTCAACATCGAAAAAGTCAGCCGAACGAAGGTGATTGTCGCGATCGTCACTGTTGGTATGAATTGTCGCCGCGTCAATTTTGAAATTAATGCTAGCACCCGCTAAATCTTCAGGATTTCCTTCAACCGTGCCTTCGATTCCCGTGAAACGTCCGCGCACCTTTGAAACCATCATATGTCTCACAGAAAACCCGACGTTTGAATGTGAAGCATCTACTACCCATTTACTCATAATGAAATTCCTCCTTTTATTTGTGAAGCTATAATCTACTATAACGGAAATGTATCTTGAATTCAAGGTATTTGTTTTCATTGCGAATAAATCCCTAAATAAAGCGGTGTCATCACAATTTCCACCGTTCAAAGATAGTCAGAAAGAAGTGTTCTCTTTCTTGCAGGAAACAATCCTTGTCAAATAAACAATTTCCAAGCATACTAATAGAGGTGAAAGGCTAATTTGAAAGGACTGGATGTTGATGTCAAAGCATCAGTGGTATAAAGATTTACAAGGGAAAATTAAACATGGTGTACTCCGAATCGATGAACCTTTATGCAAATATACGATGACAAAACTCGGCGGTTCTGCCGATATTCTTGTTATCCCACTTACAATAGACGAAACAGAAGCTACTGTGCGCTATGCCTACGAGCATGATATTCCGCTACTTCTACTTGGAAATGGATCCAATATGGTCGTGCGAGACGGCGGAGTCAGAGGAATTGTTCTTCATTTATCAAAACTAAATCAAATAAAAATCAAAGGTACATCTGTTCATGCGGAAGGCGGAGCGAATATATTCGACGTGTCCCGACTTGCCGGTGCAAAATCATTAACCGGTTTCGAATTTGCTTGCGGCATCCCAGGATCAGTAGGCGGAGCGATGGCAATGAATGCCGGGGCGTACGGTGGGGAAATTAAAGACATAATTGTCCAAGTAACTGTGCTCACAAAAGAAGGGAAGCGCCTCATTCTGTCCAAAGACGAGCTAGAACTTGGCTATCGCCAAAGCATAATTACGAAAAAAGGCTATTATGTTTTATCGGCAGATTTCAAACTAGAAGTAGGCAGCCAAGAAGAAATTAACGCAAAAATGGCCGACCTGACTTACCAAAGAGAATCCAAACAACCCCTTGAATTCCCATCAGCCGGAAGTGTTTTCAAACGACCGCCCGGCTACTTTGCAGGAAAACTCATTCAAGACAGCGGACTCCAAGGAAAAGGATTCGGCGGCGCAGAAGTATCCGTCAAACATGCAGGATTCATCGTCAATAAAAACAACGCAACGGCATCCGACTATATTCAAACAATCGAAATGGTAAAAGCCGAAGTCAAAAAGAACTTCGACGTAGACCTCGAACTCGAAGTGAAAATCGTCGGGGAAGAAAAAGAAGCAAATGACTAACTAGAAACAATTAAAGACAAAGCCCGAATTCGCATAAGAATTCGGGCTCTTTTAAATCTATAACCTTTATATTTTAAACAGGAAATGGAGAGTAATCTTGAAAAAGTATAGAACTTTATTATTTGATGTAGATGATACACTATTGGATTTTGGAGCTGCTGAAAGAGAAGCATTACGCTCGTTATTTAAGGAACAAAACATTTCCTTGACCTCTGAAATGAAAGCAAACTATAAAAAAATAAATCAAGAACTATGGAAGTCTTTTGAAGAAGGAAAAATAAATCGCGATGAGGTCCTGAATACTCGTTTTTCTATTTTATTCAAGGCATATAATCAAGAAGTTGATGGCGCATTACTGGAAAAGTGCTATCGCAGCTACTTAGAAGAAGGAAAACAACTTGTCAGTGGCGCTATTGAATTGATAACAGACTTACAAGATCAATATGACTTATATATTGTCACGAACGGTGTTTCCAAGACTCAGTACAAACGATTACGTGATTCGGGATTATATCTATTATTTAAAAATATATTTGTGTCAGAGGACACCGGATTTCAGAAGCCAATGAAGGAGTACTTTGATTATGTATTTGCGAGAATTACTAATTTTGATGTAAACCAAGCATTAATCATCGGAGATTCTTTAAATGCGGATATCAAAGGCGGACAACTAGCCGGAATAGACACATGTTGGTTTAACCCTGAAATGAAGCCCAACAACACAAATATTATTCCAACCTATGAGATTCAAAAACTAGAAGAGCTTTATCGGATCTTGCTAGAAAAGGAAACTGAAATTGGCATCATCTAAATAATCATGATAAAAGTGAAAAGAAAAGACTATATAGCTACCACCTCAGTACAATGAAGATAGTTGATTGTAGTGGAGGGCGGCGACTCCAACGGGATTAGCGGGACAGGTGAGACCCCGCAGTGGAGCGTTGCACTGGACCCTTAAAATTGGACACTATTTTTCTAAGCAGCGAGTTCGTATTTTTTCCGATAGCCCATTGGGCTTTTCCGCTCTAATCTGGACTTGATTCTTAAATGATTATAATAATAGATATACTGTTCTAGTTCCTCTTTAAAGTGTTCAAGATCATCGAACTCCTGCAGGAACAGGAATTCATATTTAAGGATTCCGAAAAAGTTCTCGATGACGGCATTGTCGTAACAGTTTCCTTTTCGCGACATGCTCTGTGTGATGTTGTATTCCTTTAGTATCTGACAATATTGTGGCATTCGATAATGCCAGCCTTGATCTGAGTGGATCAAGAGCTCATCGTCTTCTTTTACGTATTCAAGTGACTGCTTTAACATTGTTTCCACTAAATCAAACGTAGGCCTCGATTGAAGCGTATAGGTAATGATTTCGCCGTTGAACAGGTCTAAAATAGGAGAGAGATATAATTTCTGTCCAAATAATTTAAATTCTGTAACGTCTGTAACCCATTTTTCGTTGGGTTTTTCCGCTTTGAAATTGCGGTTCAAGATATTTGGGGCTGCTTTCCCGAATGCACCTTTATAGGATTTGTACTTCTTCATTCGGACAATACATTGAAGCCCCAGGTCTCGCATAATCCGAAGAACTTTCTTCTTGTTTATCGTGTGTCCTTTTTCGTTCAGGACGTCGGTGATGCGTCGATACCCAAGGCGCCCTTTGTGTCGGTGGTAGATGAAGTTGATTCTTCTCTTCCACTTCCGGTCGGGGTCTGGCTGCTTGAAACTATTTACGATGTTGTAGTAGGTGCTTCTTGCAATACCGGCTATCTTTACCATCTTGTTCACTGGGAATTCATGCCTTAGTAGAAATATTACTTTCGTTTTAATCTTTTTGGTGATCTTTCTTCCTGAACTAAGGCTTCCAGCTTTTTTAGATAGGCATTCTCCATACGAAGATATTCGAGTTCTTTTTCCATGGCTTCTCTTGATTGGTCGACAAGATCTTTGGAAGTGCTTTTCTTTTGATTGCGAGATTTCATTGTAGAAGGCCCCTTTTCTTTTATTTCAAGGGCACCTTCACCAGCTGTCTCCCACCTTTTCTTCCACCTACGAACCATACTAGGATCCGGGATATGGAAAATAGCCGATGCCTCTCGAATAGAGTAATCCGTTTCATTGATAAATTGAATTACCCTTAGTTTAAAGGCTCCTGGATAGTTTGTATAGGGAAAATCGAATGCATTATCACCATGATGTCGAAACAGTAGCACCCAGTAACGAATTACAGAGTTGTCGACTCCGACCTTTTCTGCCAGGTCTCGGTAACTAATATTTTCATGTTCATAACGTTTGGCTACTAGAAGTTTAAATTCTTTTGTATACTTGGACATTCTTTTTGGGCCTCCTAATATTAGATGGCGTGTCCAATATTAGGGGGGCAGCGCACGTCAGCGACCGAGGAGGCTCACCGCCCGCCCCGTGGAACGCGTCCGCCCGGAACGGAAATCAACGGTTCAAATAAAAAAGCGAGCACCTGAATGATGTAGAATTCAAGTACTCGCAAATGTTATAAACGTTGGACTAGTAGTCACAACGAATTCAATTCATTTCTTATTCTCCTGAATCAAAGAAGGATTAGCAACAAGATCATCCGTTATATGAACCTGGCACATCTTATGGTTACTAAAAAACTTGAAAATCCCATTATTAAAATCAGTGCCGATCTCCTTAAAGAAAATTCCTCTATGACAAGCTTCCTTAGACAAGGTGAATTTAATGCGATAGTCTTCGCCTTCCTTAACTAAATAAGCACGGACGCCCTTTTCGAACATCCCTTCAATCTCATCTTTTATAGAACGATCAACAGAAACAACATGGAAATCGACAAATGTAATTTCACGCAATAACACATTCATGAAAGATCCCTTTGTAATTTCTTCCCATCTGCTCTGGGCAGTTTGTCCAATAATAATTTGCGTAATATTACGCTCATGCGCAACTTCCGCAATCACTTTAGCAGACGGCCGTTTTTCGTTGTCGCGAACAATAAATTCTTCAATATCCAATTCCTCCGCAAGTGCCTGCCAGCGCTCCACATAATCGGATTTCTCTGCATCGAACTCGTCGAAAGGAAGGGGATCCACGGTTAAAATATAAATTGGACAATCCATGATACTCGCCATTTTATGTCCTCGTCTTATGAGACGTTCACCATTTGGACCGTAGTAGACACAAACGAGTATAGCCTCGTCCATACGACCTTTTACCTTGCCCATGGTGGTATTCACCTCTTGTTTAATTATAGTCTTTCCATAACCATAAACGAAAACGTTCTTGTCTATGAAAACTTAATTAGTATATCTGATATTGCCGAATAGGACAAGTTGATTGGTCAAATGCTTCTAAGTGCGAACAACCCGATTTTAGTGTATAATTTCCACTGTACCTTGAAGTTCAGGCAAAAATCCACTTAATCACATGAGTTAAAATCGAAGACCTCTATGGCATCCTATTATGCGCTCAGACACTGTATGAGTCAAGCTTTCTTTATAAAATAATCATTCACAAGTTTTTGATTGGAGGTAAGCATTTGTTAACAGTATTGATGGCAATACTTATTCCCTTTATTGCTGCTATCCTCATTCCATTCATATATAAATTCATCCCACGTATTAATATTGGTTGGTTCGTACTCGTTGTTCCTATTTTATTATTTATAGGGTTGGTCAGATACGTCCCCTCTGTTGCCGCTGGCGAAATATACATAAAAACAATATCTTGGATTCCTTCCGCAGGTATTAATTTCACTACATATTTGGATGGTCTTAGTTTAATATTCGGACTCCTAATTACGGGAGTGGGAAGTCTCGTTATTCTTTATTCGATTTATTATTTGTCCGAACGGGAGTCTTTGGGGCATTTCTATGTGTATTTACTCATGTTCATGGGTTCTATGCTCGGCGTAGTATTTTCGGATAATATGATGGTGCTCTATGTCTTTTGGGAATTAACAAGCATTTCGTCTTTCTTATTGATCGCATTTTGGTACCACCGGAAACAATCCAGATACGGTGCGCAAAAGTCCTTGCTCATCACGGTTACAGGTGGATTGGCGATGCTTATTGGGTTTGTGATGTTGTATGCGATGACCGGATCATTCAGCATAAGAGAAAATATTACAGCGATAGCGGAATTTACAAATCATCCATTATTTGTCCCAGCATTAGTGCTCGTTTTGCTTGGTGCATTTACGAAATCTGCACAATTTCCTTTCCATATTTGGCTCCCAGACGCGATGGAAGCGCCGACGCCAGTCAGTGCTTATTTACACTCGGCGACAATGGTAAAGGCGGGTATCTATCTAGTCGCACGGTTTACACCGATATTCGGCGGTGAAGAAGTATGGTTTTATGCTGTCAGCGGAATTGGATTGCTTACTTTGTTTTGGGGTTCATTGAACGCGATCAGACAAACCGATTTAAAAGTGTTGTTAGCCTATTCGACAATTAGCCAACTCGGTTTAGTGATGAGTTTGTTCGGACTAGGTTCAGTTGCGCTTAACGCCGGTGCTTCATCGGATTCTGTGCTTTATACGCAAGCAACTTTCGCCGCATTATTTCACCTGATCAACCATTCAACTTTCAAAGGCGCGCTCTTCATGGTTGTCGGAATTGTTGACCATAATGTCGGTACGCGTGACGTTCGAAGGCTCGGCGGATTAATGTCGCTTATGCCTGTCACATTTTCGATAGCGCTGATTGGTAGCTTTTCAATGGCCGGATTGCCGCCGTTTAACGGTTTCTTAAGTAAGGAAATGTTTTTTGAAGCGATGTTGATGATGCGTAATTTAGATGTCATATCAATTGGTTCATTGGGAACTATTTTTCCGATTGTCGCATGGATCGCGAGTATTTTTACGTTTGTGTACAGCATGATTATTGTTTTCCAAACGTTTTTCGGCGAACATCAACCGGATCGATTGGATAGAAAAGCGCATGAAGCTTCTAAGGGAATGCTGATTGCACCTACTGTTTTGGCTGCACTTGTGGTTGGTATTTTCTTTTTCCCGAATATCATCGGGAATTATTTATTGCGACCTGCAATGGCCGCGGTCTATCCGAACTTTTCGGATGTTGATCAGTTGACACCCCATATTACAGCATGGCATGCCGGTATGAATATGCCGCTTCTCATGACAATTGGCGTCGTTATTATCGGATTTTTATTGTATATTTCCTTGCATCGTTGGCGTTCGCTGTATTCAGTGGGACCGATGCTTTGGAATTTAGATACGCTTTATAATTGGTCGTTGAAGCAAATGGAAAGCAGCTCAACCACAATTACGGATTATTATATGTCAGGGCATCTTCGCGACTATCTTACATATATATTCGGATTCTTTCTCCTTGCGATAGGTGGAAGTCTAGTGTTATTCGGCGGGTTTTCATTTGACGTGTCGAACGACGCACCGATTTTGATCAATGAAGTGATTCTTGTTTTAGTCATGGCGATTGCTGCGATTTGCATCATCTTTGTTCCATCCCGCGTTACAGCCATTTTATTGAACGGCGTGTTGGGCTATTCAATCGCATTGTTTTTTGTCATATTCCGAGCGCCTGATTTAGCCTTGACGCAAATTGTCGTCGAGACGGTGACGACTGCATTATTCCTTTTATGCTTTCACTTCTTACCTGAATTAAAAAGAGAAACATCGGTCCGTTCATCAAAAGTCCTGAATGGAATTATCGCAATTTCTGCTGGAGTAATTGTCACGGTTATTGCGCTTTCGGTTCAAGGTAATAAATTATTCGATTCTGTCTCGATTTATTTTGAAAATGCGTATGAATTAACAGGCGGTAAAAATATCGTCAATACGATTTTAGGAGATTTCCGTGCGTTCGATACGATGCTGGAAGTCGTTGTTCTTTTCATCGCTGGAATTGGTGTGTATACATTGATTAAACTAAAGGCGAGAAAGGGGGAACGAGACGTTGAAGATTAATGATGTCATTTTACGGACAGTGACAAAGGCTGTTGTTTTCATCATTTTAACGTTTGGCGTAGAGCTGTTTTTTGCCGGACATAATAGCCCGGGCGGCGGCTTTATCGGAGGTCTCGTTCTTTCATCTGCCTTAGTCTTATTATTTTTGGTGTATGATATCGAAACGGTTCAACAAGGTATTCCTGTTGATTTTAAGAAGGTTGCGGCTGTCGGCGTTATTTTTGCAGTGGGGACTGGTGTCGGGGCGATTTTATTCGGCGCAGCTTTTTTAACGCAGACATTCGGCCTTTTTCATTTACCCGTATTCGGGGATACAGAATTAGCGACTGTTGTTTTATTTGAAGTAGGGGTTGCGTTAACCGTTGTTGGAACGGTAGTAACGATCATATTAAGTATTAGTGAGGATGTGTAGCAGATGGAAACGTTAATAACGATCCTGGTTGGCGTACTTGTGACCGTAGCCGTCTACTTGCTACTGTCCCGAAGTTTGATACGAATAATTATAGGAAGTGCTGTGTTATCTCATGCGGTTCACCTCTTATTAATGGTGATGGGCGGTTTGAAAAAAGGAAGTGCGCCGCTACTAGGTGAAAATGCGACTAGTTTTACGGACCCGCTTCCGCAAGCGCTTATTTTGACAGCGATTGTTATCAGTTTCGCGGTTACCGCATTTTTGTTAGTGCTAGGATACCGAACGTATCAAGAAACTGGATTGGACGATTCCAAGGAACTGCGAGGGTTTACAGATGAATAATATCGTAGTTCTTCCAATGGTAATTCCTTTGTTGATGGGCGTCATCCTAATTTTTCTTCGTTCATTCGTAAAAGTGCAACGCGCGTTAAGTCTAATCGCGGTTATCGCAACCGGGATTGTCAGCATTTATATATTGAATACTATCCAATCCGAGGGTATTTTGCGTCTCGATTTCGGTGGTTGGTTGCCGCCGTATGGCATATTGTTTGTCGCAGACTCTTTTTCAGTTTTGTTGGTTTTGACGACAGCGATTGTGTCGACGATTATTTTACTTTACGCATTTTCCACAATTGGGTCTGCGCGTGAAAATATGTTCTTTTATTCATTCGTATTGTTTTTAATAGCGGGTGTGAACGGTTCTTTCTTAACCGGAGATCTGTTCAACTTGTTCGTCTGTTTCGAGGTGATGCTGTTGGCTTCGTATGTGCTGATCACCCTCGGGGGACGTAAAGTTCAACTCGTCGAATCTATTAAATATGTAGTGATAAATGTCTTGTCATCTTGGTTTTTCCTGCTAGGTATTGCTTATTTATACGGATCAGTGGGGACGCTCAATATGGCGCATTTGTCCGAACGGATTGCGGAAGTGGGGCAAGGACCGCTACTGACGACAATTAGTCTAATCTTTTTAATCGTCTTCAGTTTGAAGTCAGGTCTCCTTCTCTACTTTTGGTTACCAGGCTCCTACAGCGCTCCCCCAACAGCGATTGCTGCATTATTTGGTGCGCTTCTGACGAAGGTAGGCATTTACGCAATGTTCCGGACGTTCACGCTTATTTTTTACCACGAACCATCTATTACACATACATTGATTGGAATCATGGCAGCGTTGACAATGATTGGCGGAAGTATCGGTGCGATTGCGTATAAAGATGTCCGTCAAATCGTGACCTATAATGTTGTCATTACAATCGGGTTTATTCTCGTGGGACTAGCGGTTTCTACTGAAGTAGCGATAATGGGTTCAATCTATTACCTTGTCCACGATATGATTATTAAAGCTTTATTGTTTCTAATTGCAGGCACAATGATTTATTTGACGGGTACTTCGCGAATTGAAGAGATGAGCGGTTTGATCCGAAATTATCCTCTGTTGGGTTGGTTGTTTTTCTTAACAACTTTATCGCTTGCCGGCATTCCGCCGCTAAGCGGGTTTATAGGAAAGTTGTATGTTGGTCAAGGTGCAGTGGAGGCAGGATCTTACACGCTTTTGGCAATTGCTTTTCTGTCTAGCATGTTTGTCCTTTATTCGCTGCTGCAAATTTTCATGAATGCTTTTTGGGGCGAAACAATTATTAGCGAGGACGAAGAAACTCCGCTAAGAAATAGCGTATTACTGCCGTGCATCATTCTCGGTATCGCGACGATTGCACTCGGAATCGGCGCGGAAAGCATTGCTGCTTATGTCAGCGATGCGGCGGCAACATTGATGAATCCTCAGATTTACATAGATGCGGTCATGAATGGAAATCGGTGATGGAAAGTGAGGTGGACGAGTCATGCTAGCCCAGTTGTTATTGAATATCGTGATTGCATTCCTGTGGATGCTGTTAATCGATGAAGATGAAATAATCATTGAGACCTTTTTCGCAGGCTTTCTCGTTGGAATCGGCGTTATCTTTCTCATGCATCGCTTTTTCGGCACAAGGTTTTATTTACGACGAGTCTTCGCGACGTTTAAACTGCTTCTGATTTTCATTTCGGAATTAATTCAATCGAGCGCGCTCGTCTTAAAACAAATCTTGAGTCCTAAGTTGAAAATACAACCCGGCATATTCAGGCATGAAACGGTGTTGCAGAGCGACCTTGAGATTACGATGATTTCATTATTGCTCACCTTAACACCAGGATCTGTCGTCATGGAAGTCTCGCCGGAAGGAAATGTCCTCTACGTCCATGCGATGGACGTTGAAAATGAACGCGGCGCGATTTTGAGTCAGTTGAAAAACTTTGAGAAAGCAATTATGGAGGTGACCCGTTAATGATACAAATGATGATCACAATTGCGCTAATTTTATTTGCGATTGCCATTGGGATGGCTGTTATTCGTATTATTCTCGGGCCATCGATGCCGGACCGGGTGTTGGCGCTTGATGTAATCGGTGTAAATTTAATCGCTTCAATCGCTGTCATTTCGGTCTTGATGAATACAAAAGTCTTTCTCGAAGTGATTCTCATATTAGGAATCTTATCGTTCATCGGAACAATTGCCTATTCGAAATTTATCGAGAGGGGTGTTGTCGTTGAACGTAAGCGAGATCGGTGAATTTGTAGGTGCGTTATTTATATTGCTGGGTGGAATTATGAGTGTCATTAGCGTTTACGGTTTACTTCGTTTGCCGGACGTTTACACAAGATCCCATGCAGCGACGAAAAGCTCAACACTAGCGGTATTACTGACGTTATTAGGCGCTTTTATTTACTTTTGGTCGACGGCTCACTTTATTAGTGTCCGATTACTGTTGGGAATTGTATTTGTCTTTTTGACAGCTCCTGTTGCGGGACACTTACTCGTTCGTGCGGCGTATCGATCAAAGGTGAAATTAGCGGATATATCCGGTACGGATGATTTACATGATGTTTTGCATAAAGAAGAAAAGTAGAACTGGGCAGTTAATGCCTTAGTTCTACTTTTTTTGTTTAAAGGAAAATTGGTGAAATACTAGAATAGTAATAGACAGAGGGAGGGGGGATTATGTGGAGAATGAAAGAAAACGCATGCGTTTATGGTTGAAGATTGTTCTGTGGGTGGTTGGCGTTATCACGGTCATCGCTGTTTCTGCACTTATTTTTGTGAACGTTTATATCGGCAAGTCAAAGCCTATTATTGAGGGCGAGGTGATGGCAAAATTTTTGGACGCGGATGTAACGGTGATCAGAGATCAAAACGGCGTGCCGCATATAACAGCTAAATCCGATGCAGATCTTTACCGCGCGCAAGGTTATGTTCAAGCCCAGGACCGGTTGTTCCAGATGGATTTGGCGCGCAGGCAAGCAAGCGGTAGATTGTCAGAAGTTGTCGGAGAAGCAGCGATTGGAACTGACAAACACTATCGCACATTCAGTTTGCGGGTCGCTGCAGAAGCGTCCTATGACGGATACGGCGAGGAAGCTAAAAATGTACTAAATTGGTATGCAGAAGGCGTTAACGCTTTTATCGACGAAAGCAAGTTGTCGTATGAGTTCAAAATTCTAGGGTACACGCCAGAGCCGTGGACAGCTGTAGATTCATTGACCATCGGAAAGTACATGGCTTACGACCTCGGAGGCAATTGGGACACGCTGGCGGTACGACACTGGGCGCTCAATCAATTCCCGGAAGAAAAAGCGAGGGAATTATTCATCGAATACCCCGATAATGCACCGTCAATCATCGAAGCGAATCTCGCAAATCCAGTTAAGGTTGCGGGCCAGTTCGATCCGGATTTACTTCCGCATGAATTTAACGGCAGCAATAATTGGGTGGTGTCAGGCGATAAAACCGCAAGCGGCATGCCAATCTTAGCGGATGACCCGCATCTAGGACTCAATACGCCATCGATTTGGTATCAAATGCATTTGCGATCGCCTGAGCAAAATGTCGGGGGTGTTATTTTTGCAGGGGTTCCGGGAATCATTCTCGGTCATAACGAAAATGTGGCATGGGGTGTGACAAATGTCGGGCCGGATGTACAGGACCTCTATATCGAAAAACCAAACCCGAAAAATCCTACGCAGTTTTTGTATGACGGGAAATGGGAACAAGCAGAAGTCCGAGATGAAACGATTAAGGTAAAAGACGGAGAAGATGTCCCGTTTGAAGTCATCGTTACGAGACACGGTCCGATTATGTCGGAAATTCTTTACGATCAAGAAGATCCGGGCGCGTTATTTTCAATGCAATGGACGGCACTCGAACCGACCCAGGAACTTGAAGCCGTACTCAAAATGAATAAATCGACGGACTGGGAAAGTTTTGAGAAAGCGCTAGAAGATTTCCACGCACCGGCACAAAATTTTGTGTTCGCTGCAACAGACGGAACAATCGCTTATAAAGCAAATGGCCGTATTCCGATTCGGAAAATAGGGGACGGACAATTGCCGGTACCAGGGGATTCTTCTGATTATGGTTGGGAAGGCTATATTCCGTATGATGAGTTGCCAAGCACCGTTAATCCGACAGGGGGGTTCATTGCGACAGCGAATAATGAAGTCGTTGACGATTCTTATCCATATCATATTACGAAGTATTGGGCGCAACCTTATCGTTATGAACGAATTGCGCAGGTTCTTGAGAGCGGTGATAATTTTACCCCTGAAGACATGATGGCGTTGCAGATGGATCAGAAAAACTTATATGCGGCAGAATTTTTGAATCAGATGATCGGGTCGCTTGAAACGAAAGATGTGGAAGGTAAATACGATGACATTGTGAAGATATTGCGCGATTGGAATCAGGTCGATTCCGTGGATGCGTCAGCCCCGCTTATATTCCATAAATGGATTAAGCAACTGCCAATCGTCTTGTTGAAAAAGGATATGCCGGATGACGTGTACAAAATGTTGCCTGGAAAAGGCCATATTACAGACCAAATGCTTCGCGATAGTTACGCGGGAAAACCTGGCGTATGGGTGAATACTTACGGAGGCGTTGATAACTGGGTTTATGATTCATTTGAACAATCAGTCACTGAAATCAATGAGTTGTTTGGAATTGATCCATCAAAATGGAAGTGGGGCGATTTCCATCAATTATCATTTCCGCACGCACTTTCAGGCGCATCGCCAATCTTTGAGCATTTCTTAAATCCGAAGAAACAAGCAATCGGCGGTTCGAATATCACGGTTCAAGCGGCGGCATTTAAAGCGGATGGAACCGTCGATCACGGTGCACCATGGCGATTCGTTGCGGATCTGTCGGACTTATCGACCACCTATCAAATTGTCGGACCTGGCCAAAGCGGGCATATGAAATCAAAGTGGTTCCACAGCCAAGTCGACAACTGGGTGAAAGGGGTTTACCACGAAACGGTTCTTGAAGGTGGCGTGGAAAATGGTTATATCTTAACATTAAAAGCGGGGGATTAAATGCCCCCGCTCCACTAATTAAAAAGGAGTCGATTTTTTATGGGAAAAGTTACACCATTCTTAATGTTTGAAGACGGCAAGGCGGAAGAAGTGATGAATTATTACATATCCATCATCGATGATTCGGAAATTACAAGCATTGTTCGTTACGGAGCCAATGAAAGCGGAGACGAAGGAACCGTCATGCAGGCGACATTTTCTTTGAAAGGGCAAGAATTCATGTGCATTGACAGCAATGTAAAGCATCAGTTTACCTTTACGCCTTCATTCTCGATTTTTGTAACTTGTGATAGTGAAGAAGAAATTAACAACGTTTATGAGAAACTTCTTGAAGGCGGAGAAGCACTTATGCCAATTGGCGATTATGGATTTAGTCAAAGATTTGGTTGGCTAAATGACCGATACGGCGTATCTTGGCAACTAAATCTTCCTTCATAACCAAAAAGAGCCCAATTCTTAAGCGAATTGGGCTCCATTTTTATATTATTTAACAATCATCACCGGTGCATTGACTCGTTTGGCAACTTTTTGACTTACGCTGCCGATCACCATTTCTTGAAAGGAATTTAAACCGCGACTGCCGATGACAACAAGATCAAAACCGCCTCGATTGGCGAAACTGACAATTGTCGAACCAGGCTCCCCTTGTTTTACGATTAATTCGTGACTGACAAGCGGTTGTTCAAATACGCCTCTAATCGGAGCGAGTCGTTTTTGTCTTTCGTTATCGATTGTAGTGGCTCTAGATTTTTGTTGAGCATCGGATTGTATTCTTTCAAAATCTTGGACGTATAAAATTTCGACATGCGTCTCTTTACTCAAGCCTGCTAGTTTAGCGGCATGCCCTGCTGCTCGCTTTGAGTTTTCAGAACCATCGACTGCAACTAGAATTCGTTTATACATTAAATACACTTCCTTCACTTAGAATAAAAGATAGCGGTATATTAAATTCTACATGATTAATCAGCTATGGTCACTTGCAACGCTCTACTGCAATGCTTTTCTTAAGTTTCCTCTTCTAGAAACCACCGCAAAAAAACCTTCAAAAATATATATTCAAACATTCGTTTGATAATCCTTGCAACATCAAAAAAACTTGCATATACTATTCTATAATCAAACGACCATTTGAATGAGGTGAACATGATGACGATTAAAGAAGATATATGTGAAGTGAAAAGTGTGCATGAAGATGTTGTCCAGCGCGTGCAAGGAATGCTTCCGAACCTCGGCGGCATGGTGCAAATTTTCAAAGCACTTGCAGACGATACTAGACTAAAGATTGCTTATTCCCTGACCTTAGAAGAAGAAATGTGCGTGTGTGATGTAGCTGCTGTTATCAATTCATCAGATGCAACCGCATCTCATCATTTACGTTATTTACGGGAACATTCCTTGGCAAAATCAAAGCGAAAAGGAAGAATGGTTTATTATTCATTAGCCGATAACCACATACATCAACTCGTGAAAATCGCTTATGACCATGCAACAGAAGGTGATGACATTGACAATGACTGAGAAAAAAGAATATCGACTAGAAAATTTGACTTGTGCAAGCTGCGCCATGAAATTTGAGAACAACGTCAAAGATTTACCTTTGGTCGAAGACGCGCAGGTGAATTTCGGCGCTTCAAAATTATCGATTACAGGAAATACGACAATAGAAGAACTTGAAGAAGCAGGCGCCTTCGACGGCATAAAAGTCAAATCGGCAACCGAACGAAAATTAGAACCGATAATTCCTTTTTATAAACGGAAAGAAAATATTATTTCAGCTTTATCTTTATTCTTCCTGGCCATCGGATTTGTGCTATCAATCAGTCATTCCGAAAAATACCTGCCTGCGATTGTATTTTTTGCAATTTCGATTGCGGTTGGCGGCGCAGGCATGTTCAAAATCGGCATACAAAATCTGTTTCGTTTAGATTTCGATATGAAAACGCTCATGACGATTGCAATTATAGGAGCAGCCATAATCGGCGAGTGGCGAGAAGGTGCCATTATCGTATTCCTATTCGCAGTGAGCGAGGCATTAGAAGCCTATTCAATGAATAAAGCGAGACAATCCATTCGATTGTTAATGGACATTGCACCGCCCTCAGCTACTGTAAAAAGAGGCGGCCACTTTGTTGAATTGCCAACTGAAGATATCCGGGTAGGCGATGTGCTCATCGTGAAACCGGGTGAGAAAATCGCGATGGACGGTAAAGTGCTAGCAGGTTCATCAACGATCAATCAAGCAGCCATTACCGGCGAATCAATGCCCGTATTAAAAGAAAAAGACGATGAAGTTTTTGCGGGAACGCTAAACGAAGAAGGCGCTTTGGAAATAGCCGTGACGAAATTAGTCGGCGATACGACCATCGCGAAAATTATCCATTTAGTAGAGGAAGCGCAAGCAGAAAAAGCGCCATCGCAAAAGTTTGTCGATCGCTTTGCAAAATACTATACCCCGGCTATTATGATATTAGCGCTTCTCGTAGCAGTTGTACCGCCGCTACTAGGTGCAGACTGGAACCTTTGGATTTACCAAGGCCTTGCTGTTCTCGTCGTAGGCTGTCCGTGTGCGCTTGTGATTTCAACTCCTGTCGCGATTGTCACGGCAATCGGAAATGCCGCGCGCCAAGGTGTTTTAATTAAAGGCGGCGTGCATCTTGAAGAAACCGGTCATTTAGACGTCATTGCTTTTGATAAAACTGGGACATTAACGAAGGGATATCCTGAAGTGATTGATTTTATCCCAAATGAAGGTGTTGACAAGGAAAGGCTTCTGGGGGAAATTGCCGCAGTCGAGTCGCTTTCCCAACATCCGCTTGCAAAAGCAATCGTCAATTACGCCCGCAAAAAAGGTGTGAAACCAATTGAAGCCATTGATTTTCAATCGGTCACCGGAAAAGGGGCCTTTGCTTCGGTCAATGAAATTCCTGTTTACGTCGGGAGCATCGATTGGATTGGGGAAATTTCTTCCGTTCCATCTGAAGCTCTAAAGAAAATATCTATCCTTCAAAGAGAAGGGAAATCGGTCATGGCGATTGCATCTGGAACGGAATATAGCGGCTTGATCGCTGTTGCTGATCCAATTCGCGAAGAAAGCCAATCGATTCTTAAAAAGTTGAAAGAAATCGGAATTCGTCATACGGTCATGTTGACTGGCGACCACATACAAACAGCAGAAGCAATTGCTAACAAATTGGGCATGACAGATGTTCGTGCTGGACTCATGCCAGAAGATAAACTGACTGCGATTAAGCAATTGGAAGTAGAGTACGGCCGCGTCGGCATGGTTGGAGACGGCATTAACGACGCACCTGCATTAGCGGCATCATCAATCGGTATCGCCATGGGCGGAGCAGGAACTGACGCCGCATTGGAAACAGCAGACATCGCGTTGATGGCAGACGATCTCGAAAAACTGCCCTATACGATAAAATTAAGCCGAAAAACATTGCGAATCATTAAAGAAAACATTATGTTTGCATTAGGCTTGAAATTAATTGCCCTGTTACTAATCATTCCGGGATGGCTAACTTTATGGATTGCGATATTCGCGGATATGGGCGCGACAATCCTTGTTGTCCTGAATTCATTAAGATTAATACGCATAAATAGATAGTACGAAAATGGGGGACGGATGTTAATGCATTTACAAGAATGGACAATGGAAGAGCAAGAACAACTAATTCATTTTATGACGACTAATACCTGGCCTTACCACGGCCATTCTCATCAAGGTCGCGATATCATTGAAAAAGCAATTGAAGAAGGCGGATACGAATCGGATGAAGTCAAAACATTTTGGGTTGAAAATGAAGACGACGAAAAAGTAGGCATCGTGAAAATTTACGATTTGCAAGATGAAATTCCACTCTTCGATTTACGAATCGCCGATCAATCAAGAGGTTTTGGATACGGACCGCGAGCGCTTCGTCTCGTCGCTAAATACGTTTTTAATTTGAAAGAGCGTAAAATCCGACTCGAGGGTCATACGAGACAAGATAATCTTGCCATGCGGAAAACATTCGAGCGTGCCGGCTTCGTTAAAGAAGCGCATTTGCGAAATGCCTGGTTTTCTCCGAAAGAAAACTCGTATTATGATGCAGTCACATACGGCATTACACGGGAAGACTTTGATGAAGGAACGACAACGCCTGTCGTTTGGGAAGACGGAGACAAGGTGGGGATAGATAAGTCACTCTCATCTTCTCAAATACCCAACATCTCAGACGCATTTGAATCCGAACGACTCATTATTCGTGCCCCGAAAATTGAAGACGGACTCGATGTATGGAATTCAATCCAACAGTCGCTGCCATCACTTCGTGTGTGGATGCCATGGGCAACACCAGAACTTAAATTGCATGAAACCGAAGAAAGCTTAAGACAATCAATTGCTGATTTTATTACCCGTAAAGATCTGCGGCTGCATCTTTATTTAAAAGAGACAGGCGAGTTTATCGGCTCTTCGGGACTTCATCGGATTGATTGGCGCGTACCGAAGTTTGAAATCGGTTATTGGCTGGATACTAAATTTGAAGGTCAAGGGTATATGACAGAAGCGGTTGATAGGATTACCCAATTTGCTTTCGAAGAATTAGGGGCGCGTCGCGTTGAAATCCGTTGCGACGAAGAAAATCATAAAAGCCGCTTGTTGGCTGAGCGCATTAATTTTGAACTGGAAGGCATTTTAAAGCAAGATTCCGTCGCATTAGATGGAAATAGTTTACGAAACACATGCATCTATGCGAAAATTGAATAGGACAAATTGCGTTCGCGTATGATTAGCGAAGTCTGGATAAATGAGAAAGGGATGCTGAGCTTCAACAAATTGTGAAGTCAACATCCCTTTCGTTATACAGATCTTCTGCCGGTTATAAGTTGAAGGATGAAAATAATTCCTGCAACGACAAGGATAATGTGAATTAGCCCTCCGCCGATTTTAAATATCAGGCCTAACAACCAAAATACGATGAGCGCTACTATGATAAACCAAAGAATTCGGCCCACAATCATCACTCCTTTTCTGTTGTAGTCTAAATTTACCCCCGTTACCAATATGTTAAACACGGAAAGTGACAGGAGAAGTATGACGGGCGTTTGCTGAATACATACTGGAGGCGATCTAAATTGGCTACACCAGGTATGGAAGACTACCTAGAACAAATCTATCTACACATTGAAAGAAATGGAATTGCGCGCGCATCTGATATTGCGGAATCACTCGACGTGCTTCCTTCATCAGTTACAAAAATGGTTCAACGATTAGACAGAGAAGGTTATGTGTATTATGAACGTTACAAAGGTCTTGATTTGACGGAAAAAGGTCTCGCGTTCGGTAAGAAGCTAGTGAAACGCCATGATATTCTTGAGGACTTCCTTCGAATAATCGGGGTGAATGAGGAAAACATCTACGACGATGTTGAAGGAATTGAACATCATTTGAGTTGGAATGCGATCGACCGCATCACTGATTTAGTAGAGACATTGGAACAGGATACTGAATTTATAAAAAAACTAAAAGATAAGAAACAGTAGACAAAGGATGGTTGTATATGGAGCAATTACAGTCTGGAAAGACAGCAGAGTTGGAAGTAATCGGTCAAGAAGGTTCGAGATGGGTTCTTCGGGGCGCCGAAGATGACATTATGTTAAACGTTTCAGATTCAGAAGAAGGCGTGGAAGTTGGAGACTTCGTACACGTATTTTTATATGCCAACCGTCGCGGCGAATTAACAGCCACGATGAAAATGCCCAATATGACGGCAGAGACTTTCGGCTGGGCAACAGTGATCCGTATCGATGAACGCGAAGGCGTTTATGTTGATATAGGTTCTTCTTTTGAAGTTCTTGTAAACGGAGCCGATATGCCGAGAATTCGTTCATTGTGGCCAAAGCCAGGCGATGAATTGTACATGACGCTTCGAACAGATTTGGGCGGCGAGATTTTCGGCAGGCTTGCAACAGAAGAACGAGTGATGGAACAATACGCAGAAGCAGAACCAACGCTATTTAACATGAATCTGAAAGCAAGAGCATACCGTTTATTACCGGTAGGTTCATTTATGTTGAGCATTCCCGAAAATTATCGGATTTTCGTTCACAACACGGAGCAAGAAGGAGAGCCGCGTCTTGGACAAGAAGTCGATGTTCGCGTGGTTGAAGTGCATGATGATGGAACCATGAATGGTTCAATGCTTCCGCGTGTCGAGGAACGTTTATCGGGTGATGCTGAAATACTATTCGATTATTTACAAAAGGTTGGCGGAAGAATGCCATTTACAGACAAGTCTACACCAGATGAAATTCAAGAGATGTTCAGCATGAGTAAAGGCGCTTTTAAACGAGCACTTGGCCGACTTATGAGAGAACGAAAAGTCACGCAAGAAGATGGTTGGACCAAAATATCTGAATAGAATTAGGAACCTTTTTTTAATCAAGACGTACTAATAGGTAGATAAAGGAGGTTAATTTTATGAAAAGGTTATTGATGTTTATTGCATCACTGGCTCTTTTAGTTGCATTTGTTCTACCAGAAACGACTTATGCAGACAAAAAGGTTATCGATGAGAAGTTAGGTGTGCCGATTGTTGTTTACGGCGCGAATTTATCCGAAGCTGAAAGAACAAGTGTAGAGGAAAGTTTAGATGTCGCCAATGATGCGGAAGTAGAAGAGGTAACCGTCGATGGCAATGACCTGACGACTTATATAAAAGATGGCAATAAAAATGCGCGCATGTATTCATCAGCGAAAATCACAAGACGAGATGCCGGAAAAGGACTTGTCATTACGATTGTGACACCGAATAACATCACGCAAGTAACATCCGACATGTATGCGAATGCAATGTTAACAGCTGGAATTGAAGATGCAATTGTTGAAGTTGCTTCGCCAAAACCAGTAACTGGCCACTCAGCGCTTGTAGGAATTTACAAAGCATATGAAGTAAGCGGAGAGACGCTCGATACAGATCGTACCGACGTCGCCAATGACGAACTGAATTTAGCAACGAAGTTCTCAGAGGATTCAGGGGTCGATAAAGACAAGGTTTCAGAACTTTTAACGGAACTCAAAAAACAAATTGCCGAACAAAACCCTGCAACAAAAGAAGATGTAGAACGAATTGTCAACGAGCAACTTAAAAAATTGAACATCGAATTAAGCGATGCCGATCGCCAGCTACTCATCGATTTGATGGATAAAATTCGTAGCCTCGATATCGATTTCAGTAAATTGTCATCCCAACTTGAGGACATGAGCAAAACAATCAAAGAAAAAATCGGTGAAATTGATCCAAAGTTTTGGGATAAAGTAAAAGAGTTCTTCGCGAATCTAGTCGATTCAATTAAAACTTGGTTTGAATAATAATATGAATTTCCTAACAGGCAGTTTTTCAGGCCTGTTTTTTTATTCCAATTTGGGAAAACAATGACCCAAACGACCAAAGAGGCTCCCCAAACGACCAAAGCAACCAACGAAACACCCAAAGCCTCCATAAAATTGTTTGTTCCACCTCAAAAAAGGTAATCATAAACTATAGCCCATAAACAAAACAAATTTATTGTGCACCAACGTATGCGATGATAAACTTAAGGTATCTCGAATTCAAGATATGTTAAGGAGGAAGTTCAATAATGAAGCTTGCAGGTATCCATCATGTGTCAGCCATAACCGCTGACGCCGAAAAAAACCATGACTTTTTTACACGTATATTAGGAATGAGGCTTGTTAAAAAAACAGTGAATCAAGACTCGACGTCTTCGTACCATCTATTTTATGCAGATGCAGAAGGTACGCCGGGCACAGACATGACCTATTTTGATATTCCGAATGCGGGAAGGACGTATCCCGGGGTTTCGAGTATTAGCAATACTGGATTTCGCGTCATGTCCGATGAAGCGCTAGACTTTTGGAAAAAGAGATTTGAAACGCTTCAAATCGAACACGACGAAATTAGAGAAAGATTTGGTCGTAAAACATTATCATTTATAGATGATGAAGGATCACGACTCATGCTCGTCGTCGATAATGGCGACGGGGTTCCGTATGGTATTCCATGGGTGAAAGAAGATATTCCAGAACCATTTTCAATTGTTGGCTTAGGGCCAGTGACATTAACCGTGCGAAAACCAGAATCGACTGCCGGGGTACTCATTGATGTGCTTAATTTCACGGAAATAGGGTCTTATCCTTCAATCGTGGAAGGGATGCCTGAAATTCGGGTATTTTCAACAGGAGAAGGCGGTCCTGCATCGGAAGTTCATCTTGAAACAAGGACTGATTTGCCTGTGGAAAGACCCGGGCGCGGCAGTGTGCACCACGTCGCATTCCGCGTGAAGACAATGGAAGAATATCAAGAATGGGAAAACCATTTACGAAAAAACGGCTTTATGACGAGTGGCTTAGTTGATCGTTATTACTTCAAATCGATTTATTTCAGAGAACCGAATGGGATTCTTTACGAACTGGCAACCGATGAGCCAGGGTTTACAAGTGACGAACCCATTGATAAACTAGGAGAAACGCTGGCCTTACCACCATTTTTAGAGCCGCGCAGGGCGGAAATTGAAGCTTCCTTACGCCCGATTAATACGAACTGAGACTAGAAAGGGGTTTTAATCATATGGAATTTGAATTAGTAGAATTAGATGGAGACGCATATGCGTTTCGCAATACACAAGATGATAAAGTACTTGCTGAAATATCATGGACGATGTTGAGTGATGTCATGGTAATGGATCATACTTTTGTATCGCCGGATTTACGCGGCCAAGGTGTAGCGAAAAAACTACTTGACCGTGCAGCAGACTATGCGCGAGAGAAAAATTTCAAGATGGAACCGATTTGTTCGTATGTTGTCACAGCTTTCGAACGCTATGACGATTACAATGATTTAAAAGTGTAAGCGAAGGCAATCCGTCGTAAAAGCGGATTGCCTTTTAAATTGTATTTTATAAGTAAACTTTCATGCGAAAATAATAAAAGATGAAACTATTTAATATTATATACGTATAGATTAGAGAACTAGAATAATAGGAGGTTATGTAATGAAACGTACCGCGGAAAAAGTATTATCGATTATTGGTGCAGTGTTTACATTGCTGGGTATCATTGGAAGTTTTGCTTTTGCAGCATTTATGAAAGTAGTTTTATCAGATGGAACAATTAGAAGTGAGATGGAAGCTGAATTTTTAGCAGATCCAACATTAGGCGCAGAAGATGTTGATATGGTTTTTGGTATGATCGAGTCGTTCGCAGACTTTAGTTGGTTATTTGTTATCGTATTAATTATTAGTTTAATTGCTAACATTATCGGAATTATATTCATCTGGAATAATAAAAATCCGAAACTAGCGGGTACAATGTTTATACTAGCAGGGTTATTCGCATTTGTTTTATCACCAACATCAATCCTTCTTTATATTGCCGGTATCTTATGCTTTACAAGAAAAGCGCCGCTTACTGATGAGCCAACATTTGTTGAAAATCAATATGATGACACATTACGCCCACTATAATTTATAAAATTAAAACCGCATCCCGTTAAGGGCGCGGTTTTTTAATGATTTTTGCACGAATATACATATTGAGCAGTTTCCAACGGATGCCCTTCAAAAGTTTCTTCGAAAACATCTAGTAATTTAAAGCCTTGCTTTTCATAAAAGGCTCGTCCAATTTCATTTTTTTCTTCAACATACACAAATACTTGCGATGCAGATTTCAGCGTAGAAAGCGCATTGTGAAACAATTTTTTGCCATAACCGGAATGCTGATGGGCTGGTAAAATATACATTGCGGTTAATTCGGCATCGCCATCTTCATCAACCTTTGTTATATTCGCAAAGCCAATAGGAACACCTTCACTTTCAGCAATAAGCATCGCTGTTTTTTCCATTCGCATCATGAGCATCATATCCGAATAAGCGCGTTCCAGAAAAATTGTTTGGAGCTCTTCGGGAATGATACCGCAATACGTTTTGCGCCATGTGACACGCGCAATTTGTTGCACATGATCGATATCTTTAGATGTCATTGGTCGAATCATACCCTAGTCACCTCAGTATTTCTTTTTGTAATCATAACAAATAAACGCGCTAAAAACTACCTAAGATAATCAATATGTATTAAGAAGAACCAAGAAAAGTTTCTAAATACTTCGATTCGGGTATACTTATAATATAACCTTATTACAATTTTTGATAATTCAGGAGGAATGATTAATATGGCACGTAAAAAGAATACATTTCTGCTAGCGACACTTGCCGCTGGTGCATATGCTTATTTTAGTAAAAAAGAAAATCGTGATAAAGCACAAGTTGCTTTCAACAACATGAAAACAAAAGTGGAATCGTTTATCGATACACAGAAAGTGAACCGTGCTTCAGATACTAAAGTTGGTCATTCAGACCCTTACGATACGCAAGATAATAAAATGGTAAGTGAAGGCGCGCAAACGAGCGTACATTACTACAACCAAGAAGTTCAGGATAAACACGATTCATCAGAAGATTTAAACGGACTTTACAATGAAAACCATAAACCGCATCCAGAAAACAAACAACAACAACAATAATTAAAAAAATGGGCGCGCCCTGAATGGGGTGCGCCTTTTCAAAATTACTCAAGTTTGAATCTTCTAACTTACATTAAGTAAAGACAAATTTTTAACGAGAGGTGAGAATGGTGAGTGTAATGATGGGTGAAAATCCTGTTTCAGAAAATAAATTCGTTGATGAAATTAAGAACAACGATTACTTTGAAGTTGTTGAACAGTTTTTTGAAACAGAAGAAAAACTACTAAAACAGTTATATCGTTTTGAAAAAAAAGAAGCGAAAAATGCTGCGAAAAAAATGATTGAAATTGTTAGCGAAGCATCTAAGAAGGATAATGAACTAATTGGAATAAAATATTATTTAATTGCGCTAACAGGCATTATCGCAAGACATATTCGAAAAGAACATTCGGCAACAAAGAAAGCATTATCGTTTAATGCAACAAGTTTAATTTTAATCGAACAGAGATTAACAATAGACAATGCAGAAAACTTAGCTGATGAATTAATCGAGTTTTTTATCTATATTGTTGGGGAAAGAAAACCCTCATTATTAATGCATCATACTGTAAATAAAGTAGTTCAATATATTGACAAAGAAGTAGAAGTGCCGATGTCGGTTGAAGGACTATCTGAGATGTTTGATGTCAGTACAAGCCATTTATCACGAATTTTTCGGGAACACACAGGAATTACTCTCGTTGAATATATCAATGTAAGGAAAGTTGAGGAATCACAATATTATTTGCGTTTTTCGGATATGAAAATTTCGGATGTATCAGATAGATTCAACTTTTGTAATCAAAGCTACTTCACTCGTATCTTCAAAAAGTATACAGGTGAAACACCACGAAGATTCCGTAACAACTTAGCCGGAGAATATTTCCGCCTCACACTCCCATTAGAAGAAAAATAGTGATTGACGTAGAATAATTGTATTCCTACGTCAATTTGTTGTATACTTTTCAGTAGTTTGAATTAGTGAAGGTGAATCTATTGATGAAGAGATTTGGATTGTTAACGATATTAATGACTGCAGCTATATTTTTAAGCGGTTGTGCTGGAGTCGAAAACAAAGAAGGTAAGTTTTACGATCTTCTGGTCAAACCGATGGAATGGTTACTTCATTTTTTTAGTGGTCAATTTGGCGGCAGTTATGGTTTAGCAATTGTCGTTATCACTATATTGATAAGGCTAGTTTTGATGCCACTTATGCTTAGAAATTATAAGTCACAACAAGAAATGAAAATAAAGATGGATGCGCTTCGACCAGAAATGGAAGATATCCAAAAGCAATTAAAAGAAGCGAAAGAAACAGGTAATAAAGATGATCAAACGAGACTACAGCAAGAAATGATGGGGCTTTATTCGAAGCACGGGGTTAACCCGCTCAATATGGGTTGTTTACCGCTTGTACTTCAAATGCCGATCATTATGGGACTGTATTTCGCAATTCTATATTCACCAGAAGTAAAAGAAACAAAGTTTCTTTGGTTTAACCTAGGTAGTCCAGATATGATCATGATGCTCATTGCGGGTGCCGTTTATTTCGTTCAAGCACGCGTATCACTTTGGACAATGCCGGATCAACAAAAACAACAGATGAAAATGTTCATCTATCTATCACCGATCATGATTATGTTTATCTCTTTCAAGGCTGTAGCTGCACTTCCGCTTTATTGGGCAGTCGGGGGAATTTTGCTTATTTTCCAAACTTATCTTGGACGGAAGTTGTACTTTAAAGAACCAGCAGTTCAACCAGCTGGATCTTCGGATAAGAGTGAACAGAAGTCAGAACCGAAAAAAGAATCAAAACCAGCAGTGAAAAAAGATGAACTAAAAGAAAAAGCACCAAAAAAAGATGAAAAATAAAGAATGAATGAGGCCGAAGAGGAATCTTCGGCTTCTTTTTTGGGGGTTTTACGAATGAATATCAAATGGATGTTTGGAATTGGAATTGGCATCGCAATCATCGCTTCATTTTACTTTGTTGTTCAGCTCAATTTGAACATGGCGGTTCTTTCGATGGTAGGTTTGTTTGCATTCACGAACGGGTTGAGGTCAAAAACATTTCATGATCAAGGACTAGTACGCGAATCGAAATGGATGAAATGGGTCTCCCTCTTTTTTGCCCTCGCTTTCATCGTTCTGATTATTATTTATAGTGTTATCTAATTCAGGGCTCAAGCATCAATTAATAAGCGACTTGAGTTAAAAATGATGGTAAACTAAGGTGATATTTCGAAAAGGCAGGCTATGATATGAAGAGGAATAAAAGTTATCAGTATAGGTCACAAAAGAAAAAAGGAAAAGCGCTACCAATAACCCTCATTAGTCTGGGGATTATTGTAGCTGGAATTACTAGTTGGATCGGCATGAATGATTGGAATTTAGAAAAGAGTTACAAGAAAATTGAACAAGTAATCTATCAAGATGATAATAAAGTTGACGACGAAACAACTGAGCCCGTAAATCCAGATGAAAATTATGATTCTGAAAATATAGATGAAAATAACGAAGTGGAAGTACCTAAAGATGAAGTTCCAGAAGTCGAAACACCAGATGTCGAAACGCCCGAAAAAGACAATCGCCAGTATATTGAAGGGCAAGAATTACCAAAAGAACCGACTTATATAGAAGGTATACTTATCGCAAATAAGCAATACCCCCTCCCGAGCACATATTCACCCGGGGAAAGTGACGAGGCGAGAGCGGCATTTCATGAAATGGCAGCTGCAGCTAAATTAGATGGCTTTGAACTTATCGCATTTAGCACGTATCGCTCCTATGATTACCAGACCGGTTTATACGAGCGTTATGTAGAACGGGATGGAAGTGAAGCTGCTGACCGCTACAGTGCGCGACCAGGTTACTCTGAACATCAAACGGGTCTTGCTTTTGACATCGGCGAAGTCGATAATGAACAATACTATGCATCCGCAAAATTCGGTGAAACAGATGCTGGGAAATGGGTAGCCGCAAATGCCTATCGTTTTGGCTTTATCATGCGTTATCCCGAAGGAAAAGAAAAAAGAACCGGCTATATGCATGAGTCCTGGCATTTCCGCTATGTCGGAATCGAAATAGCAAGAGAAATCTATAAGCAAAATATTTCTCTTGAGGAGTATTTAGGGATTTAATTCAAAGTACAAAGGACGCCCCGTCTTCATTGGGGCGTCCTTCTTGTTTGCTTAAGAAATTATAAAACATTGTACTGTGGATATCTTCTAACACAGAGATTTCCCGTCCAGCTCCAGGCGCCAGCCCCTCGGGTCATAAGCAATCCCTCTGGGAAGAATTGAACTGCATTCTTCTTCGGCAAAGACCGCCACGCCGCGGGATTTCTTATGCCTGTCGGGTCTAGACGGGCGCCTTCCGCTTTTGTTCTATAAAATCGGAGAAATTAAATTCGCAATCGATTCTTTTAATTTAATCATTGTTGATCGAGTATTGTATATTTCTAGCGTGAGTTCAGTTGAAAGGAGCATATCCTGTTCAAATAGTTCCGCAAGTTCATGTGATTTATCACGATCATAAATAAAGGCATTCACTTCAAAGTTCAATTTGAAGCTTCGAACGTCAATATTTGCAGTTCCAACAGTCGACACTTCGTCATCAATAACAATCTGTTTTGAATGAAGAAATCCATTTTCATAAATGTAAATCTTAGCGCCTGCTTTCAATAATGAGCCAACATTGGCATACGTTGCCCAGTACACAAACATATGGTCAGGCTTATTTGGAATCATAATTCGCACATCTACACCAGATAAACAAGCGATTCGAAGCGCATCCAAAAAGCTGACATCCGGTATGAAATAAGGCGTTTGAATATAAATATACTTTTCAGCTCGGAAAATCATTTTTAAATATCCATCTTTAATTTGTTCCCACTCAGAGTCAGGTCCACTTGAAACGATTTGCATACTGACAGACCCTTTTTGAGGAATAATCGGGAAGAAAATATCATTGTATTCAATATCCTGATTCGCAGATGCTTGATTCCAATCTAAAATGAATCTGGTTTGAAGTGGGTGAAGCGCACTTCCCTCGATTCGTAAATGCGTATCTCTCCAATAACCAAACCTCTTTTTTAGCCCTAGATATTCATCTCCTACATTAAAACCACCAATATAGCCGATACGTCCGTCGATTACGACAATCTTTCGGTGATTCCGGTAATTTAGACGAGGGTTAATGAGTGGTAAAATTGAAGGAAAAAAAGCTTCGACCTGTCCGCCGTGGCGGATCAGTTCCCTGAAATGCCGTTTATGAACACCACGTGATCCCATGTCGTCATAGAGTAATCGCACTTGAACCCCTTGTTTTGCTTTTTGAATAAGCACATCCAATAGTCGTTTTCCTAGATTATCAAGTCTAACAATATAATATTGAAAATGAATATGATCTTTCGCGTTTTCAAGGTCATCAATAAGCGCTGAAAATTTTGCTGCCCCGTCGTTGAAAACTTGAACATCGTTATCTTGTGTTAACACAGCATCATTGTTTCGCAGATGAAGATTTATCATATCTTTATGCTTTTTAGTTTCCTTATGTCGGAACTCTAGCGTATTATCCTCAATTGCTTCAATTTGATAATTGATAAGTTGGTCGATGCCGATTTTACTTCGGCCTTCCCAACGAAAAAGGTGTTTTTCTCGAAAACGACGTCCTAACATGAGGTATATAAAGAAACCGAAAAACGGAATAAAGAACAAGACCATCAGCCAAGCCCATGTTGATGTGGCGTCACGACGTTCTAAAAATATAAGAGCGATTGCAAGAAAGATGTTTAATACAAGAATTGCAGTGACCGTAAAACTTATGAAGTTCGTCATATGCGCCTCCTCATTATATGATTACTTTCTATAGTATACCCGATGGATAAGGGAAAGTTGTAAAATTAGGAAGACATCATAAGAATTTCCGATGAATATAAACTAATTCCTACTTGACTGATAAGTATTACTGGTATAAAGTATGGTTTATAGTATTTTAATTTAGGAGGAAAAAATATGTCTTCGCTATTTCTGATTATAAATATAGTAGGTTTGCTACTATTAGTTGGTTTCCTTTATATAATGCAACGTAAACATGTATCATTCTCCAAACGAGTATTTACCGGGCTTGGCCTTGGTATTGCATATGGTCTAATTTTACATTTTTCGTATGGAACAGATTCTACTGTTCTAGAAGAATCGATGCCTTGGTTTAATATAATCGGTGTCGGTTATGTTAAACTTCTTCAAATGATTGTCATGCCTTTAGTGTTTATTTCAATACTTGCGGCTTTTACGAAAGTGACAATTGGGAAAGATTTCGGGAAAATGGCAGGAAGAGTTTTAGGGATTCTAATTGGCACGACAGCAATTGCAGCACTCATTGGTATCGGTGCGACGTTGCTCTTTGGGCTTGATGCATCTGAAATTATTCAAGGAGAAGCAGAACTATCTCGTGGCGTTTCGATTGAGGAGCGCGCAGAAGGGGTTGCGGACCGTGCACTACCTGAACAGATTTTAGAACTATTGCCAGCGAATCCATTCCTCGATTTCACAGGGGCTCGTCCAACGTCAACAATTGGCGTAGTCATTTTCGCAGCATTTCTAGGATTTGCTTATTTAGCAGTTTCACGTCGCGAACCTGAAAATGCAGCCACCGTGAAAAAAGGAATCGACGCCATCTATTCACTAATCATGGGGATTGTACGAATTGTATTACGCTTAACCCCTTATGGAATTCTAGCGATTATCGCTAGAACAGTAGCTACATCGGATTTTGGCGCGATTTACAGCTTAGGAAAATTCGTAATGGCTTCATACGTCGCGTTAGGCGTTATGTTCGGAATCCATTTGATTATTATCATGCTCTCAGGACTAAACCCGATCACTTATGTGAAAAAAGCGGGTGACGCGTTACTATTTGCATTCACATCTCGTTCAAGCGCGGGAACATTGCCGCTTAACATCAATACGCAAACAAACCGTCTAGGTGTTCCAGATGGCGTCGCAAACTTTGCAGGCGCATTCGGATTGTCAATCGGCCAAAACGGCTGTGCGGGTATTTATCCAGCGATGCTTGCCGTAATGATCGCACCTTCAGTTGGGCAACCAATTGACGCACAATTTATCGTGACACTAGTTGCTATCGTCGCGGTCAGTTCATTCGGAGTAGCGGGCGTAGGCGGCGGCGCAACATTTGCGGCGATTCTTGTATTATCTGCACTTAACTTACCAATTGCACTTGCAGGACTTCTCATTTCAGTCGAACCACTCATTGACATGGGACGTACAGCACTAAACGTAAGTGGTTCAATGACAGCAGGCGTGACAACAGCCCGCATGTCAGGCGAACTAGATACAGATGTTTATAATGGAAATGTAGAAGGACAAACGGTCGAAGCTTAAAAAGTCACCGAAACGACCAAAGCGGCAATCGAAACGTCCATAGCAACAGGTCAATCGACTATACCCGCGATCGAAACGACTAAAGTGGCAACTCAAACGACCAATGCAACAATATTTCATGTAATAAATAAAAATCCGCAGACGACATTAGTGTCGTCCGCGGATTTTTTCATAAGTTTCATTAATGAAATCTTTATAAGGCGAATGTGGCATAGGCGAAATATTGTCATAAGCTAATTTGGCATGTTCCAAAGCTTTTTCCTGATTCTCAAGTGCTACATAAGATAGGGCCATGTAAGCATCCCCCTCATAAAGGACCGCTAAATCGAATGGATGATTGAAGTATTCGGGAATTTCCATTTTTTCTAATTCGACAAGCGCAGCTTCAAATTTATTTAATCCAAAAAGGGCTTTCCCTTTTTCGAGATGTAAGAAAGTTTTATGAACTTTACCTAATTTATATTTAACATCATAATGTTCCAGTAAATGTAATGCCCTTTCATGGGATTTTTCATAGGAATTTAAATAGTGAACTTCGATGAATGTCGTGAAAAAAACTGCCTCTATGTCATCGGCGAACTCCCCGTACAATGTAATTTTTTTTACGTAGTACTTTATCTTTTCTTCATCCCGCGTCATCATCGCGTGAAAAGCTGCAAGCCTGTATAAGTGATCTATTCGATAAAAAACTTGTTTCTCCCTAGAAAACTCAATCCCGCTTTCCATTACCCTCAAAGCATCATTTGAATTACCTGCCGCAAAATGAAAAACTGCTTCCGTATAATCAAAGTCCAATCGGGTCATTGGGTCTATGAACGTATGTTGCTTTTCGATTTCAAATCGTTCTTTTTGTAGTATGTTGAGTGCATCACTATAGTCGTATTCGGCAAATTTAACTGCTGCACGAAATATTCCTATGCTTGCTCTTCTCTGAATGATATTCATTTGTTCGAAAATATGAGCGGCTCTATCGGAATATACTTGCCAACCATCCCTTTTTTCAAAATGAAGCGTTCGGCTATATATATCCAACAAACGGGCGGCTTCGTAGCCTTGAGTCAATTTTGATACATACGGTTCAATCAGCGTAATGAGTTGCTCGAACTCGTCTGACAAAACGTCAAACTCGGTATAATAGAGCTTTTCGGCTTGCAACAAAACCTCACGTAGTTCTTGACTACTTACTGCTTCAAGTAACTCAGACACATCTACACCAAGACGTTTCGCTATATATGTAAGGCTCTCCATCGATGGGTTCGCCTTATTGTTTTCGATTAAACTAAGCATGCCTTTTGTTAACTCGCTTCCGGCTAATGCTTCCAATGTGAGTTTCTGTTGTTTTCGTAGTTTCCGAATCCGTTCACCTAATGTTTCGATGTGGCATACCTCCATGAATTTGAATATAGTTTAATTATATTAAACATTTACTTGCAATGGAAGTATAAAGCATGTTATTGTATGTTTAACCTAATTAAACTTTCTGAATGGAGTGTTTATTATGGAAGATGCTTTTAAACTGAAAAGAGCGACCTTTAACTTGTGGACGTTTGTTACGAGTAAACTTATATCTTCATTTGGTGCACAAGTATACGTATTTGCCATAAGCTTTTATATTTTACAACAAACAGGATCTGCAACAAGCTTTGCAACAAATCTCCTTTGCAGCATATTGCCAAGAGCGCTTATGGCACCATTTGCTGGCTACGTTGCGGATAACTATTCTAGAAAGACGATTGTCATTGCTGCACAAATTGCCTCATCATTAGCAATTGCGGGTCTTCTAACAGTCAGTTTGATTCCTGGGCTTGGGCTTTCACTTGTCACCATTTATACGACAACGGTATTGTTATCGATTACTTCAACTTTTTCAGGCGTTGCATTCAGTTCATCGATTACAGGGCTGATTGATGAAAAAAGGATCCAAAAAGCGATGTCAATGAATCAAATGTCCATCTCTTTTGCAGCAATTGGTGCTCCAGCAGTCGGTGGACTTTTGTATGGTACTGTTTCTATGCCGGTATTTCTTATCATGTACATGACAGCATCAATTATTGCGGTTATTCTTGAGTCGACGATGAATTTCAAGTTGTTCGCAAAACGCAAAGAAGTCGTGGAAGGAGAGGCGAAGGAATCGATATGGCAAAGCATGAAGGCGGGTTTTGCCTATCTGAAGCTACAACCGATTATCATGGCGCTCCTTTGGGTTTCTTTACTCATAAACTTCCTGTTCGGTGCGTTTCAAGTCGGGTATTCCTTCGTCCTGATTGAAAAGTTGAAAATGCCTTCAGAACATTTCGGTTTGACAGAAGGTGCGTTTGCAGTCGGAATGTTACTGTTATCATTTTATTTATCAGTACGCAAAGATGTGAAGTATCCATTTCTCGTATCAAAGAGGGGTATTATCGTATTCGGTATACTGATGGGCAGCATCGGCCTGCCGCTAATGGTATCGATGCATTACGGTGTGATGTTCGGTTTTTATTTGACAGTCATGTTCTGTTTCGGCGCGACGATGATTATCGTCAATACGCCAATCATGGTTATGATGCAAAAGATAATCGACGACGATTACAAAGGGCGCGTGTTTTCAATTATGGAAACGATGGCGATGGCACTTATGCCCCTGGGAATCGTGCTATTCGGATTCCTGTATGATTTATTACCGGCAGAGTGGATCCTGGCTATTTCGGGTTTGTTGCTAATAGGGGTCGTTCTTATATTGGCAAGACCATCTGTCGTCCGAAAAGCACATCCAGAACTCGATAAATCAAAAACAGTCACTGCAGAAGTTATCCAAGAACAATAGAATGGGGTGTATCAAATGGAAACCATTTTCAAAGAAATTGTCCACATTATGAACCACGATTATGCAGGTTGGAAAGACAAAAAAGGATGCGATCGACCGGAGCACTTCATCCGGAAAATTAAAGATAATCCCTCACTGACAAAAGCAGAATTCAAGGATGTTGTTGATGACTATTTACTGGATTTCAATGATAGGCATATCTATTTTGTAGCGGAGAATACGAGTAGCGAGAAAGCGAAAAGTCGCGGATTCAATGTCCGACGTTATGAAGATGGATTATATGTGACAGAAGTTGATTCAGAAAAGCAAGTAGAACCTGGGATGCGTTTCGTTTCATTAGACGGCCATAGCATTCCTGAATTAAGGGAAAAGCATCACCGTTTATTAAATGAAAACCACGCGGAACGTGAAAATTGGCTACCAATTCTATCACTATACGAAGAGGGCGAAGTTGAGGACGCCAAAGGGAACCGAAAAATAATCAAATTCGATTTATACGATAAAGTGCTCTATGTTCCTGAGTATTCCGTCAAGAAAGTAGATGAAAAGATCATTGTCATAACAATGACCGACTTCGCGGATCCAGACGCCATTGTTAAAATGGTCGCTGATAATAAAACCTTACTTGATTCCACGGATAAATGGATTATTGACGTGCGTGTGAATAACGGGGGAAGCGACTCGAGTTATTATCCGTTATTTAAATACTTGCTGCCCGAGGAGGGTGTCGAACTTGGGGATGAAGAAGAGCATATGTTATTTAATTGCACAGAAGAAAATACGACCCGAGTTTTAGCAGATATAGAGGAAGACCTAAAGGAAACTGAAGATGAACAAGCGCAAGTATTCTTGAACGTCTTCCGCCGAGAATGGAAGAAAAATCGTGGCAAAGGGTTCGTTCAATTCAATTTTGAAGAAATCGTACCGAGCACATTCATAAAAGGTTCTAAACATCTAGCTTCAATCATCGTTTTGACAGACAATCGGTGCGGTAGTTCAGGAGATTCTTTCGTCGAATTAGCCAAGGAATCCAACAAAATAACAGTTATCGGCCGTGCAACCATGGGGCTGAATGATTACGCGAACTTGGCCATTAAGAAATGGAACGCCGGATTTGAATTGATGTATCCGACTTCCCGGTTATCCCGCATTGACAAAGGGGAAGGGATGACCAAGGTTGGTATTAAACCCGAACTCTATATTCCTTGGACACCTGAGCATATTTTCGTAGATAAAGACATGGAGAAAGCAATTGAACTGTTAGAAACAAAAGTAGGTTTAAAATAAGCACATGGATAATATCGAGATTGTAAACTTAGTTCCTAAATTCTTAGCTTTTTACGAAAAGGCAAAATCGGCAAATGGCGATATGAACTTAATCTTTGAGCTATGGGAAGAACACTATAATTTCGCAGCCCTTCCGCCAGTTGAAGCAAGACGTGAAATGGCACGTGCGATGCTTGAGGATGCTTGAGGATGCATGGGGTAAATACGAATCAGTCATTCCGCGATTAGAAGCATTTCAGCCTGATGAACAAGCGATTTCTGATTCGATGAAAGAATTGAAGCAGCTATTTGGATGCGATGAAGATATATCAATAGCCGTTTTGTATTATGTAGGTGCCTTTGAAGGAAATGCATTTGTCGCTCCCTATAGCGATGGTCGATTAGCGCTATGTTTATCAGTCGAAACGGGCGGTACTGATATTGCTTTGGCGCATGAAATGGCGCATGTTGTTCATTCGAAAACGGCGAACTTATCGATGGAATGGGAACGCTCCATTGCTTCAACAGTTTTACAGGAGGGGGTAGCAATGCGGGCAAGTCAACAAATTGTTCCCGGCTATCTAGACGAAGCTTATTCGGATCATAAACCAGGTTGGCTTGAAACGGCTACGTCAAAAGGAACCGCCATTTTGAACGGAATGCTACCATTTTTAGAGGATTCTTCAACGGAGGCAGTTCAACGATTCATAGTTGGAAAAGGCACGACTGGAATTGAGCGTGAAGCCTATTATGCAGGCTGGGTTCTTGTAGAGTCACTCCTGAATGAAGGGGTTTCATTCCAAGAAATAGCATCAATACCAGAAAATCAGATGCCGGAATATGTTAGGCAGAATCTAGAAAAGCTTTTATAAAAAAAGGCGAAGTTCTTATCCGATAAACGGAGAACTTCGCCTTTTAAAATTAAACACTGCGCAATGATTTTTTCGAATTTCTATACAGGAAGATCAACGCAATCGAGATGATGGCTAGAATCGCGGAAATATAATAGATATCACCGTTCATCCTTGTGAAGAGCCATGTAAATAAAAGCGGTCCAATAATGCGTCCCATATTATCCATCGAGTACGTCATCCCAGCAGCGGTTCCATACTTGCCACCCGATTCCTTCGATGTCAATGAAACCAGAGCGGTCCGTGCCAATGCGTTTCCTGCGATGAAAACGCTCAGTGAAAATCCTGCCCAAAAAAGATTCGTTGAAAAAGGAATAAGAATAAGTCCGATTGCCGTTACGATTTGAGCACCTAAAATCCATTGTGTCTCTGTCCCGTTTTTTATTCTCCGAACGACGCCGCCTTGAATACCAGCATCAACAAATCCACTTACCATGAACAGATAACCAATCTGTATAGGCGTGATTTCAATTTTTGAAATCTGGAATAATTGGAATGTTGATTCGAGCCCCGCAAGAATTAGAGTCACCATAAACGACAACAAAAACAGGTTTCGAATTCGATACTGCCAAAACATCATGCCGCCCTTTGGCAACAATTGACGCTTATTCGCTTCGCCGACACTTTCTGGTTCTTTCAAAATAATTCCAGCATAAACAAGAATCAGCAAGGTTAGAATACCCGATGCAATGAACGGAACTTGAAGACTAATACCCCCAAGCACACCACCGATCGCAGGTCCAAAAATAAATCCTAGCCCAATCGACATTCCAAGGAAACCCATATACTTATTGCGGTTCTCTTCAGTCGTCATATCCCCGACGAAACCTGTCACCGCAGTATACAAAGCACCGGAAAATACACCGCCGACAACGCGTGAAGCATATAGAAGGATAATATTTTCAATAAAAAACGCGAATAAAAAGAAGCTGAGACTGAAACCGATTAACCCAATTAAAATCAGCTTTTTACGTCCCGTACGATCCGACAACGCCCCCCAAAGCGGCGCTGTGAAAAATGAAGCAAGCGCATAAATCGTAAGAAGGCCGCCGACATGTATTTCAGATAAATTTTGCTGAATAATAACTTCAGGTAATATCGGAATAATAATGCCGAACCCAAGATAAACAAAAAATTGCACGGACATTAATAAAATTATGGATTTTTTCATAACGCCAACCGCCTTCTATAAAAATCAATACCGTAATTATACCTTTCACAAATTGGGTATACAAAGAAAAGGGTTCAATCTTTGGAGGGAAACGCTGCACATGCAGCGTCTTGATGAGAAAGTATTATAAACGAAGTATAACTCCACTATATAAAGTCTAAACTGTGTTTTGTAACACAATTGATAAACTTGAAGCGGTGCTGAGGTGGTATAATGAAATTAATCCGAAATGAATAACATATTTCTTATAAAACATGCAACTTTTATTACTTAATAACGTCTTAGTAAATATACATGAAAGGTCGAGGTGGAAAATATGGCTAACGAAATGGATTTGAAAAAAATTATCTCCAATTTGGCGAAATTAGGTGTTTCGGCTACGCTAACAAAATCCCGTTTAGAAATGCTGAAAGTCCTCGCACCGTCAGTACAAAACCCGCAAATTCAATCGAACTAACACAATAAAAGCTCCAGTGGATTCAGTCCACTGGAGCTTTTTATATTGATACTTCGTTTCAATCATCATCATCCGCGCCAAACATATAAGTTCGATGATGAAATTTCATGCTGAAGACAAGACCGATGGCAAGCATATTACTCATAAGCGAACTTCCGCCGTAACTAATAAACGGTAGAGGAATTCCAGTAATCGGAAGAACTTGAATGTTCATACCGATGTTTTCAAAAACGTGGAAAGTAATCATGGCAATAATCCCCGTACAAACGTACATGCTAAACGGATCTTTAAGTTCCAACGCAATTTTTGTTAAATGATAGATCAAAACAAAAAATAGACTGATGACGATACAAGAACCGATAAACCCATATTCTTCGCCGATGACCGCAAAAATGAAGTCCGTATGATTTTCAGGCACATAAGCTTCCCGGCCTTGAAAACCTTTCCCGAACATGCCGCCCGAACCAATGGCTGTAATCGCTTGGATGAGGTGCATTCCTTCACTGGTAGGGAAAGAGTACGGATCTAACCAAGAATAAATTCTTTTAAACTGATAAAGGTCAAAGCCGAGCGTTTCGCTCATAAAGTCTTGCGCATAAATCGCCGCCCATAATAAAGTAGTGACAGCCGCGGCGCCGCTAATAAATACAGGAAGGATAATCTTCCAAGAAATTCCCGCAACGAGAATAATCGCAGCAGTGATTGCAATGAATACAATAGAAGTACCTAAATCCGGTTGTTCCATAATGAATACAAGTGGTGCAATCAATACAAGCATAATTTTTCCTAGAAGAAAAAAATCAGTTTTTAACGTTTTATCTTCAAATCTCTCATGATGCGAACTTACTAGCCGGGCCATTCCAAGAATGAAAAAGGTCTTAATGAATTCCGAGGGTTGGATCTTCCCGATAACAGGGAGGTTAAGCCACCTCTTAACATTATTTTGCACTTCCGCAATTTGACCTTCACCGCCGGGCGCAAAATGAAGGAAGATAAGAAGGAACACGCCCAATCCATAAGCATACCATGCAATCTTTTTGTACTGGTCCGGTTCAAAATACATTACGCCTGCAACGATTATCGAACCGATTACATACCATTGAATCTGTTTCGGTACAAAGTTGATTCCGTACTGTCCAGTTGTTTGCGCAGAAGCAATGGCTGTTAAGCTCACGATGCAAAAGAGCAATAAAATAAAAGCGAGCGTCCAATCAAAACGCTCAGCTGGTTTGTTTGATAGTTTCATAATAGTTTTATCACCTTTAATAAAAAGAAGTTTTCTATAGTATACAGTAAAATAGACGTCTCGGCATGAGAAGAAGTTGCCAATGTTTTATATGACTTAGTATTTATTTTGAGTTATTCATTCATGCTTGTTGGGTACACATGGTAAACTAGTGATACAAATTCAAATGAACGGCGAGGGAAAAACTATGAAAAAAAGTTTAGGTTTAGTATACGGCGGAAAATCCGCAGAACATGAAGTTTCATTATCAACTGCGCGTGCAGTTATTCAAGCGGTCAACTTTGACCGATATGAAGTAATTCCGGTTTATATCACGTATGAAGGCGAATGGAGAAAAGGACAGCCGCTTGAGCAACCGGTCGAGACAATCGAGGAACTGCGTTTAGCAGGAAACGGCGAAAGCAAACCAGACAGCATTCATGACTTTTTAAATGGCGGAGCAGGGCTACCTGACGTGATCTTCCCGCTTTTACACGGAACAAACGGGGAAGATGGCACCGTCCAAGGTTTTTTCGAAGTGATGAATATTCCATACGTCGGAAACGGTGTGCTCGCATCTTCTGCAGGTATGGATAAAGTTTCTATGAAGCAATTATTCGCGCAGGTAGGTCTAAACCAAGTGCCATATGTCCATTTTGTGCGTAGCGGTTGGAAACAAGATCGCGACCAGTTACTAGGTCAAATGGAACAAGAACTGGGTTGGCCGATGTTTGTCAAACCGGCAAACTTGGGGTCGAGCGTTGGAATTAGCAAAGCGACGGACCGTGATAGCTTAATTGAAGCGGTAAATTTCGCATTGAAATTCGATCGCCGTGTAATTGTTGAACAAGGCGTCACAGCCAGAGAAGTAGAATTAAGCGTAAAAGGGAATGATTACCCAACGTGTTCAGTACCTGGAGAGATTAAGCCTGTTACAGATTTTTATGATTATGAAGCAAAATATAAAGACGGAAACACGGAACTCATCATTCCTGCAACAGTCACTTCAGAAGTGAAAGAGAAAATGGAGGACATGTCGATTCGCGCATTTAAAGTGCTCGATTGTTCGGGATTAGTCCGTGCTGATTTCTTCGTAACCGCAGACGATGAGGTACTCATCAACGAAGTAAATACGATGCCCGGTTTTACCCCGACGAGCATGTTCCCGTTATTATGGAAAAACTCAGGTGTAACATACCCGGAACTCATTGATGAACTCATTGAATTAGCGCTTGAACGTCATGCTGAAAAATCAAAAATACAATATACGATGGATTGAGTGTGAAGTGAATTGAAACAACCATTAATTAAAATTGCCGACTGGTTACAAGAAGATGGACAGCATCTTGAAAACATAATGATTAAAGGTGTCTCCATTGATTCCCGTACTGTCGGGGAAGGCCATTTATTCATCCCGTTTCGAGGGGAACAAGTCAATGGACACCGTTATGTGAAAAGTGCAATTGAAAAAGGAGCGGCGGCTGCGCTTTGGATGAAAGACGAACCAAATCCGCCGAAAGACATTCCGCTAATCTTCGTTGATGACCCGGAACTCGCTTTGCAAAAAATGGCTCGGACGTACCGAGATCTACTTGATTGCACAGTCATCGGCATTACTGGATCTAACGGAAAAACGTCCACGAAAGACTTAGTGGCCAGTGTTTTGTCGCCTTATTACAATGTCCGGAAAACAGAAGGAAACTTCAATAATGAACTTGGTCTGCCACTAACGCTTTTATCGCTCGATGAAGGAACGGAATATGCTGTTCTTGAGATGGGCATGAGCGGATTTGGCGAAATTTCATTTTTATCGAAGTTAGCAAAACCGGACTATGTCATCATTACAAATATCGGCGAAGCCCATATGCAAGACTTGGGGTCTCGCGAAGGAATTGCCAAGGCGAAGTTTGAAATCATTGACGGCCTATCGTCAAATGGCAAGTTATTTTACGACGGGGATGAACCTTTATTAAACCCGTTCGTCGAAAAACAACAAAACATCCAAAAAGCGTCATTCGGTTATCAGGCCAACAATGATTTAGCGCTTCAAGATGTTCATTCAACAGCAGCGGGAAGTGACTTTGTCGTTACTGGACTTTACGAAGGCCAATTCACAATTCCTGTTTACGGCGCACATCAAGTGAAAAATGCCCTCGCAGCAATCTTAATTGCAAAAGAGGTCGGTTTATCGACTGAAGATATACGCGAAGCCCTATCAGCGGCAAGTTTGACTGATATGCGCATGCAACCAGTTTCAGCCGACAACGGTGCGTTGTTTATTAATGATGCATATAATGCGGCGCCGACCTCGATGCGCGCGGCACTTTCATTTTTAAAAGAGACATCGCTTCGCCCGGAAAAATGGGTGGTTCTTGGGGATATGCTGGAACTCGGGAACCAGGAAAAAGCTTATCACGAATCATTATCTGCAAAGCTCATAGACATGAAACTAAAAGGGATTCTTCTCTATGGTCCGCGAATGAAATGGCTTTTTGAACGATTGCAAGATGAATCATTACAATCGAAACTACTTTGGTCAGAAGATGATTACGAACCACTTGTAAATGAATTACGTGACAATACAGATGCAGACTCGGTCATTCTATTAAAAGGGTCCAGAGGAATGGCGCTTGAAAATATTCTTACTCCGTTTTTAAAAGAGACAAATACATGAAAACTGGGGTTTTATTCATCCACGGCTTCACGGGCGGAACGTATGAAGTACAACCGCTGATCACATTTGTTAAAGCACGCACAGATTGGTCAGTAGAAGTTCCAACCTTGCCGGGACATGGCGTGACGCTAAATTTGTCGAATGTGTCGGCAGAATCCTGGATGATGGAAGCAGAACTTGCGATGAGGCGCTTGCAGAAAAGGGTAGACCGCGTGATAATCGTCGGGTTTTCAATGGGCGGGTTAATCGCGCTATATCTTTCGCTTCGCTATCCGGTGTCCAAACTCGTATTGTTAAGCGCCGCTGCGAAATACATTAGTCCGCGATTTCTGCTTGAAGATGTTCGAATCATGCTGCAGGAATCGATAACGAAAAATTACTCGCCGAACTCATTTCATCATTTATACGACTATAAATTAACACATACACCACTTCGCGCGATGTTCGAGTTTTTACGGATTGTAAGAATGGTGGAGCCATACTACAGTCAAATAAAAATACCCGTTTGCCTCGTGCAAGGAGAAAAAGATGAAATTGTTCCTTTTTCCTCTGCGGAACATTTATATAAAACGCTCGGATCTGAAAAAAAGGTCTTCATAAAATCACCCAGAGGAAAACATCATATTTGTTATAGCGATGACTGCAATGACTGGTTTTCGAAAGTGCTCGATTTCATGAGGAATGATTGTCAAAAACAGATTTAAAGTAAACTGATTAGTATTACTTGAGCGCTTTGATTGCAGGAGAGGTTTGCCCGTGGTACACTTTGATGAGCATTGGATACATTTCACTGAGACTCTTCATGCATGAAGAGTACTTTTTTTTGAATAAAACGGTTTGTTCATTACTTGCGGGCACGCGTCCGTTGACCGAACCGCTCGGCAAGGACCGGGCTTTCCCTTTCAACCATACCCTCATAAAAACGAGGATGTAAAATATCGGAAACGTTCCCTTTAAAGGCTCGAATTTGCCGCGCTTTCATTTGCAAATGTAACCAACTGTCAAATGGAGAAAAAGGAGATTGAAATTTTGACTAAATTTTCAGAGCTAAATATTAGCGAATCAACACAACGCGCTTTAAGCAACATGGGGTTTGAAGAAGCAACACCAATCCAAGAAGGTACGATTAAGCTTGGACTCGAAGGCAGAGACATTATCGGACAAGCGCAGACGGGTACAGGGAAAACGACAGCATTCGGCGTTCCTATTATTGAAAAAATAGACACGAGCAATCGTTCTGTACAAGCACTAGTCATCGCACCAACGCGCGAATTGGCAATTCAAGTATCAGAAGAGATTTACCGAATCGGTAGCGACAAGCGCGCTAAAGTACTATCCGTTTACGGCGGACAAGAGATTGGCCGACAAATTCGTGCCCTGCGTAATAACCCGCAAATTATTGTCGGTACTCCGGGACGTTTACTCGACCTTATTAAACGTAAAACATTAAAGCTTGATAACGTTCAAACGCTCGTCCTTGATGAAGCGGATGAAATGTTAAATATGGGCTTTATCGAAGACATTAATGAAATCATGTCAAGTGTTCCTGCAGAACGTCAAACACTACTGTTCTCGGCTACTATGCCAGCACCAATTCGTCGTATTGCAGAAACATTCATGAAAAACCCAGAAATCGTTGCAATCAAATCAAAAGGCATGACTGTTGAAAATATCGATCAATATTTCGTTAAAGCGCATGAACGCGAGAAATTCGATGTATTGTCACGTATTTTAAACGTTCAACAGCCAGAGCTAGCAATTGTTTTTGGCCGTACTAAACGCCGGGTTGATGAACTTTCTCACGCATTAACGATTCGTGGATACCTAGCAGAAGGAATTCATGGAGATTTAACGCAAGCAAAACGGATGTCGGTTCTTCGTCAATTTAAAGAAGGTAAAATCGATATTCTTGTTGCAACAGATGTTGCAGCACGTGGACTAGATATTTCAGGCGTTACGCATGTATACAACTTTGATATTCCGCAAGATCCAGAAAGTTATGTTCACCGTATTGGTCGTACAGGACGCGCAGGAAAAAGCGGGATTGCTGTTACTTTCGTTACTCCGCGTGAAATGGGTTACCTACGAATTGTCGAGCAAACTACGAAAAAAGCTATGACACCAATGACTCCGCCATCATCGGATGAGGCATTAATCGGTCAACAACGTCTTGCTGTTGAGCAACTTTCTGAGATTGTCGAAAAAAGCGAGCTAACTGATTACACGCAACTTGCTTCTGAAATGCTTCAGAAATATGAGGCGAGAGACATTGTTGCAGCAGCGCTTAGAAACCTAACGCGCGAACCAAATGATGCACCGGTTACAATTTCTGAAGAACGCCCACTTCCTTCAAGAGGCGGCGGTGGTGGACGCGGTGGAAACCGTGGAAATCGCGGCGGCGGACGAAGCGGTGGCGGAGGCCGTCCATTCCGTGGAGGCGGCGGAGGCCGTTCATCTTCTGGAGGACGCGGCGGATCACGTCGTGGCCGTGAAGGCGGAAACCGTAGCGGTGCAAGCCGTTCACGCAAACCTGAATAATAAAGTATGCAAAAGTCCGGAATCGCTTATGCGTTTCCGGGCTTTTTTTGTTCTTTAGTCGTTTGCGGATGGTTTATGGTCGCTTGGCGGCTATCTTTAGTCGGCGATATAACTTTTATTATTAGTCGTATTAACTTCATCTTTAGTCGTTTCGCTGCGGTCTATGGTCGTTTGGGAAAACTTTTCAAAAAGTGAAACATTTTCTTCGTGCTTTCGTATAGACTAGAAGGAGGAAGGGGGGCATTCGAATGAGAAAACAACCAGTGAATCGAATTTCAGAAAAAGGATTGCGCGTCTGGCGTTTATACGGGATTATGCAAACTATTATCGTTTTGCTTTTAGCAGTTGGTGCAGGCGTTCTGACATACATATACGAATGGCCATGGGGGATTTATGCGATAGCGGCAGGTGTTGTCATTATCTATGCATACTTATTTATTGTTTTATTCCCCAAAATCCGTTGGTTGCGTTGGCGTTATGAAGTACGTGAATCAGAGATTGAATTGCAACACGGTTTATTTATCGTCAAGCGTACATTGATCCCGATGGTCCGCGTGCAACATGTCGATACATCCCAAGGCCCAATACTGCGAAAGTATAATTTGGCGGGGATAACGATATCTACTGCGGCAACGAACCATACGATTCCAGCACTTGTCACGGAAGAGGCAGATGAGCTAAGAAGCCGGATATCTGTGCTTGCAAGGGTGGCGGAAGATGATGTCTGAGGAACGTTACAAACTGCATTGGATTACAGCGCTCATAGAAGTATTGAAAACATTGAAAGAAATGATACTTCCATTAGTCGTTCTCGTTTTTGCGAATGGTCTACAAGATTCAGGTACGGGGAAATGGTATTGGGATTATCTAACGTTTATTATTTTTGGTGTACTTATCATCGTATTTTTCATAACCGGTATTATTAAATGGAAAAGGTTTGTTTATTGGTTCGAAGACGACGAATTGCGTATCGAACACGGTTTATTTGTAAAAAAGAAACGCTATATTCCATTTCATCGTATCCAAAGCCTCGATTATACAGAAGGAATCTTACATCGCCCGTTAAAGTTAGTGAAGGTCAAGGTGGAAACCGCGGGTGGTGCAGATATAACTAAATCGGATGCAGAATTGACTGCGATTACAATAGAAGCAGCGAATCGAATCGAAGAGAAAATGGCGGAGGCGAAACAAAGAAAAGCGCACAAACCAGATGTTTTTGATGAGTTCGAGCCAGTTGTTGAACCAAAACAAAAATTGAAATCGGTTTATAAAATGACTGGGAAAGATTTGCTTGTCCTTGCGACAACATCTGGCGGCGTAGGTTTGATCTTGTCCGGGGCTTTAATATTCCTAGTCCAATTCGCAGAATTCATTCCATTTGATAAGATGTATGTGGAAATTTCCGAGTTTATCAAGTACGGCATCTTAATCGTTGTCATCGCTGTGTTTCTTGGGTTGTTGATCATCTGGGGTATTTCTGTTCTCATGACGTTTTTGGGGTATTACGGATTTACAGTGGAGCTCGACAAAGAAGATCTTGTGATTTCTCGCGGATTAATTGAAAAAAAGCGAGTGACCGTACCGCTCAACCGTGTGCAAAGCGTCCGTATTATTGAAAACCCATTCAGGCAGCTTTTTGGATATGCAAATGTCGTCATCGACAATGCAGGCGGGGGTCTTGGTGAAGGTGCGCGGATTAATTTGTTTCCATTAATAAAAAAATCCGCAATAAACGGTCCGTTAAAAGAAATATTCCCGGATTTAGTCGTGAAGGAACCGACCCAAAAAGTACCAGCTCGCGGGAAGCGTTATTATTATCGCATTGATTTTATATGGATGATACCAGCAATCGCCGCACTTACGTATTATTTCTTTCCATACGGATTATTTTCATTGTTGCTAATTCCCGTCATCGTATTATGGGGGTTGTTCCAACATCGCTCAGCGGCGTTTGAAATATTCGGGAATCAATTAACGATGCGTTTTCGAGGATTTAGTTTACAAACAGCTTATTTGATGAAAAACCGAATCCAATCGATGGAAATCAAACAAAATTACTTTCACCGTAAAAAGAATGTCGCAATCGTGTCTGCGCGTGTAAAATCGGGTGTGGGCGTGTTTAATGCACAAGTAAGCTATATGGAAGAGGAAGATGCGAACGGGATTCTTGATTGGTATGAACCATCGAGAGAGAGAAAAGTTGAATCTGACTTAATTGTTGATAATAACTTGGAATAAAAAAGCCTAAGGATTCATCTCCTTAGGCTGCCTTCTTATCGACTTTTCCAACTCAAAATTCTTTTCGGGTTAAAGTAACTCAGGCCGATGAGAAATCCAACAACAAGCCCGGCTATGTGAGCGGTTGCGTTTATGTTCGGACCAACGAACGTCATAATGATGCTAATAACGATAATTGGTAAAATGATTTGGCGAAGTTGCGGCATTGAGCGTTTCGTATAATAAATAAGCGCGCCAAATGCGCCGAAAATACCGAAAATCGCGCCGCTTGCTCCTAAATGCGCATAACTGAGATCTTGGAAAAAGTATGTCGCTACGTTAGCGAAAATACCGGAAAGCATATATAACGTCGTAAAACGCATTTTGCCAGTTAGTTTTTCAAGTTCGGGACCAAATACAAATAAACAAAACATATTAAAAAGAATATGCATAAATCCGCCGTGCAAAAACATGGGCGTAACAAAACGCCACCAATCACCGTCAGCAATAAGATAGTTTACGCCTATCCCGGCGGTTTGAACGATGACACCGATGCCCGGTAGTAACGTAATCAGGAAAATGCTTATATTTATAAACAGTAAAATCGTTACTATTGGATAAAATCGAATGTATTCGGAAAAGCTTTCTGTACGAGTAAACATTTTTTCACCTCAATCTATACATCATTATACATATTTTCGTCTTGAAAAGGGAAGGGGAGAGTTTCGATGATTTCAGGAATCGGTTTAGACATCGTTGAACTAGACCGAATTGCGAAGCTAGAAGAAAAATCTGGAAAATTTGTGGCTAGAATATTGACGAGTTCAGAAGCCAAAATTTATCGGTCATTAAACGGTCACCGTCGAACTGAATTTTTAGCAGGTCGGTTTGCTGGAAAAGAAGCATTTTCAAAAGCGCTTGGAACCGGAATCGGTGCGGGGTGCAACTTCACAGATATTGAAATAATCCCTGAATCCAGCGGAAAGCCGCGCCTTTATTTCAAGGGGTCCTTAGTTACTGGTTTTATTTCCATTACGCATACAAAGAAAATTGCTGCCGCTCAAGTAATTCTAGAAGCATAATCACGAATCCTTCCTCATAAGATGACGTACCCGATTGAAATGAGAAAGGATGAAAGATATGCGTAGCCGGATATTTTCCTTGTTAGTTGTTGTAATCGTAATTGTCCTCGCAGCATGTGGGGCGCCATCGAAAGAAAATGTGACGAAGAAGCTCAGCGACAAGTGGAATGACTCGAAAGGGTATGAGCTGCAAGCAACGATGGAAATCAAGACTGGATCAGAACCGAGGTTGTATGACGTGGACGTCTGGCATACGAAACCCGATTTCTATCGTGTACATGTAACACAAAGCGGTAAAGAAGAGTCTCAAATGATTGTCCGTAATGAAGATGGTGTTTTCGTTGTCACTCCGTCCTTAGGAAAAACGTACAAGTTTCAAAGTGATTGGCCTGCACATAACAGTCAAGCATACTTAATCGGAGCATTGTCAGAAGACATTAAAGCTGATAAAAGTGCGACGATGACTGAAGAGGATGATGCGTTTGTCTTTGAAACAGAAACAAGAAATAATCACCGCAAAGTTTTGCCGACCCAAAAAATTTATATTAACAAAAAAACATGGTTGCCGATGTACGTCTCTGTTTTGGATGAAAACAAAGAAGAACAAATACGTATTACCTTTAACAAAATCACGTTGGGTACAGCAAGAAATGCGGATGAGTATGCAGTTGAGTTAAACAACGAAGAATCTGAACCAGCCGATGACGAAGCGGAAGCGGAAGATGAAAATGAAGATTCAACAGATGAAGGATTTGAAACTTATTACCCTACAGTGAATTGGAAAGATGTCACACTTATAAATGAAGAATCGTTGAAAACTGAAAATGGTACTCGTTCATTTATGACTTTTGGTGGTGAAAAAGAATTTACGATTGTTCAAGAGCGTGTACAACGACCTGAACATAAGTTGCCTGTTTCAATAGAAGGAGATCCTGTAGATTTAGGTTTTGCTGTAGCAGCTATTACAGACAAATCGATTCGTTGGGAAGCTGATGGTATTTCATTTTTCATTGCATCCGAGACGTTAACAAAAGATGAAATGATCGATGTTGCCTTGTCGATGTCAGCAGATGAGATGAAATAAGTTGTTGACGAAGAAGCGGTGTAGATTGATAATAGATAGAACTACACCGTAAACGAGGTCAGGGATATGCCGAATAGGAAGTTATTTCGCCCAACAAAAGCAATGATCAACTTAGACGCAATCAGGGACAATGTAAAAGCTTTAAATGACTATTTAGGCAATGAGACGTCCATTATTGCGGTTGTTAAAGCGGATGGATATGGCCATGGCGATGTTGAAACTGCACAAGCTGCAATTGAAGCCGGAGCAAAAATGGTTTCAGTTGCAACGCCAGAAGAGGCGGTGCGGCTTCGCGAATTCGGGATAAGTGAAGATATTCTCGTCATGGGCCCATCCCCCGCGGACTTTGCTGAAACAGCAATGGATTTAAATATTACAGTTGCTGTATCAGGGGCAGAGTGGTTAGAGGAAGTTTGTTTAACAAAGAAATTTGACCGTCCTTTAAAAGTGCACGTTAAAATTGATTCAGGCATGGGACGTTATGGGGTTCGGGATGTTAAGTCTTTAGCAGAAATTATCAATTTCACGAAAGATTCAACACAAGTCATAGTGGATGGTGTTTTTACACATTATTCATGCGCAGACATGGAGCAGTGTGAGACAACGGATGAACAATATGCTAAGTTTATGGAGTTTGTCGAATTGTTCACGGAAAAACCTCGTCTGGTTCATGCATCGAATAGTGCTGCAACCTTGCTCTATCCGAATTACAAACTTGATGCAATTCGTTTTGGCATTGGCTTGTACGGGATTGCACCATCTGAATATGTACAGCAAAAGTTACCGTTTCCACTCAAACGAGCGCTGTCACTAGAAACGAAATTAGCGCATGTAAAGCGGCTGGAAAAAGGCTGGTCAGTTAGTTACGGGGCAACGTATCAGTCATTGGAAGATGAATGGATTGGCACATTGCCAATTGGTTATGCAGATGGATTACGACGAGGACTCCACGGCCAAGAAGTATTAATCGGCGGCAAGCGAGTGCCGATAGTCGGAACGATTTGCATGGATCAGTGTATGGTGAAGCTTCCCGAGGAAATGCCGGTAGGCGAAAAAGTTGTTTTACTCGGCAAGCAAGAGAATGAGGAAATCAATATGGAAGAATGGGCGGAACGATTGGGCACAATTCCATATGAAATAGCGGTTTCCTTATCCAAAAGAATTCCTAGAGTGTATATTTCAAATCCTTAACGCGATAATAAGTGCCTGCATTCGACAAAAAACCACGAAACATGAAGTTTCCTGTCAATCTATTTGTATCTATGTCTTCTCAATGTCGACAAATGATGCTATGATGGATTGGTAGGTAAACTAGTGAACGGGTTTGTTGGAGGTGCTGACATTGCGTGCAAAAAAGAGCATGAGAGAAGTCATTGTAAAGATTCCGAAACGAATGTTGAATGAAAATGAACATACGGTCGTCCATCAGGAGCCAGAGCGTGGTGGTTTTGTTTATATTTCGACAAAAAGATATGAATCAGATTACGAGCCGGATACGATTCGCGAAGCGATGATAAAGGGTTATGTCGAAATGTCGCAAATCAACTTGAAAATTGCCACGGAATGCTTACATGTGGAGTTTGAAGCCCAGCATACGATGGAACGTCTCGTTAGCGGAGGATGAGAAGTTGGCAATAAAACGTGGAGACGTCTTTTTTGCAGATCTGTCGCCAGTCGTGGGTTCTGAACAGGGCGGAACTAGACCTGTTCTTGTAATCCAAAACGATATTGGAAACCGATTTAGCCCGACAGTTATCATTGCGGCTATTACAGCGCAAATTCAAAAAGCAAAATTGCCGACACATGTTGAGATCGATGCGGAACGCTATCATTTCGAGCGGGATTCGGTGATCCTGCTCGAACAAGTCCGTACAATCGACAAGTCGAGGCTAACCGATAGAATCACACATCTAGATGAATTTTTGATGGAACAGGTCGATGAAGCACTAGAAGTGAGTTTCGGCCTCGTCAAATTTTAACAATACATATAGTAAACGGAACATCACAGCGTCTCTATCTGTGGTGTTTTTTCAATTGTTCGACTAAAAGAGTGTGTTTTTAATAAATATTCGTTACAATAGAAGTAACTATTAATTAGAAATAAGGGAGGAGCAATAACCGAACATGAATAATAAAATGGTTCAGTGCATTCACGAAAACTTAGATGGTATTCTTGAAAGATGGGAAGATCGAATGAAAGACGTGGAGGAAGAACGCTTCTTTCATTTCATGCCGGACGAGCTTATCGACAAGACAAGCAGAGAGTTTGCAGAATTAATGACTTCTAATCTACATCATTCCGAAGTTGTTAACCCTGAAAAACTAGCAGACTTCACAGAAAAAGTAGTTCGTTTTGGCTGGTCAATAAAATTTGTCAATAAATCAATTGAAAACTTTTCAGATATTTCCTTTGAGATGATGGAGGAAAAAGGGGTTATTGATAACTCGAATGTCAGGGAGTATATGAAATCTTTCAGCAAATGGATATCTCCTCTTCGCGAAAGTATAATCGATGCGTACGCCGTTGAGTGGGAACGTACCGTGAAATTACAACGAATTGCGCTGCAAGAACTTTCCGCATCTTTGATTCCGGTATTTGAAAAAATATCGGTCATGCCGCTGGTTGGAACGATCGATACTGAGCGCGCAAAACTAATCATGGAAAACATTCTTGAAGGTGTGGTGAAACAACGCGCCGAGGTTGTTTTACTGGACATAACAGGCGTTCCTGTTGTTGATACAATGGTTGCCCACCATATCATACAAGCTGCGGATGCTGTTCGACTAATTGGAGCGAAATGCATGCTGGTCGGAATTCGCCCAGAAATTGCTCAGACAATTGTAGCTCTCGGAATTGAATTAAAAGATTTCACAACTACAAGCACTTTGCAACGTGGAATGCAGGAGGCCCTCAAACTCACGGATCGCAAAATAGTGGAGGTAGAAGAATTATGAATATGCGAATACCAATTTTAAAACTAGGCGACATTTTAATCGTGTCCATTCAATGGGAACTGGACGATCAGAATGCGATTCAATTTCAAGAAGATCTCTTGAATAGATTGCACTCGAAAAATGCGCGTGGTGTTTTGATAGATTTAACTCCAATCGATTTTATTGATTCGTTCATAGCAAAAGTACTAGGTGATGTGATTAATATGTCTAGCCTAATGGGAGCGAAAGTAGTAATTACCGGAATCCAACCCGCTGTTGCAATAACACTAATAGAGCTTGGGATACGTTTGGAAAACGTCATGACAGCGCTAGACTTGGAAAACGGACTGGATAAACTTCAGATAGAATTGGAGGCCTAACTATGGAGTGCCGATCTTCTGTAGACATTTATACAGAATGGGACATTGTCGCTGCCCGTCAGCTTGGTCGTAACGAAGCAAAGAGTATCGGTTTTGGAACCGTTGACCAAGCTCGTATCACGACAGCGATAAGCGAACTGGCCCGTAACATCTATTTATACGCAGGAAAAGGTAATATTAAAATTGAACGAATCTATGAAAATAACCAATATGGAATAACGATTATTGCATCAGATGAAGGTCCTGGAATCGCTGATCTTCGAAAAGTGATGAATGATGGTTATTCGACTTCAGGTGGACTAGGTGCGGGAATGCCTGGAGTCCGACGTCTTATGGATGAATTTAATGTACAGTCCGAACAAGGCATAGGAACTACAATAACCGCGGTGAAATGGCTCCGTTGAGGGGGTGAGGGAAAATGCCGAAAGAAGTAGAAAAGCAATATAAAGCAATCGTGAATCGATATATCAATACGAAAAGTGAAAATGATTTATATGCGGGTCAGAAATTTAGTAGACGATTTATCGAAAAAGAAATTTCGCCGGAAGAAGTCATCGGTATTCATAAATCCGCGTTAATGGAATTATTTAAAGATGCACCTGAAGACTTTTGGCATTCTTTTGATTTCCTCATTGAAATGATGATTCATTATGGACTCGCATTGCAAGAGCATCAAAGTCTTATTCGAAAACAAGAGGAACTGGACCTGGAAATGAAAATTGCAGAAAAAGTTCAAAATACATTGCTGAAAACCAGGGTGCCAGAATTTAGCGATCTTGATATTGGGTTTTTAACAGTGCCTGCTAAACAAATGAGCGGAGACTATATTTACTTTCTCAGTGATGATTCAAACTACGCAAGTGTTGCAGTTGCAGATGTTATTGGCAAAGGAATTCCAGCAGCCCTCTGCATGTCCATGATTAAATTTGGTATGGATAATATGCAACAGCAAAATTCCAGTCCGCATGTCGTTCTGGATGTTGTGAATCGAATTGTTGAAGAAAGTGTCGATGATTCAATGTTTATTTCAATGTTCTACGGAAAATATGAGGTGAAAGGATCCTTATTTTCCTATGCTTCCGCAGGACACGAACCTGTTTTGTTATACAAAGCGGCTACAGATTCTTTTATTGAGCTTGATGCAAAGGGCTTGTTGCTCGGAGTTCAGCCAAATGTAAATTACGAAGAACGTAGTGTTGTCTTAGATGAAGGCGACTTTATAGCCATGATGACGGACGGCGTAACTGAAACAAGAACGGAAGATGGATTTATCGATGAGGAAATTATTAAAGAGATTTTGAAAACAGTCAAAGATGAACCAGCCCAACAAATTGCGGATACCGTGTACCAACAACTTGGGGAAATGCAGAACTTCCATCTGCATGATGACTTTTCAATCGTGATTTTTAAAAAAGGGAATAAACCGGTTTAAGTTAGTAATAGATTGGGTATAGAACCTTTAGGACTTTAAAAAAAACAGTAGAAATTCGGGGGGTTGAAAATGAACTTATCAGTAGAATTGTCTAAGGAAGATAGTGTTCAACGTTTTCACATTGCAGGTGAAATCGACGCGTTTACAGCTCCAGTTTTAAAAGAGAAACTAGCGGCTGTTCAAGATATACCGGGTTTGCAAGCTGAACTGAATCTAACTGATGTAACTTATATAGATAGTACCGGACTAGGTGTTTTCGTTGGGTTTTATAAGACATTAAAGGCAAACGATGGTTATGTGAAAATTATTGGCGTAAATGATCGGGTAAAACGATTATTTGAAATTACGGGTCTCGATGAAATTATTGACATCGAGAAGGGAGTAGGTGAAAATCGCGATGCAACCCTATGACTATGTAGAAATAAGAGTACCGGCTAAAGCGCAATATATCGGGATTGCCCGACTGACGATTTCCGGCCTCGCGAGCCGACTTGGATTTAACTACGACGAAATTGAAGATTTGAAAATAGCGACGAGTGAGGCTGTGACAAATGCAGTCCAACATGCGTATCAAGATAATGAAGGTGAAGTCGTAGTAGGTTGTGCTCTTTTTGAGGATAAAATTGAAATTATGATAGCTGACCACGGGGAAAGCTTTAATTATGAAGAAGCGAAAAAGGATATTGGCCCATACAACGAACTGGAAGAAGTCGAATTCCTTCGAGAGGGCGGGTTAGGCCTTTATTTAATGGAAACATTGATGGATGAAGTAAAAGTCCACCACGAGGAGGGTGTGACAGTCTTTATGACAAAATATCTTGGTGAAGAGCAGGTGGATAAGGATGTCAAAACAGTCACCTCCTAGATCAGATACTAAAGATGAGGTTCTACAATGGATAAAAGAGTGTCAGGAAACAAATGATGAAGAAGCACAGACGAATTTAGTTCTTCATTATGAAAGGCTAGTGCAATCACTTGCTCACAAATATTCAAATGGTAAATCCTATCATGAAGATTTGGTGCAAGTTGGAATGCTAGGTTTACTAGGTGCCATAAGGCGATATGATCCTGATTTTGGCCGGAGTTTCGAAGCATTTGCCGTTCCGACGATTATTGGTGAAATCAAAAGATTTATGCGCGATAAGACTTGGGCGATTCATGTCCCAAGACGCATTAAAGAACTTGGCCCGAAAATCAGAGCGACAGTCGAAAAGTTGACGACTGAATTACAACGTTCCCCTCAAATTCATGAGATTGCCGAATATCTTGAAATAGACGAAGACGATGTTTTGGAAGCCATGGAAATGGGAAGAAGTTACCAGGCCCTATCAATGGATCATACTTTGGATGCCGATTCAGAAGGTGGAACGGTAACGCTATTTGATCTAATTGGTTCTACTGACGAAGGCTATGAAGCTACCGATCAACGGATGCTCGTTTTAGAGGCGCTTGTCGTACTTTCAGAACGGGAAAAGCAAATCATTCAATATACATATATTGAACAGCTTAGCCAAAAAGAAGCAGGGGAATTACTTGGTATTTCGCAAATGCATGTTTCAAGACTACAACGAAAAGCGATTAAAAAATTACAAGAAGCTATATCAGCGGCTACTACTGGTGGGGTGTCTTAGTGGAGACAGTTGTCAATGACCATGTCGAACTAAATATATATCAAAGGGCAAAGTCAGGGAATATGGAGTCTGGGGATGCATATTTTGTACATTCGGATGACGATTACTTCATTTGTGCGATTGCAGACGGACTCGGAAGTGGACCAATTGCACGTCAATCCGCCGAAATAATTCCAAATGTCATTAAAGAGCATCATGATGAATCTCTCGATGAACTGCTTAGCAGATGTAATGAATATATGATTCAAAAACGTGGTGCGGCAGTTGCAATCGTGAAAATTGATTATAAGAACAAGGTAATTCAATATAGTTGCGTAGGAAACGTCAGGTTTTATATGCTACAAGATGGGAAGAAAATGATTTATCCCCTTCCGGTAATGGGTTATTTATCAGGGAAGCCCCAGAAATTGCATACACAGGAATATGACTATCATTTAGGGGACGTCTTTTTTCTTCATTCTGATGGAATTCAATTATCAAGTCCGAAGTCATTATTGAAGAAAACGAAATGCCTTAACCAAATTAGTCGAAGTGTTATTGAAACAATCAATCACGATGACGATGCAACATTCATAGCGGGAAGCCTGCTTCATTAAACGGAAGCAGGCTTTTCTGTGTTAAAATAGATGACAAGATGAAAGGTGGGAAATGTATTGAAGCATATTTTGAAACTGACTGCAGCGAGGGCATCTGTCCCAGTTGGTCAAACTGAAAAAGTAATTGCGTTATTGGAAGAAGGAAATACAGTTCCATTTATTGCAAGGTATCGTAAAGAGGCAACCGGCTCTTTAGATGAAGTGCAGATTAAGGCGATTGAAGACTCCTATGGATACGTAAAAAGTTTGGAGCAAAGAAAAGAAGAAGTGCTGCGCATTATTGAAGAACAAGGCAAACTCGACGAAGAATTGAAAAAGAAAATTGAGGGCGCAACTGTCCTTCAACGCGTAGAGGATTTATATAGACCTTATATGCAAAAAAGAAGAACGCGTGCAGCAATGGCGAAAGAAAAAGGTCTCGAACCGCTTGCTGAATCACTATTGAAACTATCTGATACAGAACCAAATGAACTTGCGAAACAATACGTCAACGTAGAAAAAGAAGTAGAAACCATCGGTGATGCATTGGCAGGCGCTCGTGACATTATTGCAGAAAACATCGCTGATGATGCTGCAATTCGCGAATCGATTCGAAAAATCGCGTGGGCGGACGCATCAATTGTATCTTCAGTCCGAAAAGACGCGGAAGATCAACGAAAAGTTTTCGGAAACTACTATGATTATCATGAACCGTTGAAACGAATTGTTCCCCATCGCACACTAGCGCTTAACCGCGGTGAAAAAGAGGGAATTCTACGGTTGTCTGTTTCCTTTCCAGAGGAACGAATTATCGGCGTTATGACCCGAGAATTAATTCGCAAGTCGCATTCTCCTTCTGCAGCACAAGTGGAAGAAGCCGTTCAAGATTCATTTAAACGATTAATTGCCCCTTCAATAGAACGTGAAATTCGGGCGACGCTTACAGAAAAAGCGGAAGAGCAAGCAATTCATGTGTTTTCAGAAAACCTGAAAAGCCTTTTACTCCAGCCGCCTCTAAAAGGGAACTTTGTACTTGGCGTAGACCCTGCTTTTCGTTCCGGATGTAAACTTGCTGTTGTAGATGAAACAGGAAAACTACTTGAAGTCTCCGTTATTTTTCCGCATCCACCAAGACCGGAAAAAGAAAAATCGAAGCGCGCAATCATAAATATATTGGAGAAATATCCAATTTCGATTATAGCAATCGGAAATGGTACGGCGTCCCGTGAAACGGAAATGTTCATCGCGGATTGTTTAAAAGAGGGACGAGCCGGCGTTTCGTACGTTATTGTAAACGAAGCGGGCGCAAGTGTATATTCAGCGTCAGAACAGGCGAGAGAAGAATTTCCGGACCTTCAAGTCGAAGAACGAAGCGCGGTTTCAATTGCGCGGAGATTACAAGATCCATTATCCGAGCTCGTTAAGATTGATCCAGGTTCTGTTGGCGTAGGTCAATACCAGCATGACGTAGCGAAAAGAAAACTGTCTGATTCCCTTACTTTTGTCGTTGAAACAGCTGTTAACAGGGTCGGCGTTAACGTCAACACAGCATCTTCATCACTGCTTCAATACGTAGCGGGTCTTTCAAAAACAGTCGCGGAAAACATCGTTAAATCGAGAGAAGAGAATGGTCTCTACACGAAAAGAAACGAACTGAAAAAAGTTCCTCGTTTAGGTGCGAAAACATACGAGCAGGCTATTGGTTTCTTGCGTGTACCAGAAGCGAAGGATCCATTCGATTCTACAGGAATTCACCCTGAGAGTTATAAGGTAGCAGAACTCATTTTGGAAAAGGCGCAAGTAAAGAAAGAATCTTTAGGGAAAAAGGAAGCGGCCGAAGCGCTATCCGAATTAAACATTAAGGAATTGACAACTGAGCTTGACGTTGGTGAAGTCACCTTGAAAGATATTATTGAAACTTTACAAAGGCCAAATAGAGACCCGCGTGACGATTATCCACAACCGCTATTGAAAGCGGATATTCTTGATGCAAAAGATCTTTACGAGGGACTTGAAATGCAAGGAACTGTGAGAAACGTTGTTGACTTCGGTGCTTTTGTTGATATCGGCGTTACCGAAGATGGGCTCGTTCATATTTCCAAAATGAAAAAAGGATTCGTTAAACATCCATTAGATGTTGTTGCATCCGGAGATATTGTTACCGTATGGGTGGATTCGGTTGACCGGGAAAAAGGTAGAATTGCTTTAACGATGATTCCACCGAAAAAAACTAACGATTAAATGGAGGGATTGTAATGACGAATGAGGAATTACAGACGCTCGTCAAGACAATTTCCATTGACGTATTTAAAAAGCCGTTCCTTCATCAAGCGAAGCATAATCCGCGATTACGTACAACAGGCGGCCGTTATATGCTCGCAGACCATACAATCGAAATTAACCCATTAGTATTTAAAGTCCATGGAATGGATGAACTCGTCGGTGTAATCAAACACGAACTTTGTCATTATCACCTCCATCTAGAAGGAAAGGGATACAGACATCGGGACGAGGATTTTCGGAAGTTATTAAATGAAACATCTTCCCCAAGATTTTGTAAACCGCTTGCTGCACAAAATAAAAAATCAACTTCCTTCTATATATACGAATGTGAATCATGCAAGCTGAAATATAAACGAAAAAGAAGAGTAAACGTGCAGAAGTACCGATGCGGAAAATGTGCTGGAGCTATTTCGATACAAATCAATAAGTAAATGGAAAACAGTTAGGCCGTGTAAAACGCGGTCTAACATTGTTTTTTAATGTTTTTAAAGAAAAACAAATAAAGGGTTGACGAAAGCCAACAACCTGTCTATAATAATAAAGGTCGGCTTAGGAAAACAATATATTGCAAGAATGAATTAGCCGTTATATTTATATCTATTTAAAACGAGGCCCCTTGGTCAAGCGGTTAAGACACCGCCCTTTCACGGCGGTATCACGGGTTCGAATCCCGTAGGGGTCATTAAAGAAACTTGAAACGCAAAGCGTTCCAAGTTTCCTCCTAGAATTACTTATCAAAACTAAGTTTTGATATTGAGGCATATTTTCGAGGGTCTTATCGAAAAAAGGTTTGCCGGAAAAGAATTTCGAAAGCGCACTTCGCTTTCAAAATTCTACCTAGAAGTTCCTATCAAAACTAAGTTTTGATATTGAGGCATATTTTCGAGGGTCTTATCGAAAATAGGTTTGCCGGAAAAGTATTCTACATTTGAAATAATTAATGTTTTATTCTATAGTATAGAAACGGTATAAAACACCACAATAAGAATTGATGTTTAGTTGTAAAAGTATTGGGGTATAGCCAAGCGGTAAGGCAACGGACTTTGACTCCGTTATTCGTTGGTTCGAATCCAGCTACCCCAGCCAATTTAATTGAATGTGAATCATTTAAATAAACTTGCGAGAAACGCCGAAGGCAGTTCAAGTAAAATGAATGAGTTGCGAAGAATTTATCCATATATAATCAAGAGCCATTAGCTCAGTTGGTAGAGCATCTGACTTTTAATCAGAGGGTCACAGGTTCGAATCCTGTATGGCTCATCACACTTATGATGAAAAATAAATGTTGACAAATTGCTAGTATGCTATATAATAAAGATTGTCGCTAAAATAATGCGGTAGTGGCGGAACGGCAGACGCGCTAGGTTGAGGGCCTAGTAGGGGTTAACCCTGTGGAGGTTCAAATCCTCTTTACCGCACCAAATATAAGGAATGCATTATTTCCTTGCTAACAACTCTAACAGAGCGCCCGTAGCTCAATTGGATAGAGCGTCTGACTACGGATCAGAAGGTTGTGGATTCGAATTCTTCCGGGCGCGTTAACTTATAATGCGAGTGTAGTTTAATGGCAAAACCTCAGCCTTCCAAGCTGATGATGAGGGTTCGATTCCCTTCACTCGCTCCAAATTTTATTAATTAAAAACAAACTTTGAAGATAGTTGTTGACATTATGCTTTGTGGATGTTATATTAGAAAAGTTGCTGTTGAGATGCAGCGAGGAATTAACGTATATGAACCTTGAAAACTGAACAGCAAAACGTCAAGATATAACGTTTCGTTAAGTCGAAACAAAAACGAATCTTCGGATTCGAAGTCAGCAAAATGAAACTCGAGCTATTCAAGTTTCTCTATTATGGAGAGTTTGATCCTGGCTCAGGACGAACGCTGGCGGCATGCCTAATACATGCAAGTCGAGCGAACATTATAAGGAGCTTGCTTCTTATAATGTTAGCGGCGGATGGGTGAGTAACACGTGGGCAACCTGCCCTGCAGATGGGGATAACTCCGGGAAACCGGGGCTAATACCGAATAATCAGTTTGTTCGCATGAACAAACTCTGAAAGACGGCTTACGCTGTCACTGCAGGATGGGCCCGCGGCGCATTAGCTAGTTGGTGGGATAACGGCCTACCAAGGCGACGATGCGTAGCCGACCTGAGAGGGTGATCGGCCACACTGGGACTGAGACACGGCCCAGACTCCTACGGGAGGCAGCAGTAGGGAATCTTCCACAATGGACGAAAGTCTGATGGAGCAATGCCGCGTGAGTGAAGAAGGTTTTCGGATCGTAAAACTCTGTTGTGAGGGAAGAACAAGTACGGGAGTAACTGCCCGTACCTTGACGGTACCTCATTAGAAAGCCACGGCTAACTACGTGCCAGCAGCCGCGGTAATACGTAGGTGGCAAGCGTTGTCCGGAATTATTGGGCGTAAAGCGCGCGCAGGCGGCCTTTTAAGTCTGATGTGAAAGCCCACGGCTCAACCGTGGAAGGTCATTGGAAACTGAAAGGCTTGAGTACAGAAGAGGAAAGCGGAATTCCACGTGTAGCGGTGAAATGCGTAGAGATGTGGAGGAACACCAGTGGCGAAGGCGGCTTTCTGGTCTGTAACTGACGCTGAGGCGCGAAAGCGTGGGGAGCAAACAGGATTAGATACCCTGGTAGTCCACGCCGTAAACGATGAGTGCTAAGTGTTAGGGGGTTTCCGCCCCTTAGTGCTGGAGCAAACGCATTAAGCACTCCGCCTGGGGAGTACGGCCGCAAGGCTGAAACTCAAAGGAATTGACGGGGACCCGCACAAGCGGTGGAGCATGTGGTTTAATTCGAAGCTACGCGAAGAACCTTACCAGGTCTTGACATCCCGCTGCCCGGCATAGAGATATGCCTTTCCCTTCGGGGACAGCGGTGACAGGTGGTGCATGGTTGTCGTCAGCTCGTGTCGTGAGATGTTGGGTTAAGTCCCGCAACGAGCGCAACCCTTAACCTTAGTTGCCAGCATTCAGTTGGGCACTCTAAGGTGACTGCCGGTGATAAACCGGAGGAAGGTGGGGATGACGTCAAATCATCATGCCCCTTATGACCTGGGCTACACACGTGCTACAATGGACGGTACAGAGGGTTGCCAACCCGCGAGGGGGAGCTAATCCCATAAAACCGTTCCCAGTTCGGATTGCAGGCTGCAACTCGCCTGCATGAAGCCGGAATCGCTAGTAATCGTGGATCAGCATGCCACGGTGAATACGTTCCCGGGTCTTGTACACACCGCCCGTCACACCACGAGAGTTTGTAACACCCGAAGTCGGTGAGGTAACCCTTTTGGGAGCCAGCCGCCGAAGGTGGGACAGATGATTGGGGTGAAGTCGTAACAAGGTAGCCGTATCGGAAGGTGCGGCTGGATCACCTCCTTTCTAAGGATTATGTTCGAGAGCGAAAACACTTCGTGTTTGACCTTTCAACATTCGGAATGCAGATTATATCTGCAACTTGACGTTTTGCGTTCAGTTTTGAAGGCTCATTAAGTTTATTAAGTGTTTTTCACTTGATAAATTATGAACTTTCAAAACTTGTTCTTTGAAAACTGGATAAAACAATATTAAGAGTAACAAATCAAGTAATCAATCGAGTCGATTACATTTGTAATTGACAATGCAATACCTTTTTAATGAACATTGACTTTACATCGCTGTCTAGTCGTGTTCAAGAAAAGTATTTAACAGTGACCAGAGCATTCAAACGCGATGGAAACTGATGAATATTTTAGGTTAAGTTAGAAAGGGCGCACGGCGGATGCCTTGGCACTAGGAGCCTAAGAAGGACGGCACTAACACCGATATGCTCTGGGGAGCTGTAAGTAAGCTTTGATCCAGAGATTTCCGAATGGGGAAACCCACTGCCCGTAATGGGGTAGTACATGTACGTGAATACATAGCGTACTTGAGGCAAACCCGGAGAACTGAAACATCTAAGTATCCGGAGGAAGAGAAAGAAAAATCGATTCCCTGAGTAGCGGCGAGCGAAACGGGAATAGCCCAAACCAGGAAGCTTGCTTCCTGGGGTTGTAGGACACTCTATACGGAGTTACAAAGGAATGAATTAGACGAAGCGACCTGGAAAGGTCCGCCGTAGTGGGTAAAAGCCCCGTAGTCGAAAGTTCATTCTCTCCAGAGTGTATCCTGAGTACGACGGAACACGTGAAATTCCGTTGGAATCCGGGAGGACCATCTCCCAAGGCTAAATACTTCCTAGTGACCGATAGTGAACCAGTACCGTGAGGGAAAGGTGAAAAGCACCCCGGAAGGGGAGTGAAATAGATCCTGAAACCGTGTGCCTACAAGTAGTCAGAGCTCCGTTGATTTTTTCTTCGGAATTGATCACGAGTGATGGCGTGCCTTTTGTAGAATGAACCGGCGAGTTACTGATTCCATGCAAGGTTAAGCAGTGAATGCGGAGCCGCAGCGAAAGCGAGTCTGAATAGGGCGATTTAGTATGGGGTCGTAGACCCGAAACCAGGTGATCTACCCATGTCCAGGGTGAAGGTAAGGTAACACTTACTGGAGGCCCGAACCCACGTATGTTGAAAAATGCGGGGATGAGGTGTGGGTAGCGGTGAAATTCCAATCGAACCTGGAGATAGCTGGTTCTCTCCGAAATAGCTTTAGGGCTAGCCTCAAACGTTAGAATCTCGGAGGTAGAGCACTGTTTGGACTAGGGGCCCATCCCGGGTTACCGAATTCAGACAAACTCCGAATGCCGAAGATTTATGTTTGGGAGTCAGACTGCGGGTGATAAGATTCGTAGTCGAGAGGGAAACAACCCAGACCACCAGTTAAGGTCCCCAAATATCCGTTAAGTGGAAAAGGATGTGGCGTTGCCCAGACAACCAGGATGTTGGCTTAGAAGCAGCCACCATTTAAAGAGTGCGTAATAGCTCACTGGTCGAGTGGCGCCGCGCCGAAAATGTACCGGGGCTAAACGGATTACCGAAACTGTGGATTGACACCTTTGGTGTCAGTGGTAGGAGAGCGTTCTAGGGGCGTTGAAGTCAGACCGTAAGGACTGGTGGAGCGCCTAGAAGTGAGAATGCCGGTATGAGTAGCGAAAGAAGGGTGAGAATCCCTTCCACCGAATGCCTAAGGTTTCCTGAGGAAGGCTCGTCCGCTCAGGGTTAGTCGGGACCTAAGTCGAGGCCGAAAGGCGTAGACGATGGACAACAGGTTGATATTCCTGTACCACCTCCCCGCCGTTTGAACAATGGGGGGACGCAGTAGGATAGGGTGAGCGCGCTGTTGGTTATGCGCGTCTAAGCAGTAAGGTGTGAAACGAGGAAAATCCCGTTTCTATAACATTGAGCTGTGATAGCAAGGGGAATTATCCCCGGAGTCCCTGATTTCACGCTGCCAAGAAAAGCCTCTAGTGAGGCGGGAGGTGCCCGTACCGCAAACCGACACAGGTAGGCGAGGAGAGAATCCTAAGGTGATCGAGAGAACTCTCGTTAAGGAACTCGGCAAAATGACCCCGTAACTTCGGGAGAAGGGGTGCTCTGGTAAGGTGTTAAAGCCTGAGAGAGCCGCAGTGAATAGGCCCAAGCGACTGTTTAGCAAAAACATAGGTCTCTGCAAAACCGCAAGGTGAAGTATAGGGGCTGACGCCTGCCCGGTGCTGGAAGGTTAAGAGGAGAGGTTAGCGCAAGCGAAGCTTCCAATTGAAGCCCCAGTAAACGGCGGCCGTAACTATAACGGTCCTAAGGTAGCGAAATTCCTTGTCGGGTAAGTTCCGACCCGCACGAAAGGCGTAACGATTTGGGCACTGTCTCAACGAGAGACTCGGTGAAATTATAGTACCTGTGAAGATGCAGGTTACCCGCGACAGGACGGAAAGACCCCGTGGAGCTTTACTGCAACCTGATATTGAATTCTGATGCAGTCTGTACAGGATAGGTAGGAGCCTGAGATTCCGGAGCGCCAGCTTCGGAGGAGGCGTTGGTGGGATACTACCCTGACTGTATTGGAATTCTAACCCATGCCCCTTATCGGGGCAGGAGACAGTGTCAGGCGGGCAGTTTGACTGGGGCGGTCGCCTCCTAAAGAGTAACGGAGGCGCCCAAAGGTTCCCTCAGAATGGTTGGACATCATTCGTAGAGTGCAAAGGCATAAGGGAGCTTAACTGCGAGACCTACAAGTCGAGCAGGGTCGAAAGACGGGCTTAGTGATCCGGTGGTTCCGCATGGAAGGGCCATCGCTCAACGGATAAAAGCTACCCCGGGGATAACAGGCTTATCTTCCCCAAGAGTCCACATCGACGGGAAGGTTTGGCACCTCGATGTCGGCTCATCGCATCCTGGGGCTGTAGTCGGTCCCAAGGGTTGGGCTGTTCGCCCATTAAAGCGGTACGCGAGCTGGGTTCAGAACGTCGTGAGACAGTTCGGTCCCTATCCGTCGCGGGCGCAGGAAATTTGAGAAGAGCTGTCCTTAGTACGAGAGGACCGGGATGGACACACCGCTGGTGTACCAGTTGTCTTGCCAAAGGCATCGCTGGGTAGCTACGTGTGGACGGGATAAATGCTGAAAGCATCTAAGCATGAAGCCCCCTTCAAGATGAGATTTCCCATTACGCAAGTAAGTAAGATCCCTCAGAGAAGATGAGGTTGATAGGTCCGGGGTGTAAGTGCGGCGACGTACGTAGCTGACGGATACTAATTGATCGAGGACTTAACCTATTCAAGTTAAAAGGGTTTGATTGACCCTGATTTGTGAAAAAATTATTCGTTTTATCCGGTTTTGAGCGAACAAGCTCAAGTCTGGCGGCGATAGCGAAGAGGTCACACCCGTTCCCATACCGAACACGGAAGTTAAGCTCTTCAGCGCCGATGGTAGTTGGGGGCTTCCCCCTGCAAGAGTAGGACGTTGCCAGGCAAATTTCTTCATTTCGTTAACAGGTAAAGATTGATCAAATAAACAATAAATGCAATCAAGAAACCTCGATTTATGGAAATGAAAAAGGGATAGGGTTAATTCCCTTCCTATACATACTAAGGTCCCGTGGTGTAGCGGTTAACATGCCTGCCTGTCACGCAGGAGATCGCGGGTTCGATTCCCGTCGGGACCGTCAATTAATTTAAAACATAGAACCGATTACGGGATTTATTCCGGAGTCGGTTTTTTGTTTTTAGTTTTTTCAAGCATGAACGCTTTCCGATGGAAATTATTTTCTGTACAATTAAAGAAGATAAGCGGAGTGAACTACTCGAAAGGAAATAAAAAAATGAAAAAACAATTTACCGTTCATTCCCTTAAGGAAACGGAACAGCTTGCCAGAAATCTTGCTATACTTGTATCCCCTCCTGATGTCATTACATTAGAAGGCGATTTGGGAGCTGGAAAAACAGCTTTTACACAGGCATTCGCAAAAGCAATCGGAATTACGCGGACTGTTAGTAGTCCTACGTTTACGATATTAAAACAATACGAAGGAAACTTTCCGTTCAATCATTTGGATGTCTATCGTCTGGCCGGAAGTGATGAAGATCTTGGTTGGGAAGAATTGTTTTATGGGGATGCCGTGACGGTTATTGAATGGGCTCATTTAATTGAAGAAGAATTACCTAAGAATCGGCTAGAAATTGAAATTGTTCATGCTGGAAATACGAAACGTATAATTACTGTTAAACCACTAGGTGAACATTATGAAAAGATTTGTGAGGGGTTAAGTATATGATTTGGCTTGGAATAGATACAGCAAATACGCCACTTTCTATTGCTGTCGTGAAAGATGGTGAAATACTGATTGAAGAAAACTCTTCTATGGCAATCAACCATTCACTTCGAGCGATGCCAGCAATCGATGAAGTTTTTAAAAAAGCGAATATTGCTCCTTCAGATATTCACGCAATCGCAGTATCTGAAGGACCGGGTTCTTATACAGGTGTGCGAATAGGCGTAACGATTGCCAAAACGCTTGCATGGACGCTTAATAAACCGCTAGTTGGGGTTTCTAGTTTAAAAGCGCTCGCTGCAAATGCTCTATATTTTGAAGGCATCCTTTGTCCAATTGTAGATGCACGGAGAAATAATGTGTATGCTGGTGCTTACCGATTTGAAAATGGGAAGTTAACCACAGTAATTGAAGATGGACATTTTTCACTTGAAGAATTAATTGGAAAGTTGAAGTCATTTAAATATCCAGTTTTGTTTATTGGAAAAGATACGTCATTGCATAAAGATCAATTGATTGACGAGCTTGCAGACCAAGCAGTATTTGCTCCGATCCAGTTCAATTTACCGCGTGCATCTTCTCTCATCCATACGGCACAGCAGTTTGAAGAGGAAGTGGATATTCATAATTTCGTTCCCGAATATCGCCGAATTGCTGAAGCTGAGGCAAATTGGTTGAAAGCGCAGGGAAAGGAACATGAACGTGGTTAAAGAAATTTCTTACCGTGAAATGGTAAAAGCCGATATTCCGTCGGTAGTAACTATTGAAGAGGAATCGTTCACGGTTCCGTGGACACAGGAAATTTTCGAACATGAGATGACTGGTAATAATTATGCTCATTATATCGTTGCATTGGAAAATGACCAGGTAATTGGTCATTGTGGAATGTGGATTGTCTTAGATGAGTGTCATATTACGAATGTAGCGGTTTTGAAACGTTTAAGAGGTTGTAAAATCGGTGAAGGCTTAATGCGAGAGGCTATTGCTCTTTGTGAAGAAATGGATGTAAAGTTAATGACGTTGGAAGTTCGAGTTAGCAACCATACTGCGCAAAACTTGTATCGTAAGCTTGGCTTCCAAGAAGGCGGCATACGTAAAAACTATTATAGCGACGACGGCGAAGATGCCCTCGTCATGTGGGTGGAATTATAGTGAAAAAAGATTTGTATATATTAGGGATTGAAACGAGTTGTGATGAGACTGCCGCTTCTGTTATTAAAAATGGAACAGAAATCGTATCTAATGTAGTTGCGTCTCAAATAAAAAGCCAAAAACGATTTGGCGGCGTTGTTCCGGAAATTGCTTCTAGACATCATGTTGAGCAAATTACATTAGTGATAGAAGAAGCGCTACAAATTGCTGAATTGCAACCAAAGGATCTAGATGCAGTTGCGGTGACAGAAGGACCGGGTCTAGTAGGGGCATTACTTATCGGTATTAATGCGGCAAAGGCATTTGCTTTCGCAAATCAACTGCCAATTGTCGGGGTGCATCATATAGCAGGGCATATATATGCTAACCAACTTATCCAACCGATGGAATTTCCTTTGCTCGCTCTAATCGTTTCGGGTGGTCACACTGAGCTTGTTCTTATGAAAGAACATGGCTCGTTTGAATTGATTGGAGAGACGCGTGACGACGCAGCTGGAGAAGCCTATGATAAAGTTGCTCGTGTACTTGGGTTGCCTTATCCGGGAGGACCGGAAATTGACCGTTTAGCTACAGAAAGCGACGGGGAAATTGAATTTCCAAGAGCATGGCTTGAACCTGAATCATACGATTTTAGTTTTAGTGGACTCAAGTCATCAGTTATTAACTATAAACACAATTTAGATCAGCGCGGTGAACATGTAAATCCGCAACATGTAGCGGCAGGATTTCAAGCAAGTGTCGTTGATGTGCTGACGACAAAAACAGTGCGTGCTGCTAAAGAATTTAATGTTAAGCAAGTTATAGCTGCGGGTGGTGTCGCTGCGAACAAAGAGCTGCGTACATCCCTTGAAGCAAAATTTATGGAACTTAATATTCCTTTTTATGTTCCACCTATATCACTTTGTACAGATAATGCTGCAATGATAGCTGCCGCGGGATCTTCAATGTTTAGTAGCGGAGTGCGAGGTACATTATCGATGAATGGAAGACCTGGAATGGAGCTTGTTTCATGGAATAAATAGCAAAACGTGGAGAATGTCTTTTCAGACAATTTCCACGTTTTTATTTTTGCTTTTTCGCAGAGAAGAAACAAGTTTCTTCCTTTGTCAAGAGGAACATTCGTACTTATGAACAGGTTGTGCATAACTTGTTGACAACTAATTTAGTTGTTAATTTAATGACAAACATGATGGGATAACTTTGTGTGTAATAAAATAAAAATCTGTGGAAAGTGTGGGAAAGTGCATACCATGGTTGTTTTGAAAGTGTTTATGCTGTGGATAAGGTTGTGGAGAAGTTTACAACTTGATTGGGGATATTCACATGTTATTTTAGGAAAACAAATAGCCATCTCATAATATTGCATGAAGATGACTATTTATTTGACCCTATTATCTTTTTATAAATGTTCAAGTTGTTCTTGCAAAGTGAGCCAGTTTTCCGCTTTTTCGTCATGTTCAGCTTGCAAATTATCGATGTTTTTTTGAATTTCCATGAGCTTTACATGATTGTCCGCATATTCAGGATTTGACAGTTCTTCTTGGAAAGATGCAATACGTTCATCAAGAGCTGTAATTTCATCCTCAATTTCAGCGATTGCACGCGTTAGTCTTCGTTCTTGCCGTTTTATTTCACGATCGTCATCCTGTTTATTTGCAACTGGCGGTTTGTTTACTAAGGCTCTTTCCTTTTCAGCAAGAAGTTCTTCTTGTTCTTGTTTCTTTTCCACGTAGTAATCGTAGTCTCCCAAATATTCAACAGCACCCTGGGGACCGATGTCGATTACTTTTGTCGCTAGGCGATTAATGAAATACCGATCATGAGACACAAAGAGAATTGTGCCAGGAAAATCATCTAATGCATTTTCAAGTATTTCTTTACTATCCAAATCCAAGTGGTTTGTTGGCTCGTCCAATATGAGCGTGTTCGACTTCTTAAGCATCAATTTCGCAAGAGAAAGCCGTGCCTTTTCTCCGCCGGACAATGACGTCACTGGTTTTCCAGCGTCATCTCCAGTGAAAAGAAAGCGGCCTAGAACGCTGCGTATGTCTTTCTCATTCATCATCGGCCATTCGCTCCATAGTTCCTCCAAGACGGTATCATTGCCGGCTAGGGTGGCCTGTTCTTGATCATAATAACCAAATTGAACATTTGTCCCGTATCTTATTTCGCCTGCAAGTTCAGTTTGTCTTTTAACTATAGTTTTCAGTAAAGTCGATTTGCCGACGCCATTGGGGCCAATTAATGCAATTCGATCACCTTTATACACACGTAGGTTCAGATTTTCCGAAACAGGTCCGTTATCATACCCGATTGCTAAATTATCTACCGCAAGGACATCGTTTCCGCTTGGACGATCGACAGAAAAGGTAAAGTTGGCTGACTTTTCATCACCGTCGGGGGATTCCATCCAATTCGTTCGTTCCAACATTTTACGACGACTTTGGGCCATTTTGGATGTCGAAGCGCGTGCAATATTTCGTTGAATAAAGTCTTCGAGATTCGCACGTTCACTTGCTTCTCTCTCGTACATCTTTAAATCACGTTCGTAGTTTTTAGCTTTTTCGCTTAGATAGGCGCTATAGTTGCCAAGGTATTTTGCTACTTTATGTCTTGAAACTTCATAAACAATAGTAACAATTTCATCAAGGAAATAACGGTCATGCGAGACAATCAACAATGCACCCTCGTAATTAACAAGGTATTTTTCTAACCAACTAAGCGTTTCAATATCAAGATGGTTTGTCGGTTCGTCTAAAATTAACAAATCCGGACTGCTTAATAACATTTTTGCGAGTGCAAGTCTCGTTTTTTGACCACCGGATAAAAGGTTAACCTGTTTTGTATAATCCTCTGGATAAAACCTCATGCCGTGAAGCACTGATCGAGTATCTGCTTCGTACTGATAGCCTTTGGAATTACTGAACTCAGTTTGTAATTCATCGTATTCAGTCGAAACGCGTTCGAATTCAATGCTATTTGAAAAGATTGCTGGATCGGCCATCTGTTCTTCGAGGGAACGGATTCGTCTTTCCATTACTCGGAGGGGTTCAAAAACGGTCATCATTTCATCCCAAACTGTTAAAGAGGAATCGATGCCGGAATGTTGTTCCAAGTATCCAATCCGTATGTTCTTTGGAATAATTAAATCGCCTGAATCGGCAGCCATTTCACCCGCGATAATTTTTAGTAAGGTCGATTTTCCAGCGCCGTTTCGTCCGACAAGGGCAACACGGTCGCGTTGATGTACTTCGAGTTGAACATTATCTAATATGGTCGTTCCAGAAAATGATTTAGTTAAAGCGTTGACTTGTAAAACAATCATTATAATACACCTCATTCTACTCTAGTCTAATAGAACAACGCCGCGCGCGCAATGGTCAGCTTTACAATAAACAGCAATTAAGATACGATAGAATAGGCTTTAAGGACGTGTAGGAGGGGTAGAATGTCAGAGGAAATGCCTAAGATTCCACAGGCAACGTCAAAACGCTTGCCTCTTTATTATAGATTTCTTCAAAACTTTGCAAACGCTAACAAAAAGCGTGTTTCGTCTAGCGAATTAAGCGAAGCGATGAAAATCGATGCTGCGACAATACGGAGAGATTTTTCTTATTTTGGGGCACTCGGTAGAAAAGGATACGGATACGATGTCGACTATTTAGTTGATTTTTTTCGCACGATTCTCGATCAAGACGAAGAAACTGATGTCGCCCTATTCGGGGTCGGAAGTTTAGGAAGTGCTTTTTTAAAATATAATTTTCATAAAAACCATAACACACGTATCGTAATGGCATTTGATACTAAGGCTCCAGTTGAGGGGAAAACGGTAAGCGGCATTCCTGTTTATCATCCAATAGTGGCTGAAGAGAAGCTGAAAGAGAAGGGAATCGAACTTGTTATCCTAACATTGCCATCTGGCGTTGCGCAAAGTGTTACAGACGAATTAGTCGACTATGGGATTAAAGGCATTTTAAACTTTACTCCGGTACGCCTTGCAGTGCCAGAAGAAGTTCGCGTCCATACAATTGATTTATCTGTAGAATTACAGACGCTTATTTATTTCATGAAAAATGACCTTAAAGATTCACAATTGTAATAGCCCTATTATAGCAATATGGGCGGCTTTAGTGTAAAATGTTAATAAGTAAGAGGGACTGGTTTAATCCCTAACGATAAGGTAATACGTTTACCAACTCTTAAATAGGAGGTGTCCAAGGATGATGCCAGGTGCTGTGAGCCTTATTCTAATTGCAGTTATTGCATTGCTTGTGTTTGGTCCAAAGAAGTTGCCAGAGATTGGAAAAGCATTCGGTTCTTCATTGCGTGAATTTAAAAACGCGACACAGGGACTCGTCAATGACAATGACGAAGTTAAGAAAGTGGAAAAGAACGAAGAAGAACAGAAGTGAGTTAGGATGTTAGTCCGATGAACGATAATAATTTGACAATCATTGAACATATAGATGAATTGAGAAAACGGCTGATAGTGATTGTCGTTTTCTTTGTTGTAGCAATCATAGGTAGTTTTTTTCTTGCGAAACCACTTATTCGATTTCTTCAGCTTCATGGGGAAGCAAGAGAAATCACATTGAATGCATTTAATGTAATCGATCCGATGTTGATTTTTTTGAAAGTAGTTTTCTTTATTGCCATAGTCATCATATCTCCAATCCTTATGTACCAAATGTGGTCCTTTATTTCTCCCGGTCTGCATGAACCAGAACGACGTGCGACGTTGAGTTATATTCCATACGCCTTTTTACTTTTGCTTGGCGGTATTTCGTTCGCTTATTTTGTCTTGCTTCCATACGTCATAAAATTCATGATGGCGTTATCGATGGACCTAGGTATCACACAGACAATTGGTATTAATGAATACTTTAATTTTTTATTTCAAATTACGATTCCATTTGGGATTGTTTTTCAATTGCCGGTTGTTATTGTATTTTTAGCCCGGTTAGGTTTATTAAATCCATCAATCCTTGTGAAAATACGAAAATATGCATACTTTGGTTTATTCGTTGTTGCGGCATTCATTACACCGCCTGACTTAATGTCGCATTTATTTGTGACGGTCCCGCTGTTTATACTTTACGAGTTTAGTATTGTTATTTCCCGCTTTGGTTATCGAAAGTATTTAAAGGCGGAACAGCAACGACAAATTGAAGAAGTTCAAAATCAAGATTCACCACAATAAAAAGTCTTCCAACCGAATTATCGGGTGGAAGACTTTTTTTCATCCTAATAGGAATGTAATGAAAGATTGATGCATATTCTGTAGTTGCTCAAGTTTTTCATAATTAAGCTGGACGGTGACAACAAGGCCGTTCATTAATAAATGTGAAATCATCGGTGTGATCAATCTTTTAGTTTTATAGTAGACGAAAGAGAAAACAAGTCCCGGTGCCAAGTAAATGAGCGTATGTTGGAGTTCGCCATGGACTGCCGCGAATATGAGTCCACTGATTAAAGCGGCAATGATGAAATTGGTTTTTTGATAAAGACCTCCGAAGATCACTCGTCTGAAAACAATTTCCTCTAACAGTGGTGCGAATATGACAATGCAAATGATGATAATGGGAGATACTTTAGCGATTTCAGATAGAAAAGCTGTGTTTTCTGAACCGGGTTCAATGCCGATTAGTTGTTCGATAAAGGCCGCAGCCATTTGTCCGAAAAGTGCGAGGAAAAAGCCGATGACTCCCCATAAAATTGTGCTCCCCACTGAAGCAGGTTTGCCTTTAAACACATGAAAGAATTTCTTTCGTGTGAAAATTAATAGAAGGAAGATGATTGCAGCTAGTGTATTAGCTGTAAAGAGTGACCATGCAATTCCATGATATTCAGCATGTTGTGTAGTTAAACTTGGATTTCCTTTAAAGTATTGAAAAATCGGCTTGACTAAAAATATGCTACCGATTTGCATAATGACGTAAGTGAAGATCAGGTAAA